>NZ_JAGPYQ010000001.1:2410139-2711407 GCF_018070025.1 Streptomyces liliiviolaceus
GACCGGCGCGAGTCGGACCGGGCGATCGCGGCGGTCAAGCGCAAGCAGCGCGGCGAGTAGCGAGCGGGCTGCCCGTGGGCGGCCGGCGGCCGGCCGCCGGGAATACAGTGGCATCGACGTGCGTTGGTCACGTACGATGGGAACGCACCTCACAGCGGGTGCACACTCCCTCTCCGGAGGGCCCTCTTCGGAGGGTTTTGAAAAAACAACATGGGGATGATCGGTTTCGACAGCGGCTGTCGAAGCAGGGGAAGCGAGCCGAGGAAGCGGCAATGATCTCGTTAACCATATGTCGCAACCAATAATCGCCAATTCCAAGAGCGATTCCCAGTCCTTCGCCCTCGCTGCTTAATAACCAGTGACTGAAGGACCCTAAATGGGTGTCAGCCCGGGGGTGTTCCCGACCCGGATCCTGGCATAATCAAGGGAACTAAACCGTCTGGCCCGGTCACGGGGTGAGACGGGAAATCAAACAGTGACTGAGCCCGTCGGAGACTTGTTCGCGTGATCTCCGGGGCTGAGAAAATCTAAGCGAACTGCGCTCGGAGAAGCCCTGATTCTGCACCGTTGGACGCGGGTTCGATTCCCGCCATCTCCACTTTCCCATGTTCAGATCCAGAAGCGAAGGCCCCGCTGCCATAGGCAGCGGGGCCTTCGTCATGGATGCTGCTGTGGCATGAGACGACTCGCGGAAGCCGGAGCAGGCAAGAGATCTCACCACCCGCGTGGCCGGGCGTGGGCCTGGGCCGCGGTGCTCGGCGTACTGGTGGCCGGGCTCGGCTGGAGCGCGCCCGCCGGAGCCGACCCGGGCACCAGCGGGCTGCCGGAGGCCATCGACACCATCCTCGGGGACAGCAGGATGGAGGGCGGGGCGGCGAGCGTCGTGGTCGCCGAGGCCGCGAGCGGCGACCTGCTGTACCAGCGGTCGCCCACCTCGCGCCTGATGCCCGCCTCCAACACCAAACTGCCCACCTCGGCGGCGGCGATGGAGATCCTCGGCCCCGACCACACGTTCACGACGGACGTCCTGACGACCGCGCGCCGGAACGGCTCCACCCTGACCGGCGACCTGTATCTGCGCGGCACCGGCGACCCGACCGCCCTGGCCGCCGACTACGACACCCTGGCCGCACAGGTCGCCGCGTCGGGCGTGACCCGCGTCGACGGGCGGCTCCTCGCCGACGACACCCGCTTCGACGGCAACCGCCTCGGCCGCGCCTGGGCCGCCGACGACGAGTCCTCGTACTACTCGGCGCAGATCAGCGCGCTGAGCGTCGCCCCGGACACCGACTACGACACCGGCTCGGTGATCGTGGAGGTCGCACCGGGCGCCGCCGCCGGGGACGAACCCAAGGTCACCGTCACCCCGAGGACGAAGTACGTGGACTTCGACGTCCGGGCCACGACCGTCGCCGCGGGCGGGGCGAACGACCTCACCGTGGAGCGCGAGCACGGCACCAACACGATCGTCGTGAGCGGGACGACCCCGGTCGGCGGCTCCGGCGCACAGGAGTGGGTGAGCGTGTGGGAGCCCACCGGGTACGCCGCCGCCGTGTTCCGGGACGCGCTCGCCGCGCACGGGGTGAAGGTGACCGGGGCGACCCGGCTCGGCCGTGCCACGCCCGCGACGGCACGGCGGCTCGCCTCGCACGCCTCCATGCCGCTGAAGGACCTGCTGATCCCGTTCATGAAGCTGTCGAACAACATGCACGCCGAGATCCTCACCAAGACCATGGGCCTGAAGGTCTCCGGCGAAGGCAGCTGGAGCGCCGGGCTCGCCGCCGTGAGCGGCTATCTCAAGGGCGTCGGCGTCGACACGGGCAAACTGCGGCAGGTCGACGGCTCCGGGCTCTCCCGGATGAACAACCTCACCGCCGGGCAGTTCGCGAAGCTGCTGCTCGCGGTACGGGCCGAGCCCTGGTACGCCGACTGGTACAAGTCCCTGCCGGTCGCCTGCGCCCCCGAACGTTTCGTGGGCGGCACCCTGCGCACCAGGATGTGCGGGACGCCCGCGGCCCTCAACGCGGTCGGCAAGACGGGCTCGCTGACCGGCGCGTCCGCGCTCTCCGGGTACGTGAAGGACGCGGACGGACGTGAACTCGTCTACAGCATCGTGCTCAACAACTACCTGGCCGCGTCCGTGAAGCCGCTGGAGGACGCGATCGTGGTGACGCTCGCCCGGTCCACGGCGGACGCGACCGTGACGGTGGAGCCGACGAACCCGAGCGCGCGGTCGGCCGAGCGGAACACGGACCTGGAGTGCTCGTGGCGCAAGCCGGTGAAGTGCTGAGCGGCTGAACCACGGTCCGGGACACCCGCGGGTGTCCCGGACCGTGCATGGCATCACCGCCGTTCAGCGGATCGTGAACGTCGACAGCCGCATGCCGTCCCCCAGCACCAGATAGACCTCCTGGCGGCCCTTCGCGGCGGCCGACAGCGAGGCGCCCACCTCGGCGTACGCGTACACGGATCCCGTGCCGGACACGGTCGCCGTACCGACGAGCGTCCCGGACGGCGAGCCGAGCCGCACCTCCACCTTTCCGGCCGCCCCGGCCACCCGCGCGGCGAACTTCGCGCCGCCGGTGCCCAGCCGGGAGTCGGCGAACTTCAGCCAGGCGCCGTCGCGCGAGGCCCCCACGGCGGTGCCGCGCGCCTTGGACTCGTCCACCAGCCGCACCCCCTCGTAGTCGTCGAAGTTCTCCGCCCGGGTGGTCCGCGAGAGGTCCCGGGCCGGAATCGTCTCGCCCGCCGCCTTCAGCGACGTACGGGAGCGGATGTCCTCGGAGGACGCGCCCACCAAGACGTCGTACGTGCCGCTCTCCACCACCCACTTCGAGCGGGTGACGTCCCAGTGCGCGAGGTCCTTCTCGCGCAGCGTCAGCCTCACCGTCCGCGTCTCGCCGGGCCTCAGCGAGACCCGTTCGAAGGCCTTCAGCTGCTTGAGGGGCTGTTTGTCGCGGGAGGCGCGCTGGTGGGTGTAGAGCTGCACGACCTCGTCGCCGGCGCGGCTGCCGGTGTTCGTCACCGCGACCTCGTAACCGCCGTCGACGCGCCTCAACTGCCCGTATTCGAAGGAGGAGTACGAGAGTCCGTGGCCGAACGCGTAGAGCGGGTCGCCCTTGAAGTACTGGTAGGTGCGGTCGTACTTGATGGTGTCGTACTCCAGGATGGACGGCAGGTCCGCCTCCGAGCGGTACCAGGTCTGGGTGAGCCGGCCGGCCGGGTTGACGTCGCCGAAGAGGACGTCGGCGAGGGCGTTGCCGGTCTCCTGGCCCGCGTGGGTGGTCCACAGGAGCGCCGGGACCTTCTCCTGGAGGGCGCCGAGGGTGGTCGGATAGCTGTTCTCGACGACCACGACGGTGTGCGGGTTCGCCTCGCGCACCGCCTCGACCAGGGCCTCCTGGGAGGGGGCCAGGCCCATGTCCTCGCGGTCGTCGTTCTCGCGCCCGTTGATCGCGGGCATGGACCCGACCACCACGACCGCCGCGTCCTTGCCCCGCACGGCCGCCACGGCCTCCTCGGTGCCGCTGCGGACGACGTCCTTGGCGTAGTGCGCGGCCTCGGACTTCGCGACCAGGCCGAGGGTGCCGTCGGGGCCCGCCGGACCGAGGTAGACCGGGTTCGACCACCAGGGCTCGCGGGTCTCGTAGCCCGCGTACCGCAGCAGACACGTACCGTCGGCCTGCTCCTCCAGTGCGAACTGCTGCTGGACGAACCAACCGTTCGGCTGCACCTGGTCGTTGACGAAGTTCGACCAGTTGTAGCCCACGTACTTGCCGTTCGCGGCCGAGCGCAGGGTCACGATCCCGGCGCCCCAGTCGAACACGTCGAACTGCGCGGCCGTCCCGCCGCCCGCGCTCTCCTTCAGCGCCTCGCCGTCGGCGTCCGTGCCCGCCGTGACGTACGCGCCGCTCGCCGTGTTCCGCAGCGCGATCCGGTCGACGCCCTCGCTGCCGGTCACGGGGACGCCGAGCCGCGCGGCGATGCCCGCCTTCGGGGTGACCGCGTACGGGAGGGTGCCCGAGTACCAGTCGGTGTAGAGCGTGTCGGCGAGGGGGCCGACGACGGCCACGTCCTTCGCGGAGGCCTTCAGCGGCAGGGCGCCGCCCGCGTTCTTCAGCAGGACCGCCGCGTCGGCCGCCGCCTTCCGCGCGAGCTTCTGGTGCGCCGGGCTGTTCACGACCGACTTGTCGATGGACCCGTACTTCCCGCCGCCCGGGTCGAACTCGCCGAGCCGCACCCGGATGTCGAGGATGTACCCGGCCGCCGTGTCGACGTCCGACTCCTTCAACAGCCCGTCCGCCAGCGCCGACTTGACCGCCGTGGTCGTCGGTACGGAGTTCGTGTCGTCGGTGGTGAAGCTGTCGATGCCCGCCTTCAGCGCCGCCGCGTTCCCCTCGGGCAGGGTGTCGTAGTACTTCTGACTGCCCGTGCCGATCAGGTTGTTGGGCGCGTAGGCGTCGGTCACGTTCAGCAGGTCCTGCGAGGTCCAGGTGCGCACGTCGTCGTCCAGCGCCGGATTCACCGTGGCGGGGCGGCCGTTGACGAGGTTGTACGAGGACATCACGCCCGTCGCCGCGTCCGCCTCGATCGCGGGCCTGAACGCCTGCTCCTCGTACTCCTTCAGCACCCGTGGGCGCAGGTCGGAGGAGGTGGTCGTGCGGTCGCCCTCGTTGTTGTTGCCGAGGAAGTGCTTGAGCGTGGGAGCCGTCTTCAGGTGCTCGGGATCACCGCCGGTCAGCCCGGTGCCGTACGCGGTCGCCATCGAACTCGTGAGGTACGGGTCCTCCGAGTAGCCCTCCTCGTTGCGGCCCCAGCGCGGGTCCCGCAGCGGGTTGACCACGGGCGCCCACAGGTTGAGGCCCCAGCCGGTCGGGCGTTCCTGCTGGAAGCCGCGGGTCTCGTCGCCGACCGCCGAGCCGACCCGGCGGATCAGCGCGGGGTCCCAGGTCGAGGCCAGTCCCACGGCCTGCGGGAAGACGGTGGCCTCGCCGAGCCAGGCGACCCCGTGCAGTGCCTCGGTACCGGTCTTGAACGCCTGGATGCCCAGACGGGGGATCGCGGGCTGCCACTGGTGGAGCAGGGAGACCTTCTCGTCGAGGGTGAGCCGGGAGAGAAGGTCGTCGACGCGGCGGTCGACGGGGAGGCGGGGGTCGCGGAAGGGGTGGGCGGGGGCATCGGCCGCCGCGGGGACGGTGGCGCCGAGGCCGCCGATCAGGGTGAGCGCCAGGACGAGCGCGGTTCTCGGTCTTCTCCTGCTTCTCTTGCCTTTCATGTCACGGCTCCTTCGACTAGGGCCTTGCACGAATACAGGTCAAGGGCGGGGCCGCGTGCTCGCCCGTACCGTCAGCCGGGGCGGCAGCAGCGTGGCCTGCGGTACCGGCGCACCGCCCAGCTTCTTCATCAGCAGCTCCACCGATCCGGCGCCCACCTCGGCGGCCGGTATGGCGATGGAGGTGACGGGCACACGCACGCGCCCGGCCAGCTCGTCCGGGCAGATCGCGGTGACCGACAGATCGCCCGGCACCCGTAATCCGAGTGCTTCGAACGCGTCGATCAGGGGTTCCAGGACCGGCTCGTTGTGGACGACGACACCCGTCAGCGCGGGCCGCTCCCGCAACAGCTGCTCGGCGACCTGCCGGGCCGCCGCGGGGTCCGCCTCGCACGGGTGGACCGAGGAGGACAGGCCGTTGCGGTCGGCCGCGGCGGTGAAACCCTGGACCACCCGCTGGGCGAACCCGGTCTCCCGCACGTACACCTCCGGCGGTGAGCCCACCAGGCCGATCACCCGGTGGCCGAGCCCCGCCAGATGCTCGACGCACAGCTCGCCCGCCGCCTTGAAGTCGAGGTCGATGCAGGTCAGCCCGGCGGGCTCGGCCGGGAAGCCGATGAGGACCGACGGCCGGTCCAGGGCGCGCAGCAACGGCAGCCGCCGGTCGTGGAGCTGGACGTCCATCACGATCAGCGCGTCCACGAGGGCGCTGTCCGCGACCCGCCGCAGCCCCTCCTCGCCCTCCTCCTGGGTGAGCAGCAGCACGTCGTGGTCGTGGCGGCGGGCGGCCGTCACCACGGACACCGCGAACTGCATGACGACCGGCACATGGATGCCGGCCCGCAGCGGGACCACGAGCGCCAGCACGTTCGACCGGCTGCTCGCGAGGGCGCGGGCGCCCGCGTGCGGCCGGTAGCCCAGCTCGCGGATGCTGTCCTCGACGCGCTGCCTGGTCTCCTCGGAGATCGGCCGCTTGCCGCTCAGCGCGTACGAGACGGTGCTGGGGGAGACCCCCGCGTGCCGGGCCACATCGGTGATCTTCACCATGCTCAGCCCCGCTCCTGGTCCGGGACGTTTTCTCGCCGCGGCTCCTGCTCCTGCTCCAGTTCCAGGGACAGGAACCCGGTCCCGGCCGCCGCCCGCGCGGTCCGGCCGCCCGCCGCCAGCGCCCAGGGCGCCCTCGGATCGCTCGACGAGGCCCGCAGGGTGTCGCCCTCCCGTACGACGGTGAAGGTCACCCCGTCCACGACCGTCGTGACCTGGGCGCCGCGCGCCAGGCCGTACGCGTGGAGGGTGACCCCGTCGGCGTACGGATAGTCGGGGCGGTCCTCGACGGAACCCACCGGGATCACCGCGCCCGGCCGGACGAGGAGCGGCACGCTGGCGAAGCCGTGGTTCTCGCGCACCCAGCGCGGTCCGGTCACCGTCCGCCCGGTCAGGAAGTGCGTCCAGGTGCCCTCGGGCACGTAGTACGACACGTCCCCGTCGTCGGAGAACACCGGCGCGACCAGCAGGTCGGAGCCGAGCATGTACTGCCGTTCCAGATGCGCGCACCCGGGATCGTCCGGGAACTCCAGGACCATCGCGCGCATCATCGGCACCCCTTGCGCGTGCGCGGTGCGGGCGGCCTCGTACAGGTACGGCATGAGGCGCAGCTTCAGGCGGGTGAACAGGCGCAGGACGTCCACGGACTCCTCGTCGAAGAGCCACGGCACGCGGTACGAGGAGCTGCCGTGCAGGCGGCTGTGCGAGGACAGGAGTCCGAAGGCGAGCCACCGTTTGAAGAGGGCGGGGGTCGGGGTGCCCTCGAAGCCGCCGATGTCATGGCTCCAGTAGCCGAACCCGGAGAGGCCCAGGGAGAGTCCGCCGCGCAGCGACTCGGCCATCGACGCGTACGTGGCCTCGCAGTCGCCGCCCCAGTGCACCGGGAACTTCTGGCTGCCCGCGGTCGCCGAGCGGGCGAAGACGACCGCCTCGCCCTCCCCGCGGTGCTTGCGCAGCACGTCGAAGACGGTCCGGTTGTAGAGGTACGTGTAGTAGTTGTGCATCCGCTCGGGGTCGCCGCCGTCCGCGTACGCCACGTCGAGCGGGACCCTTTCCCCGAAGTCGGTCTTGAAGCAGTCGACGCCCTGCGCGAGCAGCGCCTCCAGCTTCGCCGCGTACCACTCGCGGGCGGCCGGGCTGGTGAAGTCGACGAGCGCCATGCCCGGTTGCCACAGGTCCCACTGCCAGACACTGCCGTCGGGCCGCCGCAGCAGATGCCCGAGCGCCTTGCCCTCCGCGAAGAGCGGGGAGCGCTGCGCGATGTACGGGTTGATCCACACGCTGATGTGCAGCCCGCGCTCCTTGAGGCGGGCCAGCATCCCCTCCGGGTCGGGGAAGACCCGCGGATCCCACTCGAAGTCGCACCAGTTGAACTCGCGCATCCAGAAGCAGTCGAAGTGGAAGACGGAGAGCGGCAGTTCGCGTTCCTTCATGCCGTCGATGAAGGAGCTGACGGTCGCCTCGTCGTACGAGGTGGTGAAGGACGTCGACAGCCACAGCCCGAACGACCAGGCGGGCGGCAGCGCGGGACGGCCGGTGAGGGCCGTGTACTTGCGGATGATGTCCTTCGGGGTGGGCCCGTAGATCACGTAGTACGTCAGCTGCTGGGTCTCGGCGCTGAACTGGACCCGCGACACCGCCTCCGAGCCGACCTCGAACGACACCCGCCCCGGATGGTCGACGAAGACGCCGTACCCCGCGTCCGTCAGATAGAACGGCACGTTCTTGTACGCCTGTTCGGTGGCCGTGCCCCCGTCGGCGTTCCACATGTCGACGACCTGGCCGTTCTTCACCAGCGGCCCGAACCGCTCGCCCAGCCCGAAGACATGCGTGCCGACGCCAAGGTTCAGCTGCTCGCGCAGGTAGTGGCCGCCGCTGCCGGTGTCGCGCATGATGCCCATGCCCTTGGGGCCGCTGCTGGTGAGGGTGCGGCCGTCGGCGAGGAAGTCCACGTGCCAGGGGCCGGTGCGGCTCACGCGCACCGACAGGGCGCCGGCGGTGAGGGTGGCGGAGTCGTCGTCGTACTCGGCGTGCGCCTGGAACTCCTCCTTGCCGAGCCTGTTCAACTCGAACTGCGGTCCTCTGGGCTCCTCGCCCTCGAAGTGGGTGAACGTGACGCCGATGACGTCGGGCATCGGGGCGTGCGCGCCGATCGTCACGACCGGTCCCTTCAGCAGATCGCCGCGGTGGCGGATGGGCTGGGTCGGCGCGTGGATCTCCAGGGCCCCGGATCCGGCGCTCACGTCGAGGACCTCGACCGGATGGGCGGCCGTCACGCCCTCGCGCAGCAGCCAGTAGCCGTCGGTGAACTTCACGCGCACACCCCTTACTTGACGGCACCCACGGCGATGCCGCGGGTGAGCGTCCGCTGGAAGACGAGGAAGAAGACGATGGCGGGCAGGACGCCCAGGAGGGCGGCGGCGTTCGTCATCGTGGCGTCCATCAGGCGCTGGCCCTGGAGGACGCCGAGCGCCACCGACACGGTCTGGTTGTCGTTCGAGATGAGCATGACCAGGGGGAGCAGGAACTCGTTCCAGGTCCAGATGAAGAAGAAGACCAGGAGCACGCCGATGGTGGGCCGGCTGACGGGCACCACGATCCGCCAGAGCACCTGCCACTTGTTCGCGCCGTCGATCCGGGCGGCCTCGATGATCTCGCGCGGGAACTGACCCAGGACCGAGGCGAGCAGATACGTGCCGAACGCGGCCTGGATCACGGTGAAGACGATGATCACGCTCAGCCTGGTGTCGTACAGGCCGGCTTCCTTGCTCAGGTAGTAGACCGGGTAGACCAGCGCCTCCTGCGGCAGCATGTTCGCCAGCACGAAGAAGGCGAGGACCCAGGTGCGGCCCTTGATCCGCCCGATGCCGATCGCGTACGCGTTGAGGACGGAGAGGACGACGGCCCCGAGGGCGACGGACCCGCTGATGATCACCGAGTTGACGAGCTTCTGTCCGAAGTCGACGCGTTCCCAGAAGTCCTTGAGCCCGTCGAGGTAGACGCCCTCGGGCAGGCTCAGCGGGCCGTTCGCCGAGTACTCGGCGGGCGACTTCACCGCGTTGAGGGTGACGATCAGGAACGGCAGGACCATGAACAGGGCCCCGATGACCAGGGCGAGCAGCACGGGGTAGCGGCGGAGGGCGGTCATGAGGCAACTACTCCTCGCTCGGTGCTGCTCATCGCACGACTCCCTGTTCGGCGTCCTCGGCACGGGTCTGGAGCTTCAGGCCGACCACGGCGAGCAGCAGGACGATCACGGTGAGGACGGTGGAGATCGCGGCGCCGTACCCGACCTGCGTCTTCTCGAAGAACGTGGTGAACGAGAAGTACGAGGGCACGTCGGTGGCCCCGCCGGGGCCGCCCTTGGTGAGCACGTACACCGCGCCGAACACCTTGAGCGCGGCGATCGTGCACCAGAGCAGCACGACGTAGATCTCCGGCCTGATCTGCGGCAGCGTGACGTGCCAGAACCGGCGCCACCAGCCGGCGCCGTCCAGTTCGGCGGCCTCGTACAGCTGCGGGTCGACGCGCTGCAGGCCCGCCATGAAGATGACCAGCGGGAAGCCGAGCTGCACCCACACCATCACGCCCATGACGCTGTACAGCGCGAGGTCGGGGTCGCCGAGCCAGTCCTGCTGGAGGCTTCCCAGCCCGACCGCCTTCAGGAGTTCGTTCAGCGAGCCGTTCTCGGGCGCGAGGATCCAGCTCCACACGATGCCCGCGACCGCGATGGGCAGCACCTGCGGCAGATAGAAGCAGGCCCGCAGCACGGCGGCCGTCCTGCTGCCGAAGTGCTTGCCGACGAAGTCGAACAGGGCGGCGGCCAGGACGAGCCCGAGGACGGTCGGTACGACCGCCATCGCGACGACCATGAACAGGCTGTGCCGGAACGACGCCCAGAACTCGGCGTCGTCCATCAGCTCCCGGTAGTTGGCGAGCCCGGTCCACTTCGGGCTGCCGACGCCCTGCCACTCGGTGAAGCTCACGCCCGTGTTCATCAGGAAGGGCACGACGACGATCACGAGGAAGGCGAGGGCGCCGGGAAGCAGGAAGAGGGCGTAGGAGTCGCGGGGCGGTCGGTCGCCTCTGGCGTTCTTCGCGTGGTGACGCGCTTCGACGACCGCGCTCCTCCGCCCGCCCCGCTCGTCGACGGTGAACGTCATGGGGCCTGTACGCCCTTGTCGTACGCCGCCTTCACCGCGTCCAGGTAGGCATCCGGCTTCGCGCTCCCGGTGATCAGCTTCTGGGTCTCGGAGACGAGGACGTCGTAGAAGCCGGGCGCCGGCCAGTCCGGGTAGAACGCCAGGCCGTCACGCTCGGAGAGGGTGTTGAAGTTGGCGATGAGGCCCTTGGACCGCGGGTCCGTGATGGCGGCGGGGTCGGCGGCCACCGGGACGCCGCCCTTGTTGCCGAGCAGGTTCTGGATCTTCTTCGACATGGTGATGTCGATGAAGTCGTACGCCAGTTGCTTGTTCTCGGCGCCCTTGGGGACCACCCACAGGTTGCCGCCCGAGCCGAGGGTCAGATTCGAGTCCGGCCACAGGAACGTGCCCCAGTCGAACTTGTTCTCCGCGGCGAACCGGCCGAACCACCAGCTGCCGGAGAACAGGATCGGGCTCTTGCCCTGCATGAACGACAGCCCGGCGTCCTCCGCCTTCGCGCTGGTGGTCTTCTTGCTGATGTAGCCCTTCTTCACCCAGTCCGCGAAGGTCTCGGCGGCGTACGTCCAGGCGGCGTCGTGGAAGTCCGGCTTCCCCTTGTAGAGCTGGTACGAGTCCACCCAGGCGCGGTCCGCCTTCGACAGCGCGAGCTGGTAGAGGTACTGGTGGGCCACGTACTCGGCGCCCGCGTTGGCCAGCGGGGTGACGCCCTTGTCGACGAACGTGTCCATGGCCGCGGTCAGTTCGGTGAACGTCTTCGGCTCGGCGATGCCGTACTTCTTGAAGAGGTCCTTGTTGTAGAACACCATCGTGTACTCGGCGTAGTTGGGTATCCCGAACCACTTGCCGGAGCCCATCACGCCCTTGGCGTCGTACTGGCTGGTGGTGCGTACGCCCGCGCTCAGCTTCTTGTCCCAGCCGTGCTTCGTCACCTCCGCGGACAGGTCGGTGAGCAGGCCCTGCTGGGAGAGGTGGCCGGCCGTCGCGTTGCCCTTGTTGTACTCCATGAGGTCGGGGGCGTCATCGGAGTTGAGGACCATCGGGGCGGTCTTCTGGATCTGCTCGAAGCCCTTCTCCTCGAACTTCACCTTGACGCCGGGGTGGGTCTTCTCGAACTCCTTGATGGCCGCGTTCCAGGCGACCGCCATCGCGCTGTCGGGGCTTTCGTAGTGCCACAGCTTCAGGGTCTTCCCGTCGGAGGACCCGCTGTCCGAGTCACCGCAGGAGGCCAGCAGCAGGGTGGTGCTCACCACCGCGGCGGCCGCCGCCATCACACGCCTTCGTGCCGTCAACATCCTGTGCCTCCGGGGGAGTCGGACGGGTATCGGAGCATTGCGCTCCGCTTGCGCGGCGCGCATCGAATCGATTCGACGTCGGCCGTCGAAGCGCTTCGACGGGGAACGTATGTGGGGGCCCGGGGGGAGTCAATGGGGTGCGCGCGAATTGGGGCGGGCGTTCGGTGGGTCGACCGGGGTTTGTCGGGTGCGGGTCGGTGGGGGTTGGCCGCGCCGTTCCCCGCGCCCCTTGAAGCGGCTGCGCCGCAGGGGGTGATTCGTCGGGTGCGGGTCGGTGGGGGCTGGTCGCGCAGTTCCCCGCGCCCCTGAAAGCGGCTGCGCCGCTCCGGGGCCCCGTCAGGGGCGCGGGGAACGGCGCGAGCAACCGAAGCCGGACGGTCAGGTGGCGGACGGCCCGTTTTTTTGGGGGCGCGGGGAACTGCGCGACCAGCCCCCGCCGGGCGGTCAGGTGGCATGCGGCCTGTTTTTGGAGGGCGCTGGCGACCGCCAACGGCGGGCCGTCGCCAGCGCGATAAGCAGCGCCACCGCCGCCGCCCCGACCGGCACCGCGTAACCCGTCGCAGCCGACCCGCGCTCCACCACGACCCCACCCACCGCCGCCCCGCAAGCGATCCCGCCCAACAACCCCGTCACCGCCCACGTCATCCCCTCGTTCAGCCGCCCCTCCGGCGTCCGGTGCTGCAGCAGCGTCATCGCCGTGACCATCGTCGGCGCCGTCGCCATCCCCGCGATCAGCAGCGCGAGCCCCAGCGTCACCAGACCGCCCCCGCTCCCGAGCGTCGCCGCCAACAGCGGCAGGCACATCAGCGGAGCCATCGCGCCCACACTGAGCAGGAACCGCCGTTCCACCGCCCCGCCCGGCCGCAGCACCCCGTACAGCAGCCCCGCCGCACACGACCCGGCCGCCTGCAGGGCGAGTACCACCCCGGCCGCCGCCCGGTGCCCCTGTGCGTCCGCGAACGCGATCGTCACCACCTCCATCGACCCGAACACCGCGCCCGTGGCGAGGAATCCGATCAGCAGCGGCGGGATGCCCGGCGCTCGGAGCGGGGACGAGGAACCGGTGCCCGTACGGCCCCGCGCGGGCGGTTCCGTCGAGCGCTGGGCGCTGAACACCAGCACGCCGGTCAGCAGCAGGACGACCGCGACGAGCGTGCCCGCCTCCGGGAACAGCGCCCCGCACAGCAGCGCGGCCAGCACCGGCCCGAACATGAAGCACAACTCGTCCACGGCCTGCTCGAAGGAGTTCGCGGTGTGCAGCCGGACCGGGTCCCCTTCGAGGAGGTGAGCCCAGCGCGCCCGCGACATGCCTCCCGTGTTGGGCGTGGTCGCCGTGGCCGCGTACGCCGCGAACAGCGTCCAGTCGGGCGCCCCGAGGCGGACGCACAGCAGCAGCGCGAGCGAGCCGAGCGCGGCGACCGCGGTCGCGGGAACGGCGATCCGGGCCTGCCCGTGCCGGTCGACGAGCCGCGCCGTCCAGGGTCCGACGACCGCCGTCGCCGCCAGACCGGTCGCGGTGACGGCACCCGCGAGCGCGTACGAACCCCGCGTCCCCGCGATCATGATCACGGCACTCACGCTGAACATCCCCATGGGGAGCCGGGCGATCAGATTCCCGATCGTGAACGCCCGCGTACCAGGAATGGCGAAAAGTCGACGATAGGGATTCCGCGAGGGAGAGGGGGAGGGGGAGGGAGGAGGGGTGGGGGACGGAGAGCGCTGCGAGGGCGGGCTGGGCGGCATGGATCAACGTTCGCCCGCCCCTCCGCACGCGGTCCAACACCTCTTCCGTACCGATTCACGCACCCACGTTGTAAGTTCACCCGATGCCCGCCCATCCCTCCCACCTGGACCCCCGCCTGCTGCGCGCCTTCCTCGCTGTCGCCGAGGACCTGCACTTCACGCGCGCGGCCGCCCGCCTGTACGTCGCCCAGCAGGCCCTCAGCCGTGACATCCGGCGCCTGGAACGGGAGCTGGGCGCCGACCTCTTCGTACGCACCACCCGGCAGGTGACGCTCACCCCCGACGGCGAGCGGCTGCTGCCCCACGCGCGGCGGGCCCTGGAGGCGCAGGACGACCTGCTCGCGGCTTTCGGGCGGACGGGCCCGTACGGCGGGGCGGGTGCCGAGCGCCCCCTGCTCGTGGACGTGAACAGTCCGGGGCTCGTCTCCGGGCGGATCCTGGACCTCGCTCGCGAACTGGCCCCCGACTGCGAGCTCATGGCCCGCTTCGAGAGCGGCCTCACCGGCGCGGCGACCGAGCTGCTGGCCGGCCGGCTCGACGCGTCCTTCGGCCGTTTCGCGGGCCTCGATCCGGCCGTGCGCGCCCGCCTGGAGCAGCAGCCCGTGCGGTACGAGCGGATGGCCGTCGTCCTGCCCGAGGGTCATCGGCTGGCCGCGCTGGACGCCGTACCGCTCGACGCCCTGGCGGGGGAGCGGGTGTACGCGGGTGCCGGGAACCCCCGGACGCTTGAATGGACCGACCTGGCCCGTCAGCTTTTCGAGGGACGCGGGATCGAGGTGGCCCCGCCCGCGCCGCTCGCCGTCGGTACCGAGGAGTTCCGAAGGATCATGGCCAAGACGCGAACACCTGTTCTGGCGGTGGTGGACTTTCCGGCCATGCCCGGTTCAGCGCTTCGCCCCCTGATCGACCCTGTCCCGTTGTCGCCGGTGTCTTTGGTGTGGCGGAAGGGACTGGTGCATCGTGGAGTTGCGGCATTGAGGGCTGCGGCGGCACGGCTCGCCGCGGACGAGGCGTGGCTGGAGCGTCCTTCCGAGGGTTGGATTCCGGCCACAGATACACGCATCATGATGAGTCGGATCTGACACAGAACCCTCACTCATGGCTACGTGCGATACATTCGTGGCCCGGGTGCAGTGTGATAAAGGGGGCGCTGGGACCGGGTGGGGGTCCGGTTCCGGACGACGACGTGCGAGTATCCGGGTCGCACGCGCCACCCCAGAACGATTCCCGTGGGGGGATGTACGTGCGCGTGAAAAGTTGGCCAGAAGACGCTCAACCGGGTCGGAATGATTCCGATCAGCCTGGTACCGGCGGTGACAGCCGCTCGGCCGGGGACGAGGCCGACCGGGCGCTTCGAAATGGTCCTGATCAGCCCTTCCGTAACGGTTCCGGCCATGCCGGCGCCATGGACGCGACCGAGATAATGGGCGGGCCGGGGGTGTCCGGCGTGTCCGGTGCGTCCGGTGCGCCGGGCCCGTCCGACAGCTGGTTCCGTCGTGAGGCCGCCGCGGCGGTGCCGCGGCAGCGGGACGACGGCCAGGACGTCGACCGCTTCGCCAAGAACGCCAAGGGCGCCGACAGCGCCCAGAACCAGGACACCGTCCTGTTCCCCGGCACCCAGGACACCGCCCGCTTCCCCGGGAGCGGGCACACCGACCGCTTCCCCGGAAGCGCGGTGGCCGACCCGGCAGCCGCGCCCGCGGCCGACTCCGCAGCCGGTACCGCAGCCGGTACCGCAGCCGGTCCCGCCGTCGGCCACGACACCTGGCAGGAGTCCGAGCACCCCGAGCACACCCATGACCCGCACGAGGTCACGGTCCAGCTCGACGGTGTGGGACGGCAGCTGGAGGACTGGCTCGTCCAGCAGGCCAAGGGTGCCCCCAGCACCCAGGACGGCTCGGACGGTCCGGTCTTCGTCGACGAGACGGGCCGCCGCAGCCGCAGATACCGCCGGATAGGCATGGCGGTGGGCCTGGCCTGCGCGGTCTACGCGGTGGCCATCCTCATCACCCTCATATCCGGTAACTCGGACGCCCCCTGGCTGCCCATCAAGGAGCAGCAGGAGGACGCACCGGCCGGCCAGGTCGAGACCTCGCCGCAGCCCACCGACTCCGCCGGCCCGTCCGGCTCCGCGAGCGCCTCGCCCGAGGCGAGCGTCTCCGGCACCGAAGGCACGACGCCGTCACCCGGCGCCAGCCTCTCGGCCGATGCCTCGGCCAGCGCGAAGGCGCCCGACACCTCGGCCGACCCCAAGCCCTCCGCCAGCACCACCAAGCCGGGCACGGGCAGCAACAACTCCGCCGACCCCGGGGCGGACCCCACCGACGAAGTCCCCGCGTCACCGGACCCCGATCCGGAACCGACCGACACCGGCGTCACGGACGGCCCCACCACCGAGGCCCCCGCCGGAAGCGGCACCAACGACGTTGCCGACGCCCCGCTCACGGCGGTGCCGACTCCCATCGAGCCGAGCCCCCCGACCCCGTCCTCCCCGGAGAACATCCTCTGATGGCACGCCGCACCAGCAAGCGCGGCGCGGGCCGGGGCGCCGTCCGGCGCCGACGCCTGCCCATGCGCTACCTGTTGCCCTCGCTCATCCTCGTCGCCCTCATGGCGATGCTGATGCTGCGCGGGTACGTACACAGCGAGATACTCGCGGACCACCGCATCCAGCCCGAGGCCGCCACCGACCGCGTACCCGAGAAGATTCTCGACGGCGGTCCCGTCATCGACACCCGGGGCGGCCGCACCAGCAGCCTCAGCGTGCCGAAGCACCATCTCGTCCTCACCTTCGACGACGGCCCGGACCCCGAGTGGACCCCCAAGGTCCTCGACGTCCTCAAGAAGCACGACGCGCACGCGGTGTTCTTCGTCACCGGCACCATGGCCTCGCGCTACCCGGCGCTCGTCCAGCGCATGGTCGACGAGGGTCACGAGATCGGGCTGCACACCTTCAACCACCCCGACCTCTCCTACCAGTCGAAGAGCCGTATCGACTGGGAGCTGTCCCAGAACCAGCTGGCGCTCGCGGGCGCGGCCGGCATCCGTACGTCGCTGTTCCGGCCGCCGTACTCCTCGTTCGCCGACGCCATGGACGACAAGTCGTGGCCGGTGACCGAGTACATCGGCAGCCGCGGCTACCTCACCGTCGTCAACAACACCGACAGCGAGGACTGGAAGAAGCCCGGCGTCGAGACGATCATCCGCAACGCCACCCCCAAGGGCGGCAAGGGCGCCATCGTCCTCATGCACGACTCCGGCGGCGACCGCCACCAGACCGTCGAGGCCCTCGACCGCTTCCTGCCCGACCTGCAGAAGAAGGGGTACGAGTTCGACAACCTGACCGGAGCGCTCGGCGCGCCCAGCGCCCACACCCAGGTCACCGGACTCGACCTGTGGAAGGGCAAGGCCTGGACCTGGGCGGTGCAGTTCTCCGAGAAGAGCACCGACGTCCTCGTCGTCTGTCTCGCCGTCATCGGCACGCTGGTCATCACCCGCTTCGGCCTGATGCTCGTCCTGTCGATCGCCCACGCCCGCCGCGTACGCCGGAAGAACTTCCGCTGGGGACCGGCGGTCACCGAACCGGTCTCCGTGCTGGTGCCGGCGTACAACGAGGCCAAGTGCATCGAGGCCACCGTGCGTTCGCTGGTGGCGAGCGAACAGCCCATCGAGGTCGTCGTCATCGACGACGGTTCGAGCGACGGCACCGCCCGCATCGTGGAGAACCTGCGGCTGCCGGGCGTACGCGTCGTACGCCAGCTCAACGCGGGCAAACCCGCCGCCCTCAACCGGGGCATAGCCAACGCCAAGCACGACCTCATCGTGATGATGGACGGCGACACCGTCTTCGAGCCGGCCACCGTGCGCGAACTGGTGCAGCCCTTCGGCGACCCGAGCGTGGGCGCCGTCGCGGGCAACGCCAAGGTCGGCAACCGCGACACGCTGATCGGCGCCTGGCAGCACATCGAGTACGTGATGGGCTTCAACCTCGACCGCCGTATGTACGACATGCTGCGCTGCATGCCGACGATCCCCGGAGCCGTCGGCGCCTTCCGCCGCTCGGCCCTGGAACGCGTCGGCGGCATGAGCGAGGACACCCTCGCCGAGGACACCGACATCACGATGGCCATGCACCGCGACGGCTGGCGCGTCGTCTACGCGGAGAATGCCCGCGCGTGGACCGAGGCCCCCGAGTCCGTCCAGCAGCTGTGGTCCCAGCGCTACCGCTGGTCGTACGGCACCATGCAGGCGATCTGGAAGCACCGCAAGGCGCTCGTCGAACGGGGCCCCTCGGGCCGCTTCGGCCGCGTCGGCCTGCCCCTGATCTCCTTCTTCATGGTCCTGGCCCCGCTCCTGGCCCCCCTGATCGACGTGTTCCTGCTGTACGGGATCGTGTTCGGCCCCACCGAGAAGACGATCGGCGCCTGGCTGGGCGTCCTCGCCATCCAGGCGATCTGCGCCGCGTACGCCTTCCGGCTCGACAAGGAACGCATGACCCATCTGATCTCGCTGCCCCTGCAGCAGATCCTCTACCGCCAGCTCATGTACGTCGTCCTGCTCCAGTCCTGGATCACCGCCCTCACCGGCGGCCGCCTGCGCTGGCAGAAACTGCGCCGCACCGGCGTGGTCGGCTCGGCCCCCGGCACGGCGGGCACCCCGGCCCCCATGCCCCGCCAGCGCGCGGAGAGCGGCAGCGGGAACGATCGGAGGCCTGTCGGATGACACACGACCAGACCACGCCTCCGGGCGGCCACCCGGAGGAGCCGCGGTACGACGCGGGTTGGGTGATGTCCCCGTTCGACACGACGGACACATCCCCTGCGGCTGACGCATCCGACGGATCGGGCGGGTTCGGCACGCGGGTTCCGGCGGAGAATCCGGGGTCCCCGTTCGAGGTCCCCTCCGCGTCCGCCGCGTCCCGGACACCGTCCGTCCCCGCTCCCACCACTCCCGCCACTCCATCGGCTTCCTCGGCTTCTTCCGCGCCGAAGAAGGCGAGCGGCCGTGACCGCTACCTGGACCTGCTGCGCACACTGGCGCTTATCCGTGTGGTCATGTACCACCTGTTCGGCTGGGCCTGGCTGACGGTCCTCTTCCCGTCCATGGGCGTGATGTTCGCGCTCGCCGGTTCCCTGATGGCGCGCTCGCTGAAGCGCCCGGCCCTGGGCGTGATCCGCGGCCGTATCCGCAGGCTCCTGCCGCCGCTGTGGATCTTCAGCGCCGTCATGCTCGCCATGATGTTCGCCGCGGGCTGGAACATCTCCGAGGACCCCGACAACGGCGGCACCTGGGGGATGATCGAGCTCTTCAACTACATCGTCCCGATCGGCGCCCCGCCGTTCCCCTGGAGCATCGGCGACAAGTCGGGCCTCCTGGAGCAGACCTGGGCGGTCCAGTCGGCGGGCGTGCTCTGGTACCTGCGGGCGTACCTCTGGTTCGTCCTCGCGTCGCCGCTGCTCCTGTGGGCTTTCCGCAGGGCCCCGTGGCCCACGCTGCTGGCCCCGCTCGGGCTGACGGCCGTGGTCGGTACGGGCATCGTCAACATCCCCGGTGAAACGGGCAACGCCGTCTCGGACTTCGCGGTCTACGGCGGCTGCTGGGTCCTCGGGTTCGCGCACTACGAGGGCATGCTGCAGAAGATCCCGCGCTATGTGGCGGTGTCCTGCTCGACCCTGCTGATGGCCTTCGGCCTGTGGTGGGCGTCCGGCCATCTGGGCCCCGACGGCTGGGACCTGAACGACATCCCGCTCGCGCAGGCCACCTGGTCCTTCGGGTTCGTGGTCATCCTGCTCCAGTACTCCCCGTCCTGGCAGGAGCTCCCCGGCCGCCTCAAGCGCTGGGACAAGCTGGTCACGCTCTCCAACAGCCGTGCCATGACGATCTATCTGTGGCACAACCTCCTGATCATGGCGACGGTCCCGATCATCGACCAGCTCTACGACCTTCCCT
This sequence comes from Streptomyces liliiviolaceus, assembly GCF_018070025.1. Taxonomy (NCBI): domain Bacteria; kingdom Bacillati; phylum Actinomycetota; class Actinomycetes; order Kitasatosporales; family Streptomycetaceae; genus Streptomyces; species Streptomyces liliiviolaceus. Next base: position 2,429,603 of record NZ_JAGPYQ010000001.1, read on the forward strand.
TCATGAACGACGGGATGGTGAGCCTGCTGGACACCACGTACGCGCTGTGGATGTTCGTCCTGGTCTGGCCGCTTATAGGGCTCGCGATCGTGTGCGTCGGCTGGATCGAGGACCTGGCGGCGAAACGGAGTCCGCGGCTGTGGCCGACGGGCTCGAAGAAGCCGCCTTCGTCCGGCACACGCTCGGGCCCCGGCTCGGGCGCGCCGTCCCACTCCCACTCCCGGCCTCGCTCGCGGGCGCGGGCGCGCTAGGGCGGCGTACTGACGGCAGATGAGTGTTTGCGCGGGCCAAGCAGGGAGCTTGGCCCGCGCTCTGTGTCCGCTCTCTTGCTGTGCATGTGTACCGGTATGCGGGCTTGGACCCTCATTTCGTTACCAGCTCCGCATAATTCGCTCTGGTGTCGTGCCCTGCACCCTCGGTAGCGTGGCTGCGCTCATGACCCCCTCGCCCCACCGGGAGCCGTCCGTGAACCGCCGTCCCACTCTGCTCGCAGCGATCACGCTGACCGCCGCTGCGGCCTTGACGCTGTCCGCCTGCGGTGGCGACAGCGACTCCAAGGACAAGTCCAACGACAAGATCGCTGGCGCCGACACCGGCGACAAGAAGTCGGCCTCGCCGACCGCGTCCGCTTCGACTGCCGCGGACCGCCCGAAGATCGAGCTGCCGTCGGACGTCAAGCTCACCTTCACACCCGAACAGGCGAGTGATGACGTCAAGTCCGCGGTCCTGAAGGACAACGCGGAGTTCACTCGTGCGCTCAACGCCGCCATCGTCGCCCAGGACCCCCGGCTGCCCGCCCTTGAGTACTACACGGAGGGCGAAGGTGCGGCTGCGTCCGAGCAGTGGGTGAAGGCGTTCAAGGACGCGGGCTGGACGGTCACTGGAACCGTGCGCTTCTTCGACCGGCAGGTCACGGTCAACTCCAAGAACAGTGCCTCGATCAGCTACTGCGGTGACGAGAGCAAGGGCTTCAGCAAGGTGATCAAGACCAACGAGGTCAAGGGAAGCAAAGTAACCAAGGACAGCTACATCGCCTACGGGGCGCAGGTCCAGAAGAACAAGGAAGGGGTCTGGGAACTCGTGAAGATTTCGTCCACCCGTGGGGCCGACAGGTGCCAGCCGTGATCCGAACTCAGCGCCTCGTCGCAATCACGATTGTGGCCGGATCGGTGTTCTGGACCCTTTCTCCCTCCGCTGTTGCCACGCAGACTCCTCCTGGCCAAGGAGGAATCGGCAACGGCCCCGGCGAAGGCCCGTCCGGCGGCGTCGACGGCGACACCATCAACTCCTCCGTCGGCGCCATCGTCTACGACCGCTCCAAGAACGGCAGCGGCGGTTCCGTCGGGCCCGTGAGGTCCACGACCGCCTGGACCCCGCCCGCCTGCTGGTACGCCCCTAAGTACACCCCCGCGCAGCTCAAGGCATACATGGAGCCGATCTGGGAGGCGGGGTCGACGGGGGATCAGTGGGACGCCGAGCAGCGCGAGAAGTACGTCAACGGCGGTGAGTACAAGGACTTCAACAAGGAGAAGACCGGCAAGGGCTACTTCTGGGACTCGTACGTCAACGACAGCTATCCGCCGGGCTGGGACAAGTGCACGGAGGCCCCGTTCTGGGTGGACACGGGCGACGCGCCGCCGCCCGGGATCCAGAACGCCATCACCCCCGAGATGTTGGCCCAGCTCGCGTACGGCGAGATCAGGGTGCCCGGCACCGCGGTGAAGCTGGCTCCCGAGGGCACGACCAAGGTGAACCTGCCGACCTGGGCCTGGCTGGACGGCGCCGACTTCAAGCCGGTCTCGGTCACGGCGTCCATACCCGCGATCGGCCTCCAGGCGACCACCACCGCCGAACCGATCTCCCTCAAGATCGAGCCGGGCACCGGCGACGCCCAGACCTACCCGGCTTCCGGCGAGTGTGCGATCGGTAACGACGGCCGCATCGGAGAGCCCTATGCCAAGGGCAAGGCCGGCGAGACCCCGCCGTGCGGTGTGCGCTACCTGCGTTCGTCGGGCGACGGCTCGTACAAGCTCCAGGCGACGGTCACGTGGAAGATCTCGTGGACGGGCACGGGCGTCAACGACCCGCAGGACCTGCCTCAGGGCGAGTTCGGCGCGGACCAGGACGTGATCGTGCAGGAGATCCAGTCGATCAACCGTTGACCGGGACGCGGCGAGTATGCGTCATGCCGGGGCTCCACCTCACCACGTGAGGTGGAGCCCCGGCTGTCTGCACCGTGCGATAGCTTCGCTTGTGCGTACGGTTTCTGGTGGGCGGTCTGTGACGGGGGTTGCGGCGTGGCGGGGTATCGGCCGACGGACTGGCATGTGCTGGATCTGGAGAAGGATCCGACGCCGGGGGATCCGGTCCGGGTGAAGTCGTTGGCCAAGAGCCTGCATGACTTCGCGGATGACGTGCAGGATGCGTTGCGGCTGGTGAATGGGATGGCGGGCGAGGATGCCGTCCTGACGATGGTCGGGAAGACCGCGGAGGTGTTCCGGGACGAGTTTTCCGGGGTGCCGAAGAATCTCAAGAAGCTGAAGAAGTCGTACGACCTGGCGGGGGATGCGCTGGCGGCGTACTGGCCCGAGCTTGAGCGCGCCCAGACCCTCGCCGACAAAGCCCTCGCCAAGGGGCGGGAGGCGCAGGCGGATCTGTCGTCCGCCAAGTCCAAGCTGTCGTCGGCTGATTCGTGGGTGACGCGGGCGAACAAGGAAGCGGACAAGTACAAGGACGATCCCGGGTCGGCGGGCAAGGATGTCGAGAAGCCTGATGAGGCGAAGGTGCGGGCCGCGACTCGTGACGCCCAGAGTGCGAAGGACGCGCACACCGCTGCCCAATCCGACGTGACCTCCGCGCAGAGTGCGCTGGACGCGGCGAAGAAGATGGCCGCCGATGCGCGTCAGATGCGTGAGGACGCGGCGGGGGAGGCGAAGCGCAAGCTGGACGACGCTTCCGACGCCGGCATTCCGAACCGTAAGTGGTACGAGGAGGTCGGTGACTGGTTCGTCGACAACTGGGACACCATCGTCGCGGTCTGCAAGGTCGTCGTGGCTGTCCTCGGGATCATCGCCCTCATCATCGGGGGGCCGATCCTCGGTGCGATCGTGCTGATCGCCGCGCTCGTCGTTCTCGCGGACACCCTCAACAAATATATGAAGGGGCAGGCGTCTCTTTGGGATGTGGCGTTCGCCGCCCTTGACTGCATTCCGGGGATGAAGGGGCTGACCACCCTCGGCGGGCTTGCCAAGGGGCTCAAGGGGCTCCGGACCATGAACGGGCTCAAGGCCGGGTTGAAGGGCATGGCTGCCGGGGTCCGTGGTTTGGGCAAGTCGGCTCGGGGAGCCCTCGCGGACGGAGCCAAAGGCGCGTACAACCGTCTCAAGAGCAAGATCAAGGGCTGCGGCGACCCAGTTGACGCGGCCACGGGAGAGATGTTCCTGACGGACACGGACATCGTCCTGCCCGGTGTCCTCCCGAGCGCGTTCACCCGCCGCGTAGCCTCCGGCTACCGCACCGGCTGGTGGTTCGGCCCCACCTGGTCCTCGACCATCGATCAGCGGCTCGAAGTCGACGAGAACGGCATCGTCTTCGTCACAGAGGACGGAATGCTGCTGTCCTACCCGCACCCGGAGACGTCGCACGCCCCTGTGCTGCCCGAGGCAGGTCCCCGTTGGCCGCTGGTACGACTGGACGCCGGGGGCTACCGCATCGACGACCCGATCTCGGGGCGCACCCACCACTTCGCTGCGGTCCGGGAGCGGCTGTGCCTGCTGGAGCGGGTGTCCGACCGCAACGGCAACACGATCGAATTCGCCTACACCGCCGACGGCGCACCCAGCTCGATCCGGCATTCCGGCGGTTACCGCATCACCTTCACGGTGGAGGAGGGCCGAGTCACCGCCCTCGGTCTCGCCGGAGCGGCGGAGGACGGATCGGACCTCACGATCAAGCGGTACGGCTATACGGGCGGCGACCTCACCTCGGTCACCAACTCGTCCGGACTGCCGATGCGGTTCACGTACGACGAGCGTCTGCGCATCACGTCATGGACCGACACGAACGACAGCACCTATGAATACACGTACGACGACCGGGATCGCTGTGTGACGCAGGGGGGCGAGGCCGGACACGTCACCAACTCCTTCTCCTACGACGGTACGGACAGTGCATGGCCGGGATGCCGCATCACCACGGTCACCTCCCCGGAAGGGGCGGTGACCCGCTTCGTCGTCAACGACAACTGCCAGGTCGTCGCGGAGGTCAACCCGCTGGGCGGCACGACTCGTACCGGCTATGACGACCACCACCACCTCGTCTCCATGTCGGACGAGCTCGGCAGCACCACGCGTCTCGTGAACAACGCCCTCGGTCAGGCCACGGAGGTGATCTATCCCGATGGCGCTGTCATCCGCTACGGCTTCAACGATCTGAACCTGCCCGCGTACATGGCACTGCCCGACGGCACCGGGTGGACACAGAGCTACGACGAAGCCGGCAACTGCACCGCTGTCACCGATCCGGCCGGAGTCACCACCCGCTACGCGTACACGGGGCGAGGCCACCTCTCCGCGATCACCGACGCGCTCGGTCACTCCACGACCGTGCGATGCGATCCCGCAGGCCTGCCCCTGGAGAACATCAACCCCCTCGGCGCGGCCACCACGTGGGAACGTGATGCCTTCGGACGACCTGTCGCCCGTGTCGATCCTCTGGGCCGGGCCACTCTTTTCTCCTGGACCGTCGAGGGACTGCCCGCACGCCGTGCGGCGCCGGACGGAACAGTCGAGTCCTGGACCTACGACGGCGAAGGCAACTGCACGAGCCACACCGACCAGATGGGCAGGGTCTCCCGCTTCGAGTACACCCACTTCGACCTGCTGACGGCTCGCACCGACCCGGACGGCGCCCGTCACGAGTTCGGTTACGACTCTTCCCTGCGTCTCACGAGCGTCGTCAATCCCGCGGGGTTGAGCTGGGGTTACACGTACGACGCGGTCGGCAACCTCATCTCCGAAACCGACTTCGACGACCGCACGCTCGCCTACACGGTCGATGCGGCAGGGCGTTACACCGCCCGCACCAACGCACTCGGACAGACGGTGCGCTACGAGCGCGACGCACTGGGGCGAGTGGTGCGCAAGGACGTCGAGGGACGGATCACCACCTACGCCTACGGGGCGGCGGACCAGCTGTCGGAGGTAAACGGACCGGATGCCGCCCTCACCCGGCAGTACGACCGGGCGGGCCGCCTGATCGCCGAGACCGTCAACGGCCGGACCATGAGCCATGCCTACGACGAACTGGGCCGCCGTATCCGCCGTACGACCCCTTCGGGCGCGGTCAGCACGTGGGAGTTCGACGCGGCGGACAATCGGATACGACTGATCGCGTCCGGTCGGCCCATCGCCTTCACGCACGACGCGTCCGGACACGAACTCAGCCGCCAGGTGGGTGAGTCCGCCAGTATGTCCGCCACTTTCGACGAACTGGGCCGCATCACGACCCAGTCGATCTCGACGGCCGTCGCCCCGGAGATTCAGCACCGGGCCTACAGCTACCGTCCAGACGGCAATCTCGTGGGTCTCGACGACAAGCTGAACGGCAGGCGAAGCTACGAGCTGGACGCGGCTGGCCGTGTCACAGCCGTCCACGCCCGCGACTGGAGCGAGCGTTACGCCTACGACGAGGCCGGCAACCAGTCCGCCGCCGCATGGCCGGCCTCACACCCGGGCCAGGAGTCCGTCGGCCCCCGCCACTACAGCGGCACTCGTATCGAGCAGGCGGGCAGGACCAGGTATGAGCACGACGCACTCGGCCGCGTCACACTTCGGCAGAGGACCCGTCTGTCGCGCAAGCCGGACACCTGGCACTACGAGTGGGACGCGGAGGATCAGCTCGCCGCGGTGGTGACACCCGACGGCACCCGCTGGCGTTACCACTACGACCCTCTGGGGCGCCGCACGGACAAACAGCGTCTCGCGCCCGACGGTGAAACAGTCGTCGAGCGGATCGAATTCACTTGGGACGACAGCGCTCTCTGCGAGCAGACGACGGTGGCTCCGGATCTGCGCGATCCCGTGACCGTGACGTGGGACTACGACGGTCTGCACCCGATTTCCCAGACCGAGCGGATGATCGCCGCCGATGCTCCTCAGCGCGAGGTGGACTCGCGTTTCTTCGCCATCGTCACCGATCTCATCGGTACGCCCACCGAACTCATCGATGAGTCGGGCGCCATCGCCTGGCGCGCCCGAGCCACGCTCTGGGGCGCCACGGCCTGGGCATCCAGTAGCACGGCATACACCCCGCTGAGATTCCCGGGCCAGTACTACGACGCCGAAACCGGCCTGCACTACAACTACTTCCGGCATTACGACCCCGAGACCGCTCGGTATCTCAGCTCCGATCTGCTGGGTCTGACACCCGCGCCCAACCCCACCACCTACGTCCACAACCCGCTCACCTGGGCCGACCCTCTTGGACTCGCGCCCAAATGCCCCAAGGGGAAGGGCAAGGGGGAGGAAGGTGAGGGGCGGCAGCGGAAGACGTCACAGGAAGAGCATCACTATTTTGATTCTTTTTCCGAGGCGAGAGCCAATGCCAAGCAGCGCGCGCAGTTGGGTGATGATCAGATTCCCTTCGTGCAGGAACTCGGTCCGCACCGTGGACGGGTCACGGGGATGCAGAGTCCGGATGGCAGCCGAGGATGGCGGATCGATTTCGATCCCAAGGATCCCGAGAAGGGGTTCCACGTAAACTGGTGGAGCAGGGAAGGGCGCAAGCGGAGCGATGATTGGAAGCTCGGTGCCAATACGGTCAGGGGCGGCACCGAGGGAGACTATCTAGCAATTCTTGAACATTTTCCGCATACCTAGTCAGAGAGATTTGATATGCACGTCGAGCAGGAGCACATTCAATCGTGGCTGGCCGGGCGCGAGCACTGGACCCTCGGGAAGGAGGTGTCCGACGGATTCAATGATTTTCTGAGCAAGTTTCCTTGGGCCACGAGCCGCGTGCTGTGGAGCGAGGTGCCGCATGCCAGCCTGTACCTGCCCGACAATGATGAGTGGGAAGATTTTCTTCTCGAATTCTCCGACCTTCCGGCCGGGCGGCACGAGTTCGTCTTCGTCATGTACTCGTGGCGTGAGCCGGGACTCGTATGCCGGACCGTCGACGCCTTGAAGGATATTGACTACCTGTACTCCTCTGCTCCAGGGCCCAGGTATTTTTGCGGCGCCGATGTGGTGGATGGTGTTCCGCGTCCCGTGTACGGAGACTTCGCAGAATATGATGGCGCTGACGAGGTGATCGCACATACTCGCTGATCCGTCGGCCTGGACAGCTCTGTTGGAGAACCCTGACGGAATTAACTCCATCTATCAGGGATCACCTCCACGACTGGAGGGAGTGCACATTCATGAAGTCGGCCTGAGCAGGGAGGGTCCTTTGCTCCGAGTGCGGTTCGACCTGCCGGATTATCCGGCACACGCTCCACGCGCATGGCAACTGCAGGGATTCAATACGGTCCAGGTCGAGTTGGGATTCGGTGGTTTGCGCGGTGTGGAGATCAGTGGTTTCTCTACGCATGTGGTGGGTGACATCGCCCTGGTGAAAGACGAGACCGTTCAAGCTTCCATTTCTTCGAACGAGACCAGCGTTCGGGCCGTCGCGGACATCGTGTACGTCACAAAAATGACTGCCTATCTGAACGGCCGCTGATGATCGAGGTCAATCGGCCAGGTTGTAGGAACTAGCGTCGACGACTCCGCCGCGGCTCCCGGGGCCGACATCTGGTTCGCCGAACCGGCAGCCCTTACTCCGCTCCCGTCCCGCGAGAATCCGCTTGAGCCCGGGATTCAAACGTTTTCAGGCTGCGTATCAGTTCGCCCAGGCGGGCGCGGGTGGTTATGAGGGTGGTGTCGGGTGCGTCGCTTTCCCGGAGGGCGACGGTTCCGGCGGGGGTGGCGGCGACACAGACGCAGTTCGATCCGTCGCCGCTGTACGTCGACTTCTGCCAGTCGGTGGCATGCACAGTTGGTCCCTCTCACGTGTCCTGGATGAGGCGGTGGATGAAATCCCGCGACTTGGCGGGACTCAGTGCGCACGACTCCATCCGGTCCAGGACGGCACGGTATTTACTCAGTTGCGCCTCGCCGTCGAGGAATTCGCAGGCACCGTGGTGTGAGTCCAACTGGATGGTGTCGAGCTGCGGAACAGGGCCGTCGAGGTAGTCGAACGACTGCCCCGTGGTCGGGAAGCGGTCCGTGCCGAAGGGCACCACTCCGAGGGTGACATGGGCCAGCTCGCTCATCTCGATCAGATGCTTGAGCTGGGCGCGGGCCACTGCGGGACCGCCGAAGCCCATGCGGAGCGCCGACTCGTGAATGATCGCCGCGTACGGGGGCGGGTTCTCCCGGTGCAGGATGCCCTGCCGCTTGATGCGGAACGTGAGGCGGTGCTCGACCTCGTACTGCCGCATGGGCGGGGCCACTTGTTGGAAGAGCGATCGTGCGTGGTCCGTCGTCTGCAGCAGGGCCGGAATGTGGATGATCAGCGCCACGCGCAGGCCGGTCGCGTGGTGCTCAAGCTCTGCCAGGTCGATCAGCGCGGCGGTCAGGTGCTCGCGGTATTCCTCCCACCATCCGCGGGCGCGGCGCCCGGTCATCGCGGCCAGCGCGTCGACGAGCCGGTCGTCCGAGCAGGCGTACGCGCGGGCCATGGAGCGGACCTTGTCGGCGCTGACGGGCGTACGGCCGGTCTCGATCATGCTGACGCGTGCCTGGTTGACGCCGAGCAGTCCGGCGGCACCGGTGGCGGTCAATCCGGCCCGTTCGCGAAGTTTGCGCAGCTCGGCACCGAACCTTCGCTGTCTCAGCGTCGGATTACTGGTGGGCGGCAAAGCGCTTCCTTACCTGGCCGTGGCATGGGTCCCTCTCCCTCACACGAGTGAAGCATGGATGCTTCTGTATAGAAAGGTTAGATCCATCTAACCGCCTGCTCTACGGTTGTCCTGCATCGCCAGCGGAAGTGCACCCAACCCCTCTCTTTTCGGAGGCACCCATGGTCACCGTAGCCCCGCCCGACACCTGGACGTACGCCCTTCGGTTGCCCCATGACCCCCGTGCCGCCCGCGTCGCGCGCATGACCGTGCGGGCCGCCCTCCACGGGCACGGAATGGCCGAAACCCTCGATGTCGTCGAGCTGTTGACGTCCGAACTCGTCACCAATGCCTACCGGCACACCAGAGGGCCCGCCTCCCTGCGGCTGACCGCGCTGGGCGACGGGCGTCTGCGCGTGGGTGTGTGGGACAGCAGCCCCCACGTCCCGGCGCCCTTCGACGAGCCTCCCGGGGGCCGGGGCGCGAAGAGCGCCACGATCCGCCCGATCGCATCGACCCCCGTCGACTCCGAGAGCGGGCGCGGGCTCTTCCTCGTACAGCAGTGCGCGACCTCGTGGGGCGGCTGGTCCCTGGGGAGCGGCCTGCTCGGACGCGGCGCCGGGAAACTGCTGTGGTTCGAGGTCTGAGGGGACCCCCTGGCAGACCCCCTGAGCAGACCTCCTGAGTGGGCCTCCTGGGCAGACCTCCTGAGTGGATCTCCTGTGTCCCTCTGCGCACCCCAGGGACCCCCCTATGCGCACCCCTGTCCGGTAACCCCTGTCCGCCCCCTGTTCACACCCCCCGATCAAGCCCCCCGTGTCACCCTCGATGGCAAACCCTCACCACGCCCCCCGCCCGAGGGTGAGAGCAACGTTCCCCCGTGGTCACTCGCAGGTACAGAGCGGAAACGAGTCGTCCCTACCTTCGGAGATACCACCCGGAGAGATCGTGGAGGCGTGAGATGACAGCCCCGAGCAGCAGCATCACGACGCGCAAGGGGGGCCGCTGGATCGAGCAGTGGGACCCGGAGGACGAGACGTTCTGGAAGGAGACGGGGGAGAAGGTCGCCCACCGGAACCTCTTCTTCTCCGTACTCTCCGAGCACATCGGGTTCTCGATCTGGACCCTCTGGTCGGTCATGGTGCTCTTCATGGGGCCCGAGTACGGGCTGACCCCCGCCGACAAGTTCTTCATCATCTCGATGGCCACGCTGGTCGGCGCCATCGTCCGGGTGCCCTACACCTTCGCCGTCGCCCGCTTCGGTGGCCGGAACTGGACCATCATCGCGGCGAGCATGCTGCTCGTCCCGACGATCGCCGCCTTCGTGGTGATGGAGCCCGGGACGTCCTTCGGCACCTTCCTCGTGTGCGCCATGCTCGCCGGGGTCGGCGGAGGCAACTTCGCCTCCTCCATGACCAACATCAACTCCTTCTTCCCGCTGCGGAAGAAGGGCTGGGCGCTCGGGCTCAACGCCGGCGGCGGCAACATCGGCGTGCCCGTCGTGCAGCTCATCGGGCTCGCCGTCATCGGGGCCAACGGCGGACCGCGGCTGCTGCTCGGGATCTACATCCCGCTCATCGTCGTCGCGGCCGTGCTCGGCGCCCTCTACATGGACAACATCACGTCCGTGAAGAACGACACCGGCGCCGCCAAGGAGGCCGTGAAGGACCCGCACACCTGGATCATGTCCTTCCTCTACATCGGGACGTTCGGGTCGTTCATCGGCTACAGCTTCGCCTTCGGTCTGGTGCTCCAGACACAGTTCGGGCGTACGCCGCTGGAGTCGGCGTACGTCACCTTCATCGGACCGCTCCTCGGCTCGCTGATCCGGCCCGTGGGCGGCTGGCTCGCCGACAAGTACGGCGGCGCCCGCATCACCCTGTGGAACTTCGTCGGCATGGGCGCCGCGACCGCCGTCATCGTGGTCGCCTCCATGGAGGAGTCCCTCGCCCTGTTCACCACCGCGTTCATCGTGCTGTTCGTGCTGAGCGGGCTCGGCAACGGCTCCACGTACAAGATGATCCCCGGCATCTTCCAGGCCAAGGCCGCCGCCAAGGGGCTCACCGGCGAGGAGGCCGCGTCGTACGGGCGGCGGCTCTCCGGGGCCTCGATGGGGCTCATCGGGGCCGTGGGCGCGGTCGGCGGGCTCGGTATCAACCTCGCCTTCCGGCAGTCCTTCCTCAGCGTCGGGTCCGGCACTGGGGCCTTCGTCGCCTTCCTCGCCTTCTACGGCGCCTGCTTCGCGGTCACCTGGGCCGTATACCTTCGCCGCCCCGCCGCCTCCGGGTCGACCGTCACGACCGCGTCGGAGGCGAAGACGCAGCTCAGCTACGCCGAGGTGTAACCCGGCACACGGCCCGACACGTGACGTAACACGGGCGACATCAGGCGGAACCGAGCCTGTCACGCATGATTGACAGGCTCGGTCGTCCGTCGTGAGGCGGGTAGGCGGGGCGCCCCAACCCAGCGGGTGACGCGGACGAACACCACTCCAGCGGGACGAGAGCCATCCATGCCATCCATGTACGAGGAATCGCAGCAACCGGAACCGCAGCAGCCGGAATCGCAGCAACCGGACCGGACACAGCAGCCACCCGGCCGGCCCGACCAGCAGGACCACGGGCCGCTCGCGGGATTCACCGTCGGTGTCACCGCCGCCCGCCGCGCCGACGAACTCGGCGCCCTGCTCCAGCGGCGCGGAGCCGCCGTCCTGCACGCCCCCGCCCTGCGGATCGTGCCGCTCGCCGACGACAGCGAACTGCTGGCGGCGACCAAGCAGCTGCTCGACCAGGCGCCGGACATCGTCGTCGCCACCACCGCGATCGGGTTCCGCGGCTGGGTCGAGGCCGCCGACGGCTGGGGCCTCGGGGAGCAACTGCTCGACGTGCTCCGAAGCGTCGAGCTGCTCGCCCGCGGACCCAAGGTCAAAGGTGCGGTACGCGCCCAAGGGCTGACCGAGGAATGGTCCCCGTCCTCCGAATCCATGGCCGAAGTGCTCGACCGGCTCCTGGACGAAGGGGTCGACGGTCGTCGTATCGCGGTCCAGCTGCACGGCGAACCGCTGCCCGGTTTCGTCGAGTCGCTGCGGGCCGCGGGCGCCGAGGTCGTCGGCGTTCCCGTCTACCGGTGGATGGCCCCCGAGGACATCGGGCCCCTGGACCGGCTGCTCGACGCCACGGTCGGCCGCGGCCTGGACGCGCTGACCTTCACCAGCGCCCCGGCCGCCGCCTCCCTGCTGAACCGCGCCGACGACCGCGGGCTGCTGCCCGAACTGCTCGCCGCCCTCAACCACGACGTGCTGCCCGCCTGCGTCGGCCCGGTCACCGCGCTGCCGTTGCAGGCCAGGGGCGTCGACACGGTCCAGCCGGAACGCTTCCGGCTCGGCCCCCTCGTACAGGTGCTGTGCAAGGAACTGCCCTCCCGCGCGCGGACCCTGCCGATCGCCGGGCACCGGGTGGAGATCCGCGGGCACGCGGTGCTGGTGGACGACGCGCTGCGGCCCGTACCGCCCGCCGGGATGTCGCTGATGCGCGCCCTGTCCCGGCGGCCCGGCTGGGTGGTGGCCCGCGCCGAACTGCTGCGGGCGCTGCCCGGCGCCGGCAAGGACGAGCACGCCGTGGAGACCGCGATGGCCCGGCTGCGCACGGCACTGGGCACTCCCAAACTCATCCAGACCGTCGTCAAGCGCGGCTACCGGCTGGCGCTGGACCCGGCCGCCGACTCCAAATACGCCGACGTCTGACACGCACGCCCATCCCTGGCGAGTACGCCTGCGTCTGACACGTACCTCTACGTCTGACACGTACGCCTATCCCTGGTGCCCCGGTCGACCGTGGCGGCCGTACAGCGTAAGCGCCCGTGCCAGCAGGCCCAGCGCGAGCGTGCACAGCGCGGCCCGTACGACGTTCCAGGCCACCCACGGGTCCTCGAACTCCTCGCGCACGGACGCCGGGTCGGCCGTCGTCGCCGGATCCCCGGCGTCCATGAGGGCGTCGTTCAGCGGGATGTTCACGGCGACGGTGAACAGGAACGCCAGCCCGTACGCGACGAGCGCCCCGAAGACCCACCCGCGCACCCGCGGTGAGCCGCGCAACTGCCAGGCACAGACCGCCGTCAGCAGCAGCGCGCCGAGGAAGCTCAGGAAGAACACCGGGTTCTGGATGGCGTCGTTGATGTTCTGCATGACCTCGACGTACACCCGGTCGTCGCTGCGGGCCAGCGCCGGCATGATGCTGCACGCGAACGCGTAGAACAGCCCGGCGATCAGCCCCATGGCCACCGTGGCCGCGATCAGCACACCTCCGGCGGACCCGCCCCGTTTCCCGCCGCTCTCCACCGTCTTGTTCCCCGTGTCGGTCGTCATGCCGTCGAGTCAAGCGCCGGGCGGTACCCGGACGACATGGTTCGGACGCGCACCGGCATAAGCGGACGTCCAACGCCCGCCCGGTGCGGGGCCGGTGGCCGGGAGGCGCGGGCGGGTACGGAGCGGCGTGGGGCTTCACGCCGCGCGCGGGGGAAGGCACTGTAGGAGTACGAGCCCTGCGCGGCCCCCTCAAGGGCCCCGCGCGGCCCTCTCACGCACCCCCACCCCACGAACTCCCGCGAACTCCCACGACCTCCCGCGATCCCTCACCGGCCCCTCCTGGCGGCAACCCCAAGGCGGTGACAGGCACATGGCACTGGGCACGGCCACGGCCCCGTACGAGCTGCGGTTCGACTCCGGGCGGATCTGTCTCGATCTCCTGGCGACCACGCACCCCGAGGAACGGCTCGACTCGGCCGAGCCGCTACGGGCCTGGATCACCGGATCCGGACTCGTCCCGGCGGGCACGCCCCTCGCGTCGGCCGACTCCTCCTGGATCATGGACTTCCGTGAACTACGCGGCCATATAGGACAGTTGGTGCGCCAGGAGCCGTCCCGGGACGCGCGGCCCTTCGCCGTCGCGCTGGCCCGGGTCAACGAACTCGCCCGCGCCGCACCGCCCGTACCCTTGGCGGTGTGGGACGCGGGCGGCTCGCTCGTACGCGCCCTGTGCTCCCCGCCGACCTGCGCGGCGCTCCTCGCGGCGGTCGCCCGTGACACGGTGGAGCTCCTCACGGATCCGGCGGCCCGCGCGAGCATCCGGCAGTGTGAGGGAGACAACTGCCCCATCGTCTACCTGGATACGTCCAGAGGGCGTCGTCGCAGGTGGTGCTCCAGTGAGGTGTGCGGAAACCGTGAGCGGGTGGCCAGGCACCGGCGCAGAGCAGCCCTCGCACGGGCTTAGGATCTGCCGTGGATCCCTCGTGAAGCACTTGTGGAGCAGATGAGGAGGAGAAATCCTCACGGTCCCCACAAAGAATTCCATTCACTTTGAACAGCGCAACGCCCGCACCCGTATCCGGAGATGAGCGACCGACTGGGGGATCCCCCGGACACCGGAGGTAGGCGTGCGCAAGGATTCCGCCGTGGCCGATGAACGATCGCCGAGGGCCCGACATCGCATGTCCCAGCCCTCGGAACCCGACGAGGAGCTGATGCGTGCGCTGTACCGGGAACACGCGGGGCCCCTGCTCGCCTATGTGCTGCGGCTGGTCGCCGGGGACCGGCAGCGGGCGGAGGACGTCGTGCAGGAGACGCTCATCCGCGCGTGGAAGAACGCCGGTCAGCTCAACCGAGCGACTGGTTCGGTACGCCCCTGGCTGGTGACGGTCGCTCGGCGCATCGTCATCGACGGGCACCGCAGCCGGCAGGCCCGGCCGCAGGAGGTGGACCCGTCGCCGCTGGAGGTCATTCCCGCGGAGGACGAGATCGACAAGGCGTTGTGGCTGATGACACTCTCTGACGCGCTCGACGACCTGACCCCCGCCCACCGGGAGGTACTGGTCGAGACGTACTTCAAGGGGCGTACCGTAAACGAGGCCGCCGAAACCCTGGGGATACCCAGCGGCACGGTGCGCTCACGGGTGTTCTATGCCCTGCGTTCGATGAAGCTCGCACTGGAGGAGCGGGGGGTGACGGCATGAGCACATACGGGGGATACGGAACGGGTAGTCCTGGACCCATGCAAAGTTCGCAAGGGCAGGGCGATCTGCACGAGACGGTAGGGGCCTACGCGCTGGGCATCCTCGACGACGCCGAAGCCACCGAGTTCGAGGCGCATCTCGCCACCTGCGAGTGGTGCGGGCAGCAGCTCGACGAACTCGCGGGCATGGAGCCGATGCTCGCGGCCCTCGCGGATCTGCCGGGTACGCGGGGCACACCGGCCATCGGCGAGACACTGGCCGTCCGCCCGAGCCCACAGCTCTCCGACCGGCTGGTCGGCGAAGTGGTCGAGCGGCGCGTCAAGGCCAAGAAGAGCCGGCGCCTGTTCTTCGGGCTCGCCGCCTCGCTGATCATCGGCGGCCCGATCGCCGCGATCGCGGCCACCGGCGGCGGTGACACCGCGCAGGAGGCCAAGCCCCTGGCGTCGGTCAGCCCCGCCAAGCAGGTGTTCACCGACATGAAGGACAAGGTCCAGGCCACGGACGCGACCACTCAGGTCAACGCCGCGGTCGGCATGGAGAGCAAGCCGTACGGCACGGGTGTCGCCCTGCAGCTGAAGAACGTCAAGGGCCCGCAGAAGTGCTCCCTGGTCGCCGTCAGCAAGAGCGGCGAGCGGGAGACGGCGACCACCTGGACCGTCCCGAAGTGGGGCTACGGAATCAAGGGCGCCGCCACCGAGCTGGCGAGGAACCCGCTCTACCTCCAGGGCGCCGTGGCGATGAGCGACGCCGACATCGACCACTTCGAGGTCGTCACCTTCGACGGCGACAAACTGGTCGAGGTCGACGCGTGAGCCGGCCGGCGGAGTCGTCCGCGGGTCGGCGGGAAAGCCGGCGCGAAGCCGACCGGTAAGTGGATCAAGAGCGGAAACGTAGCCCGACGGGCTCCCCTTCGCGTACGGTTGACGGCTGCCATGCACGTCAGAAGGGGGCCCGGTGGCCGCTCAGGTTCAGCAGGAAATGGCGCTCGATCCGGTAGGCGACTCCGTACGCGACCGGGAGATCGGCGTCGAACAGGAACACCTCGACCGGGTGTACCAGCGTCTTGAGGAAAAGATCCACGAGGCGGAGTTCCTGATGAACGACGCCGCCCAGCGCGGCCAGGTCGGTACGCCCGGGGCACTCGCGGAGCGCGACGCGCAGGTGTTCCGGGCGGGGATCCATCTCAACCGCCTGAACAACGAGTTCGAGGACTTCCTCTTCGGAAGGATCGACCTCCTCCAGGGCAAGGACGGCAAGAAGGGCCCGGACGGCGCGTACACGGCGGTGGAACCCGCCGAGGGAGCCGTCCGCCCCGACAACACCGCCGACATCGCGGAGACCCTCCACATCGGCCGCATCGGCGTCCTGGACGCCGAGTACGCGCCGCTGGTCATCGACTGGCGGGCCCCCGCGGCGGCGCCCTTCTACCGCTCCACCCCGGTCGACCCCGGCCGGGTCGTACGCCGCCGGGTCATCCGCTCCAAGGGCCGCAAGGTCCTCGGGGTCGAGGACGACCTGATGCGCCCGGAGCTCAAGGCCACCCTCGCCGGGAACGAACTCCCGGTGATCGGCGACGGCGCCCTGATGGCCGCCCTGGGCCAGGCCCGCAGCCACACCATGCGCGACATCGTCGCCTCCATCCAGGCCGAGCAGGACCTGGTCATCCGGGCCCCCGCCGCGTCCGTCACGTACGTGGAGGGCGGCCCCGGCACCGGCAAGACCGCGGTGGCCCTGCACCGGGCCGCCTACCTGCTCTACCAGGACCGCAGACGGTACGCGGGCGGCATCCTGATCGTCTCGCCCACGCCCCTGCTGGTCGCGTACACCGAGGGCGTCCTGCCGTCCCTCGGCGAGGAGGGCCAGGTCGCCATCCGCGCGGTCGGCTCCCTGGTCGACGGCGCCGAGGCCACCCAGTACGACGCACCCGCCGTCGCCCGTGCCAAGGGCTCGTACCGGATGCTCAAGGTGCTGCGGCAGGCGGCGCGCGGGGCACTGGAGACGCCGGGCGCGCCCGGCGGGAACAGCGCCTCCGCCCCGGCCGGGCAGCACTCGTCCGGACAGCCTTCGTCCGGACAGGTCTCGTCCGGACAGCTCTCGTTCGGCGACGAGGGTGAGGACGGCGAGGAGGGCGACGGGACCGGTACGCGGGCCCCCGCCGTCACGCCCACCCGGCTCCGTGTCGTCGCCTTCGGGCGCCGGCTGGAACTGGAGGCGCCCGAGCTGGACCGCATCCGCAGCAACGCGCTCTCCGGGACCGCGCCCGTGAACCTGCTGCGCCCGCGCGCCCGCAAGCTGCTGCTCGACGCCCTCTGGTCGCGCTCCGGCGCCGGATCCCGGCACACCGACCCCGAGCTGGCCGCCGAACTGCGCTCGTCGTTCGACGAGGACGTCAGCTCCGAGGACGACTTCATCGCCTTCCTCGACGCCTGGTGGCCCGAGCTGACCCCGCGCGCCGTCCTGGCGGCGATGGCCGACGAGCGGCGCCTCGGGCGCTGGGCGCGGCGGATCCTCAACCCCGGCGAGGTGCGCCGGGTGGCCCGCTCCCTCAAGCGCGACGGGCTCTCCGTGCACGACGTGGCCATGCTCGACGAACTGGAGGCGATCGTCGGCACCCCGACCCGCCCCCGCAAGAAGCGCGACCTCGACCCCCTCGACCAGCTGACGGGCCTGGAGGAGCTCATGCCCCAGCGCGAGGAGACACAGCGCGAGCGGGCCGAACGGCTGGCCCAGGAGCGTACGGAGTACGCGCACGTCATCGTCGACGAGGCGCAGGACCTCACGCCCATGCAGTGGCGCATGATCGGCCGCCGCGGCCGGCACGCCACCTGGACGGTCGTCGGCGACCCCGCCCAGTCGTCCTGGTCGCACCCCGACGAGGCCGCCGAGGCCCGTGACGAGGCCCTCGGCAGCCGCCCGCGCCGCCGCTTCACGCTCACCGTGAACTACCGCAACCCGGCCGAGATCGCCTCGCTCGCCGCCAAGGTGCTGGCGCTCGCCATGCCCGGCTCCGAGTCGCCGCGCGCGGTCCGCTCGACGGGCGTGCAGCCCCGGTTCGTCACGGCGGTGCCTGCGGCGGGCTCGGCGGGCGGTGCGACGGGCGGCGCCGCGGGCGGTCAGGGCTCCGGAGGCGCGCGGGAGGCCCTGTCGAAGACCGTGCGGGAGGAGGCCGCCCGGCTGCTCGACCAGGTCGACGGCACGGTCGGCGTCGTCGTCGCCATGAACCGGCGCGGCGAGGCCGCACGCTGGCTCGCCGGGCTCGGCGACCGCGTGGTGGCCCTCGGCAGCCTGGAGGCCAAGGGCCTGGAGTACGACGCCACGGTGGTCGTCTCGCCCGCGGAGATCGCCGACGAGTCGCCGGCCGGGCTGCGGGTCCTGTACGTGGCCCTGACCCGGGCCACCCAGCAGCTCACCATCGTCTCGGCGGCCCGCGACGAGCCGGACGCGGACGGGGTACCGGATCTGCTGCGGGACTGAGCGGGGCTGCCGAGGGACTGAGCGGGGCTGAGAGGGACTGCCGAGGGGCTGGGCGGGCGTGAGCGGACCTGTTCCGGACCGGGGCCCGTGAATCGCGGGGCCCGTCCCGGTGAACCGCCGGGCCCGTCCGCGTAAAGCTTCCCTGTGAACCCACGGTGCGGGAATTGCCTTACGGGGATCGTTTGTTACCTTTGACGTGACACCGGCCCGATCCAAGCCCCCGGGCCCAACCTTCGTCGCTACGAGCGACCACTTGCCGCGAGGCGAGCATGGCGGGTCGGTGTCATTGAACGTCAGCGACTGCAGCAGTCGTACGGCAGAGGTCCACGTCACCCGGTGACGTGGACCTCTTTCGTGGTGAACAAAAGGTTCGCAATCCGGGGCGGCTACCACGTACTCCGCGGTAGGTGCGACGATCGGACGGCAAACCCGCGAACCAGCAGTACTAGTACTCGCAGCACTAGCAGTACTTCGGTGAAAGCAGAGGAAGTCGGCCATGGCAACGGCGCCCAGCGTCTCCTACTCGATCACGGTCCGGTTGGAGGTGCCCGCGAGCGGAACCGCGGTCTCCCAGATCACCACCGCCGTGGAGTCCAGCGGAGGCTCGGTGACCGGCCTCGACGTGACGGCCTCCGGCCACGAGAAGCTCCGTATCGACGTCACCATCGCGGCGTCCTCCACGAAGCACTCGGAAGAGATCGTCGAGCAGCTGCGCGGCATCGAGGACGTCACGCTCGGCAAGGTCTCCGACCGTACGTTCCTGATGCACCTCGGCGGCAAGATCGAGATGGCGTCCAAGCACCCCATCCGCAACCGTGACGACCTCTCGATGATCTACACGCCCGGTGTGGCCCGGGTCTGCATGGCGATCGCCGAGAACCCCGAGGACGCCCGCCGTCTGACCATCAAGCGCAACTCGGTGGCGGTCGTCACCGACGGCTCGGCGGTGCTGGGCCTCGGCAACATCGGCCCGAAGGCCGCCCTGCCGGTGATGGAGGGCAAGGCCGCGCTCTTCAAGCGGTTCGCCGGGATCGACGCCTGGCCGCTGTGCCTGGACACGCAGGACACCGACGCGATCGTGGAGATCGTCAAGGCGATCGCCCCCGGCTTCGCGGGCATCAACCTGGAGGACATCTCCGCCCCGCGCTGCTTCGAGATCGAGGCCCGTCTGCGCGAGGCCCTGGACATCCCCGTCTTCCACGACGACCAGCACGGCACGGCGATCGTCGTCCTCGCCTCGCTCACGAACGCGCTGCGCGTGACCGGCAAGTCCATCGGCGACATCCGCGTCGTCATGTCGGGCGCGGGCGCGGCCGGTACGGCCATCCTGAAACTGCTGCTCGCCGCGGGCGTCAAGCACGCCGTCGTGGCCGACATCCACGGTGTCGTGCACGCGGGCCGCGAGGACCTGGTGAAGGCCGCCGAGGACTCGCCGCTGCGGTGGATCGCCGACAACACCAACCCCGAGGGCGTCACGGGCACGCTCAAGCAGGCCGTGCGCGGCGCGGACGTCTTCATCGGCGTCTCCGCCCCGAACGTGCTGGACGGCGACGACGTGGCCGCCATGGCCGACGGCGCGATCGTCTTCGCGCTCGCGAACCCCGACCCCGAGGTCGACCCGGGTGTCGCCCGGCAGACCGCGGCGGTCGTGGCCACCGGTCGCTCGGACTTCCCGAACCAGATCAACAACGTGCTGGTCTTCCCGGGTGTCTTCCGCGGGCTCCTGGACGCGCAGTCCCGCACGGTCAACACCGAGATGATGCTTGCGGCCGCAACGGCGCTGGCGGAGGTCGTGACCGAGGACGAGCTCAACGCGAACTACATCATTCCCAGCGTCTTCAACGACAAGGTCGCGGGGGCGGTGGCGGGGGCGGTCCGCGACGCGGCGAAGGCGGCGGGCGTCACGGTCTGAGCCCCCGTCCCACCGTCCCGGGGGCTCCGCCCCCAGCCCCCTCGTAGTTCCGTCTGCGGGCCCGGTGGGGGCTGGTCGCGCAGTTCCCCGCGCCCCTGAAGGGCGGGGCTGCGCCCCGGGCCCTCGTATCGCGCTTGCGCGCACGGGCCGGGAGTTTCGTCTGCGGGCCCGGTGGGGGCTGGTCGCGCAGTTCCCCGCGCCCCTGAAGGGCGGGGCTGCGCCCCGGGCCCTGCATCGCGCTTGCGCGCGGGGGGTGGAAGCTTTGTCTGCGGGCTCGGTGGGGGCTGGTCGCGCAGTTCCTCGCGCCCCTGAAGGGCGGGCTGCGCCCTCGCCCTCAAACACCGGTCGGCCTGAAAGGCAGGGGCGCAGCCCCGCCTTCCAGGGGCGCGGGGAACTGCGCGGCCCGCCCCCACCGGGCCGCGGACGAAGGTCGGCGTCGTGGGGGTTCGGGGCGGAGCCCCGTAGAGGTGGCCGCTGTGACGGTCACCACCCCGCGCCCAAACCGGCGCGTCGCCGGACACAGGGCGCAAGCCCGCCTCTAGGGTGGCGGCCATGGCTCGGTCCCTGCGGGCCCACCAGGCCCTCACCGGCCCTGCGGTCCGCTGCCGGGAGCGGACGGAGCGTCACCATTTCGAGGCCGTGGCGCTTTTCGTGTGACTCTCAGGGGTGCCGGATTGGCTTTCCCGCCGCAGGTGGGGGCAGGATGCGTCTTCGGGCGCGAGGGTCCGGCCACGGACCCGGGTCCGGGGACCGCCGAGGACCCTGGCAGCATCGGCTTCGACGTGCCCGATATGCGGCTCCGCCGCGTGGCACGCCTCAACGGCAAGAAGAACACGGGAGTAACAACATGAACCGCAGTGAGCTGGTGGCCGCCCTGGCCGACCGTGCCGAGGTGACCCGCAAGGACGCAGACGCCGTTCTGGCCGCCTTCGCCGAGACCGTCGGTGAGATCGTCGCCAAGGGCGACGAGAAGGTCACCATCCCCGGTTTCCTGACCTTCGAGCGCACCCACCGTGCCGCTCGTACCGCTCGCAACCCGCAGACCGGTGACCCGATCCAGATCCCGGCCGGCTACAGCGTCAAGGTCTCCGCGGGCAGCAAGCTCAAGGAAGCCGCCAAGGGCAAGTAAGCGCTTAGCGCTTCGCTGAGAACGCTGATGGGGCGGCACCCGGACTCCGGGTGCCGCCCCATCGTGGTTCGCTGAAAGACGGCCTCGGACGCCGGCCGGGCCGATCGTCAGCCGAGCGCCTTGCCCGGCAGCTCCACCTTCGCGCCCAGCTCGATCAGCTTCTCCATGAAGTTCTCGTAGCCGCGGTTGATCAGGTCGATGCCGTGCACCCGGGACGTGCCCTGGGCCGCCAGCGCCGCGATGAGGTACGAGAAGCCGCCGCGCAGGTCGGGGATGACCAGATCGGCGCCCTGGAGCTTGGTGGGGCCCGACACGACCGCCGAGTGCAGGAAGTTGCGCTGGCCGAAACGGCAGCGCGAGCCGCCCAGGCACTCGCGGTAGAGCTGGATGTGCGCGCCCATCTGGTTCAGCGCCGAGGTGAAGCCGAGACGGGACTCGTACACCGTCTCGTGGACGATGGAGAGGCCGGTGGCCTGCGTGAGGGCGACCACGAGGGGCTGCTGCCAGTCGGTCTGGAAGCCCGGGTGGACGTCCGTCTCCAGCGCGATCGACTTGAGCTGGCCGCCGGGGTGCCAGAAGCGGATGCCCTCGTCGTCGATCTCGAAGGCGCCGCCGACCTTCCGGTAGGTGTTGAGGAACGTCATCATCGAGCGCTGCTGGGCGCCGCGGACGTAGATGTTGCCTTCGGTCGCCAGGGCCGCGGAAGCCCACGAGGCGGCCTCCAGGCGGTCCGGCAGGGCCGCGTGGGTGTAACCGCCGAGCTTGTCGACGCCCGTGACGCGGATGGTGCGGTCGGTGTCCATCGCGATGATCGCGCCCATTTTCTGCAGGACGCAGATCAGGTCCTCGATCTCCGGCTCGACCGCCGCGTTCGACAGCTCCGTGACGCCCTCCGCGAGGACGGCCGTCAGCAGCACCTGCTCGGTCGCGCCGACGGACGGGTACGGCAGCTCGATCTTCGTGCCGCGCAGCCGCTGCGGAGCCTCCAGGTACTGGCCGTCCGCGCGCTTCTCGATCGTCGCGCCGAACTGCCGCAGCACCTCGAAGTGGAAGTCGATCGGCCGGCCGCCGATGTCGCAGCCGCCGAGGCCCGGGATGAACGCGTGGCCGAGGCGGTGCAGCAGCGGGCCGCACAGCAGGATCGGGATGCGCGACGAACCCGCGTGGGCGTCGATGTCCGCGACGTTGGCGCTCTCCACGTGCGACGGGTCCATGATGAGCTCGCCCGGCTCCTCACCCGGACGGACCGTCACCCCGTGCAGCTGCAGCAGTCCGCGTACGACCCGCACGTCGCGGATGTCCGGGACGTTGCGCAGCCGGCTCGGAGCACTGCCGAGCAGTGCGGCAACCATGGCCTTCGGTACGAGGTTCTTCGCACCGCGGACACGGATCTCACCCTCCAGCGGGGTTCCGCCGTGGACAAGGAGTACGTCGTCTGAGCCGTTGACGGTCATGTATCTCGCGTTCCGATTGGTGGGACAGAGGCGAAGAAGCAAGGGTAATGGCCGCCCACCCCCCTTCTGTAAGCCCGAGGGGCTCTCAGGCACGTCATAGCTTTGCCACAACACGAACCGTGCCTAATCGGACACGTGGGGTCACCGGCCCCGTCGTGCGCTCCACCTGCACCCCTGCGCCCTGAGCTGCATTCACGTGGTTACGGGTATTGCCTCCCCGTGCGCGGGGAAGATGCGGGATCATGTCACGCATGACCGAGGTGTCCTCGCTCACAGGGCGGCTGCTCGTGGCCACACCCGCCCTGGCGGACCCCAACTTCGACCGCGCGGTGGTGCTGCTCCTCGACCACGACGAGGAGGGCTCGCTGGGCGTCGTCCTCAACCGCCCGACCCCCGTGGACGTGGGCGACATCCTCGCGGGCTGGGCGGAACTGGCGGGGGAGCCCGGGGTCGTCTTCCAGGGCGGCCCGGTCTCCCTGGACTCCGCGCTCGGCGTGGCGGTGATCCCGGGCGGCGCCTCCGGGGAGCGCGCGCCGCTCGGCTGGCGCCGGGTGCACGGCGCGATCGGGCTCGTGGACCTGGAGGCCCCGCCGGAGCTGCTCGCCTCGGCGCTCGGCTCCCTGCGGATCTTCGCGGGGTACGCGGGCTGGGGGCCGGGACAGCTGGAGGACGAACTGGGCGAGGGCGCCTGGTACGTCGTCGAGTCCGAGCCCGGCGACGTCTCCTCGCCCGCTCCGGAACGGCTGTGGCGCGAGGTGCTGCGCCGTCAGCGCAACGAACTGGCGATGGTGGCCACGTATCCGGACGACCCTTCGCTCAACTGATGTCCTCCGCCTTCAGTACTCTTGCGTTTATGAGCACTCTTGAGCCTGAGACCCAGCCCCAGCGAGGCACTGGGACGGGAACCCTCGTAGAGCCGACGCCGCAGACGTCGCACGGCGACGGGGACCACGAGCGCTTCGCCCACTACGTCCAGAAGGACAAGATCATGGCGAGCGCGCTCGACGGTACGCCCGTCGTCGCACTCTGCGGCAAGGTGTGGGTCCCGGGCCGGGACCCGAAGAAGTACCCCGTGTGCCCCATGTGCAAGGAGATCTACGAGTCCATGGGCGCCGGCGGCGACGACGGCAAGGGCGGCGGCAAGGGCAAGGACGGCGGCAAGTAGCGCCGTCATGGCCTTAGCGGTCTCCCGCACCCTCCGCGCCCCGCGACGCCGTGGGGCGCACTCCCGCGGCGCGCGGTGCGCCGCGCGGACCGCGTACGACGGAGTAAGGCCGCGGTGCCCCGGTGCGGGGCGCCGCGGCTCTGTCGTGTCCGGCTGACCGGCGGGGCTCCGGGCGCGGTCGGCGTATGCGGCGTATCCGGGGCCTTTGTCCAGGGCGCCCGTTGCACGGAGTGCTTCTGCCGGTCACAGAGTGGTTGAGACCTCTTGTGGGCATGTTCATGTACTCCATAGCCTCCCGGGTGTTGTGCAGCGCAAAACCACCATTGCAGATGCTGCAACGCGCCCCCGGAGGACGCCCCCATGAAGCTCGCACCCCTCTCCGCCCGTATGGCCGCCCCGATCGCCGCCCTCGTCGTCGCCGGGCTCACGGCGACCGCCTGCGCCCCTGAGTCGTCCGACAACTCCGGTGGCAAGGACGAGAAGAGCGGCACCCTGCGGGTGTGGCTCTTCCAGGAGGTCGCCAACGCGCCGAAGGAGAAGGTGGTCGACGGTGTCGTCACCGCCTTCGAGAAGGCCCACAAGGGCACGAAGGTCGACGTCCAGTACATCCCCGTCGAGACCCGCGCCGAGAAGATCAAGGCCGCCTTCAACGACCCCAAGAGCGCGCCCGACCTCATCGAGTACGGCAACACGGACACCGCCGGTTACGTCAAGGACGGCGGACTCGCGGACGTCAGCGAGGAGTTCACGGACTGGAGCGAGTCCAAGGACACCGACCCGACCGCCAAGCAGTCCGTCACGGTCGACGGCAAGATCTACGGAGCCCCGTACTTCGTCGGCGTCCGCGCCCTTTACTACCGCACCGACATCTTCGAGGACCTGGACCTCGAAGTGCCCAAGACGCAAGCCGAGCTGATCAGCACGGCCAAGAAGATCCGGCAGGCGAAGCCGGACCTGTACGGGCTCGCGGTCGGCGGCGCCTACACGTACGGCGCGATGCCGTTCATCTGGTCCAACGGCGGTGAACTCGCCGAGGGCAAGGGCGGCTCGTACGCCTCGACCATCGACAGCGCCGAGGCCCAGAAGGGCATCAAGGCCTACACCTCGCTCTTCGGCGACGACAACTGTCCGGCCGCCAAGTGCGCGGGCATGGGCGGCAACGACACCGTCACCGCGTTCGCCTCCGGCAAGGCCGGCATGGCCATCGGCGGCGACTTCAGCCACGCGGCGATCGAGGCGGGCAAGGTCAAGGGCAAGTACAAGGTCGTCCCGCTGCCCGGCGTGGAGTCCGGTGAGATCGCCCCCGCCTTCGCGGGCGGCAACAACCTCGGCGTGCTCAACAGCACCACCCACCGCACCCTCGCCGTCGACCTGATGGAACAGCTCGCGTCGAAGAAGACGCAGGGCGCGCTCTTCGACGCGATGGGCTTCCTGCCGACGTTCACGGACGTGCGCCAGGACGTCGCCAAGCGCGAACCGTTCGTCGAGCCCTTCGTGAAGACCCTCGGCTCCGGCGCCAAGTTCGTCCCCGCCTCACCCGCCTGGTCGCAGATCGACGCGTCCCTGGTCCTGCCGACGATGTTCCAGGAGGTCGTCAGCGGACGTAAGGTCGTGGAGGCCGCTTCCAAGGACGCGGCCAAGAAGATGAACGACGCGTTCAGCTCCGCCGGATGAGCCGGATGACCGACCGGCCGCTCGCGGTGTCCGCCCCGGGGGCCGCCCCGGGGGCCGCCCCCGGGCCGGCCCCGGCCGCCGGACCCGCCGTGCGGGAGTCGCCGGCCGGGAACGCCACGAAGGCGCCCCGGCCGGGCCGCCGCCCCGCGACGGGCCGCAGATCCCCGCTCGCCCGCGGCGGCTGGACGCCCTGGCTCTACCTCGCCCCCGCGCTCGTCGTCATCGGCGGCCTGCTCGTCTACCCCGTCTACCAGCTCGGCCTGATCTCGTTCCTGGAGTACACCCAGGCGCAGGTCAGCGGCGGCGAGCCGACGTCCTTCCAGGGCTTCGGGAACTACGCGACGCTCTTCCGCGACGAGCAGTTCTGGCAAGTGCTGCTCGCCACCGTGGTGTTCGCGTCGGCGTGCGTCGTGTCGACCCTCGCGGTCGGCTGCGCGCTCGCGGTCCTCCTGACACGTGTCCGTGCCGTCCCCCGGCTCGCCCTGATGCTGGCCGCGCTCGGCGCCTGGGCGACCCCCGCGGTCACCGGGTCCACGGTGTGGCTGCTCCTGTTCGACCCCGACTTCGGCCCCGTCAACCGGGCCCTGGGGCTCGGCGACCACTCCTGGACGTACGGCCGCTACAGCGCCTTCGCCCTCGTCCTGCTCGAAGTCGTCTGGTGCTCCTTCCCGTTCGTGATGGTCACCGTGTACGCCGGGATCCGCGCCGTGCCCTCAGAGGTCCTGGAGGCCGCCTCCCTGGACGGCGCCTCCCAGTGGCGGATCTGGCGCTCGGTGCTCGCGCCGATGCTCCGCCCGATCCTCGTGGTCGTCACCATCCAGTCGGTCATCTGGGACTTCAAGGTCTTCACCCAGATCTACGTCATGACGAACGGCGGCGGCATCGCGGGCCAGAACCTCGTCCTGAACGTGTACGCGTATCAAAAGGCCTTCGCGTCCTCCCAGTACGGCCTCGGGTCGGCGATCGGAGTGGTGATGCTGCTGATTCTGCTGGCGGTCACGCTCGTATATCTGAGGCTGCTGCGAAGGCAGGGGGAAGAGCTGTGAGTTCCGTGACGTCCGGGCATTCCGCGCGGACCGGATTCGTGCGAAATCTCGTACGCCGTTCCGTGCGACGGCCGTGGCGGCTGGCCGCCGAGGTCTCGGCGCTGCTGATCGCGGCGGTCGTCGCATTCCCCCTCTACTGGATGGTGCTCAGCGCCTTCAAACCGGCCGGGGAGATCGAGTCGAGCGAGCCGCGGCCCTGGACGCTCTCCCCGTCGCTGGATTCCTTCCGGCGCGTCTTCGGGCAGCAGGAATTCGGCCGTTACTTCCTCAACAGTCTTGTCGTCGCGGTCACCGTCGTCGCCGTCTCGGCGCTCATCGCGTTTCTCGCCGCGACCGCCGTGACACGATTCCGCTTCCGCTTCCGGACCACCCTGCTGATCATGTTCCTGGTCGCCCAGATGGTGCCCGTCGAGGCACTGACGATCCCCCTCTTCTTCCAGATGCGGGACTTCGGTCAGCTCAACACCCTGGGCGCGCTGATCCTGCCGCACATCGCCTTCTCACTGCCCTTCGCGATCTGGATGCTGCGGGGCTTCGTGAAGGCCGTCCCCGAGGCACTGGAGGAGGCCGCCCACATCGACGGGGCGAGCCGGACGCGGTTCCTGTGGCAGATCCTTTTCCCGCTGGTCTTTCCCGGGCTCGTCGCCACCAGCGTGTTCTCGTTCATCTCCGCCTGGAACGACTTCCTGTTCGCCAAATCGTTCATCATCAGCGACACCTCGCAGTCCACGCTGCCGATGGCCCTCCTCGTCTTCTACAAGCCCGACGACCCGGACTGGGGCGGCGTGATGGCCGGTTCCACCGTGATGACGATTCCCGTGCTGATCTTCTTCGTACTCGTACAGCGGCGCCTGGTCTCCGGACTCGGCGGCGCGGTGAAGGACTGACGTGAGCGACGCGACACCCGTAGCCCCGACCCCCGACGCCCCGGCCGGGGTGATCCCCGCGCCCCGCTCGGTACGGCGTTCCGCCGGCCCGGGTGTCCCGCTCGACGCGGCCACCACCCTGTCGGCCGGCCCCGGCACGGGCACCACCGAACGCTGGCTGCGCCTCACCCTCGGCGCCGCCCTGGGACTTTCGCTGCCGCCCGCTCCCGAAAGCGCCGGCGGCCCCGAAAACACGTCCGGCACCGAAAGCGCGACCGGTGCGGAAAACGCCCCGAACACCGTGCGGTTGCGTATCGACGAGTCCCTCCCGCCGGAGGCCTACGTACTCGACGCCGATTCCGGACGGGGCATCGAGATCCGCGGCGGGAGCGGCGCCGGAGTGTTCTGGGGAGCCCAGACACTGCGCCAGCTCATCGGCCCCGAAGCCTTCCGCCGCGCACCCGTCCGACCGGGCGTCACGTACACCGTCCCGAACCTGACCGTCGAGGACGCACCGCGATTCGGCTGGCGCGGTCTGATGCTCGACGTCTCGCGGCACTTCATGCCGAAGGACGGCGTCCTGCGCCAACTCGACCTGATGGCCGCGCACAAGCTCAACGTCTTCCACTTCCACCTCACCGACGACCAGGGCTGGCGTATCGAGATCAAGCGGTATCCGAAGCTCACGGAGACCGGATCATGGCGGGCACGCACCAAATTCGGTCATCGCGCCTCGCCCCACTGGGAGGAGAAGCCGCATGGGGGCTTCTACACCCAGGACGACATCCGCGAGATCGTCGCGTACGCCGCCGAACGGCATATCGCCGTCGTCCCCGAAATCGACATCCCGGGGCACTCGCAGGCCGCCATCGCCGCATATCCGGAACTCGGCAACACCGATGTCGTCGACACGCACTCCCTCTCCGTCTGGGACACCTGGGGCGTCTCCAAAAACGTACTCGCACCCACTGACAACGCCCTTCGCTTCTACGAGGGCGTCTTCGAGGAACTCCTCGACCTGTTCCCCTCGGAGTTCATCCACGTCGGCGGCGACGAGTGCGCCAAGGACCAGTGGAAGGCGTCCCCCGCCGCACAGGCACGGATCACCGAACTGGGCCTCGCGGACGAGGACGCGCTGCAGTCCTGGTTCATCCGCCACTTCGACGACTGGCTCACCGCACGCGGACGCCGGCTGATCGGCTGGGACGAGATCCTGGAGGGCGGGCTCGCCCCGGGCGCCACCGTCTCCTCGTGGCGCGGCTACCGGGGCGGCATCACGGCCGCCCGGGCCGGCCACGACGTCGTCATGTGCCCCGAGCAGCAGGTCTACCTGGACCACCGGCAGGCCGAAGGCCCCGACGAGCCGGTGCCCATCGGCTTCGTGCGCACCCTGGAGGACGTCTACCGCTTCGAACCCGTTCCACCGGAGCTGACCCCCGCTCAGGCGCGGCACGTACTGGGCACCCAGGCCAATCTGTGGACCGAGGTGATGGAGGACCGGGACCGCGTGGACTACCAGGCCTTCCCG
Source organism: Streptomyces liliiviolaceus (assembly GCF_018070025.1). Lineage (NCBI taxonomy): Bacteria > Bacillati > Actinomycetota > Actinomycetes > Kitasatosporales > Streptomycetaceae > Streptomyces > Streptomyces liliiviolaceus. The sequence goes on from NZ_JAGPYQ010000001.1 coordinate 2,458,738, forward strand.
CGGCTCGTGGCCTTCGCGGAGGTCGCCTGGAGCGCCCTGCCCCCGCCCGCGGAACGCGACTTCGCGGATTTCGAGGAGCGAATGACCGCGCACTACGCGCGACTTGACGCCCTGGGGGTCGCCTACCGGCCGCCCGCCGGGCCGTTGCCGTGGCAGCGGCGCCCCGGGGTGCTCGGACGCCCGATCGACGGGCCGCCCCCGAACGTGTGAGCCGCCTGTCGGGGGGTGTCGTCCGGCGCGGCACCCTGCGACGGTGGCCTCTGCGGAGAAAGACACCCAAGGGGCAACGAAAACCGCCAATTGGCTCTGACGGGCGATGTGGTGCGAAAACGGACCATCCGCTGGTGGCGGGTAGGAATGCCTCCTAGCGGACCCCCGCGTCGGGGAACCGGGAAGATGTGCCAGAGTTGCCACGTCCGCCCTGTCAGCACGTACCGTACGGCAACACAGGTGGGACCAGGTGGGGCAGCGGGAAGGGGCAGCCGGTTTGACCACGCACGCACCGCAGGCGGCGCACGCCGTGACGCTGCCCGCCTCACTGGACGAGGCCGTGGCGGCGCTCGCAGCCATGCCCGCCGCCGTTCCCGTGGCCGGCGGCACCGACCTCATGGCCGCCGTCAATTCAGGACAGCTCAGGCCCGCCGCGCTCGTCGGCCTCGGCCGCATCAGCGAGATCCGCGGCTGGCAGTACCAGGACGGCCACGCGCTCCTCGGCGCCGGCCTCACCCACGCCCGTATGGGGCGCCCCGACTTCGCCGCCCTCATCCCCGCCCTCGCGGCCGCCGCGCGGGCCGCAGGACCGCCGCAGATCCGCAACGCGGGCACCCTGGGCGGCAACATCGCCTCGGCGTCGCCCACCGGGGACGCCCTCCCGGTGCTGGCCGCGCTGGAAGCGACCCTCATCATCGCCTGCCCCGGCGGCGCCCGCCGCGAGATCCCCGTGTCGCACCTGCTCGCGGGCATGGAGATGCTCCGCGGCGGCGAACTCATCGGGTACGTGCGCGTGCCGCTGCTGCACGCGCCCCAGGTCTTCCTGAAGGCCACCGGACGGACCGGCCCCGGGCGCGCCATCGCCTCCGTGTCGCTCGTCCTCGACCCCGCCAGGCGCGGGGTGCGGTGCGCCGTCGGTGCCATAGCACCGATGCCGCTGCGCCCTCTGGACGCCGAGCAGTGGGTCGCCTCGCTGATCGACTGGGACAACAACCGCGCGATCGTGCCCGAGGCGCTGGCCGCCTTCGGCGAGTACGTCGCCGCGGCCTGCATCCCCGATCCGGCCCCCGAGGAGGACGGTTCCGTACAGCCGCTGCCACCCGCCGTACTGCACCTGCGGCGCACCGTCGCCGCGCTGGCCCGACGAGCACTGGGGAGGGCACTGTCGTGACCGACGACCAGCACGGAGATCAGCACGGTGAGGGCGCGCCCCGCGCGGGCAGCCGCTGGGACCCGCTGCCCCAGGGCGACTACGACGACGGCGCCACCGCCTTCGTCAAGCTCCCCGAAGGGGGCATCGACGCCCTCCTCGCGGACTCGCCGCTCGCCGCGCCCGGCCACGGCTACGTACCGCCGCCGATAACGGTCGCGCCCGGCACGGGTGCCGAGAACGACCCGGGGTCCACCGGCTCCTGGGGCGCACCGCCCGAGGCGGCCGGCCCCGGTCAGCGGCAGGACGTCCGGTGGCCCGACCCGAACGCCCTCCCCGAAGAGCACCGGCAGGCCCCCCAGGACCAGTTCTCGTACCACCCCGGGGCCACCGGCCAGTGGACCTTCGACCAGCCCGCACAGGGCGACCAGGGCCCGCACGGACACGACGGGACGGGGCACGACGGCTCGGGCCAGGACGTCGGCGGACAGTGGTCCATCCCGCTCGCCGACGGTGATCTGCCGGACGAGTCCGGCGAGTTCACCACGTCCTCGCTGGTCGAGCAGTGGGGTGGCAGTCCGCCCGCCACGCTGCCGGGCGGAGCGGCGGCGCCCTGGGCCAACGAGCCCTGGGCCCAGCAGCCCCCCGAGCAGCAGCAGCCCGCCGACGGGACCGGGCCCCACGCCCCCGCCGAGCACGGCGCCGCCGAGATCATCGACGTCTCCGGAGCGCACGCCGACGAGATCGCCGTCTCCGTGGAGCGCGACCCGGGCCACGACGACGGACGCGACGACGGACGTGATGACGGACGCGAGGAACCGTCCGGGGCCGCGTCCCGCCACGACCACCAGGAGTACGCGGACGACCCCGCGGGCGAGCCGGAGGCCGCCTCCACGGAGGAGCCCGGCGAAGAGGCTCCCGACGCCGCGACCGGCGCGTCCTACCCGGACCCGGACGGCGAGGCCGCCGAGGAGTCCGGGGCCGACGACCCCCAGGGCGTCGCCCCGCACAACGACCACCCCCTCGTCTCGTACGTCCTGCGGGTGAACGGCGTCGAACGGCCCGTGACGGACGCCTGGATCGGCGAATCGCTGCTGTACGTACTGCGCGAGCGCCTCGGCCTCGCGGGCGCCAAGGACGGCTGCTCGCAGGGCGAGTGCGGCGCCTGCAACGTCCAGGTGGACGGCCGGCTCGTCGCGTCCTGCCTGGTGCCCGCCGTGACCGCCGCCGGGAGCGAGGTGCGCACCGTCGAGGGACTCGCCGCCGACGGGCAGCCCTCGGACGTCCAGCGGGCCCTCGCCAAGTGCGGCGCCGTGCAGTGCGGCTTCTGCATCCCGGGCATGGCGATGACCGTGCACGACCTCCTTGAGGGCAACCCGGCGCCGACCGACCTGGAGACCCGCCAGGCCCTGTGCGGCAACCTGTGCCGCTGCTCCGGCTACCGGGGCGTCCTGGACGCCGTACGCGACGTCGTGGCCGAGCGCGAGGCCCACGCGGCCGCCGAGAGCTCCTCGGACGGCGACGAGGCCCGTATCCCGCACCAGGCGGGCCCCGGCGGCGGAGGCGTCAACCCGTCCGCGTTCGAGCCCCACCAGTCCAGCCAGCCCCACGAGCAGCCGTACGGCCAGGACGGAGGCCAGGCGTGAGCAACGACACCGCCACCGCGACCACCGCGCAGCCCGGCACCGCACCGGAACCGCCGCCGCACGGCCTCGGCGTGTCCCTGCCGTCCGCGGAGGCCCGCGCCAAGACGGAGGGCACCTTCCCGTACGCGGCGGACCTGTGGGCCGAGGGCCTCCTGTGGGCCGCCGTCCTGAGATCACCTCACCCGCACGCGCGCATCCTGTCCGTCGACACCACCCACGCGCGCGAGATGCCCGGCGTCCAGGCCGTCATCACCCACGAGGACGTGCCCGGCACCGCGCTGCTCGGCCGCGGCAGGGCCGACCGCCCCGTCTTCGCCTCCGACGTCGTGCGCCACCACGGAGAGGCCATCGCGGCCGTCGCCGCGGACCACCCCGACACCGCGCGCATGGCCGCCGCGGCCGTCATCGTCGAGTACGAGATCCTCGACCCGGTGACCGACCCGGAGCAGGCCTTCGAAGCGGAGCCCCTGCACCCCGACGGCAACCTCATCCGCCACATCCCGCTGCGCCACGGAGACCCGGACGCCGCCGGTGACATCGTCGTCGAGGGCCTCTACCGCATCGGCCGCCAGGACCCGGCCCCGATCGGCGCCGAGGCCGGCCTCGCCGTGCCCCGCCCCGACGGCGGGGTCGAGCTCTACGTGGCCTCCACCGACCCGCACACCGACCGCGACACGGCCGCCGCCTGCTACGGCCTGGAACCGGAACGCGTGAAGGTCGTCGTCACCGGCGTGCCCGGCGCCACCGCCGACCGCGAGGACCAGGGCTTCCAGCTCCCGCTCGGGCTGCTCGCCCTCAAGACCGGATGCCCGGTCAAACTGACCGCGACGCGCGAAGAATCCTTCCTCGGGCACGTCCACCGGCACCCCACGCTCCTGCGCTACCGCCACCACGCGGACGCCGAGGGCAGGCTGATCAAGGTCGAGGCGCAGATCCTCCTCGACGCGGGCGCGTACGCGGACACCTCCTCGGAGGCCCTCGCCGCCGCCGTCTCCTTCGCCTGCGGCCCCTACGTCGTCCCGAACGCCTTCATCGAGGGCTGGGCCGTACGCACCAACAACCCGCCCTCCGGACACGTACGCGGCGAGGGCGCCATGCAGGTCTGCGCCGCCTACGAGGCCCAGATGGACAAGCTGGCCAAGAAGCTCGGCGTCGACCCGGCCGACCTGCGCCTGCGCAACGTCCTGGCCACCGGGGACGTCCTGCCGACCGGCCAGACGGTCACCTGCCCGGCCCCCGTCGCCGAACTGCTCCAGGCCGTCCAGGAACACCCGCTGCCCGCCCTCCCCAAGGACACCCCCGAGGACGAGTGGCTGCTCCCCGGCGGCCCCGAGGGCGCCGGCGAACCCGGCGCCGTACGGCGGGGCGTCGGCTACGCCCTGGGCATGGTCCACATGCTCGGCGCCGAGGGCACCGACGAGGTCTCGACGGCCACCGTGAAGGTCCACGACGGCATCGCCACCGTGCTCTGCGCGGCCGTGGAGACCGGCCAGGGCTTCACCACGCTGGCCCGGCAGATCGTCCAGGAGACGCTCGGCATCGAAGAGGTCCATGTGGCCTCCGTGGACACCGACCAGCCCCCGGCGGGCCCCAGCGCCCGCGGCCGGCACACCTGGGTCTCCGGCGGCGCCGTCGAACGGGCCGCCAAGATGGTCCGCACGCAGCTGCTGCAGCCTCTGGCGCACAAGTTCGGCATGTCCACCGAGCTGCTCCAGATCACCGACGGCAAGATCACCTCGTACGACGGCGTGCTGTCGACGACCGTCAGCGAGGCGATGGACGGCAAGGAGCTGTGGGCGACCGCGCAGTGCCGTCCGCACCCCACCGAGCCGCTGGACGGCGCCGGCCAGGGCGACGCCTTCGTGGGCCTCGCCTTCTGCGCGATCCGCGCGGTGGTGGACGTGGACATCGAGCTGGGCTCGGTACGCGTGGTCGAACTGGCGCTCGCCCAGGACGTGGGCCGCATCCTGAACCCCGCGCAGCTCACCGCCCGGATCGAGGCCGGGGTCACCCAGGGCATCGGCGCCGCCCTCACGGAGAACCTGCGCACCGCGCGCGGGCTGGTGCGCCATCCCGACCTCACCGGGTACTCGCTGCCGACCGCCCTCGACGCCCCCGACATCCGCATCGTCAAGCTCGTCGAGGAGCGTGACGTGGTCGCGCCCTTCGGAGCGAAGGCCGTCAGCGCCGTACCGGTCGTCACGTCCCCCGCGGCGGTCGCGTCCGCCGTACGGGCGGCCACCGGACGCCCGGTGAACCGGCTGCCGATAAGGCCCCAGGCGGCCGTGGTGACGGCGACGCAGTGAGGCACGTGCGGAACGCGGGGTGAGTGGTGGACGGCGGTGTGGTCCTGATCACCGGCATCATGGCCGCCGGGAAGTCCACGGTCGCGCAGGCACTGGCCGAGAGACTGCCACGGGCCGCCCACGTACGGGGTGACGTGTTCCGGCGGATGCTCGTCACCGGCCGCGCGGAGTACGAGCCCGGAGCGGGCCCGCACAGCGAGGCGGAGGCCCAACTCCGGCTGCGTTACCGGCTGTCGGCGGCGACGGCGGACACGTACGCGCGGGCGGGCTTCACGGCGGTCGTCCAGGACGTGGTCCTGGGCGCGCACCTGACGGCCTACGTCGAACTCGTACGGACGAGCCCGCTGTACGTCGTCGTACTGGCCCCGGACGCCGCGGCCGTGGCGGAGCGGGAGGAGGGGCGGGCCAAGACGGGCTACGGCGCGTGGACCGTCGAGGACCTCGACCGCGGGCTGCGTACGGACACCCCGCGTGTCGGGCTGTGGCTGGACACCACCGAGCAGACCGCGGGGCAGACGGTGGACGCGATCCTGGCGGGCCGGGAACGGGCCCGCGTCCGCTGAGTCGGCCGGTGAGTCGGCCGGCGGGATCCGGCTGGACCCGGGCGGGACTGACGGGAAGTCAGCGAAGGCCGGTGTGAAGTCGCTGGTCAGCGCGATCCCGGGGCGTTGTCAGTGGTGCCGGGTAGTGTTCTGGTCAGTGGGGGAGGACCGCTGGGCGGCGGGCCGTTTCCGGGTGTTTCGAGGCGCATCCGGATGCCCTGGCATGCGTGGCGGCATGCCTGCGCGCATGACTGTGTGCCGCCCGGCCCGGTCCTGCCGGGGGACTGCGAACAACGATCCGCGGGGGAACGATGAGCACGACGGACACCGGCATCGGCACCAACAGCGGCACGGACAATGACACCGGTGTCAGCACCGGCATCGGCATCGGCATCGAGAGGATCACTCTGCACGAGGACGCGCTGGACCCGTACGTCACGCACCCGCCGACGCGCCGCTGGCTGACGGGGCCCGGACTGCCGGGCGACAGCGGCCTGTTGACCTTCGAGCCCCTGCGCGAGGACGGCCTGCGGACGGTGGGGGACTCGACGGGAGACCCGGCCGCCCTCCATCCCGAACTGCGCGACCAGTTGGTGATCGGCGCACTGCGGGACCCCGGCGGCATGGAGACGGAGTCGGTCCTGCTCGACGGGGCGACGGGCGAGGTGTCCACCACGTTCTTCCTCCACGACCGCCCCGACCTGATGGACCGTCTCCCGCTCGCGCCCTCGCTCCGGACGCTCACGGACTTCGTGACGGCGACGGACGAGATGTCCGCGAGGAGAGGCCAGTTCGCCTCCTACGAGGGCCGGTTCGGGCCGAAGGCCGTCACCGCGATGTCGCGGCAGCTGCTGGCGCTGTTCGAGGAGGGCGTCGACGGCGAGGTCCCGCCGTTCTGGAAGATGGCGGCGCTGATCCGCCCGATGGCCCTGGTCGCGGACGCGCCGGCCGACTCCGCGCTGACCCTCGACCTCCCCGCCCGCCTGCTGGACCAGGAGTTCGGGCACGGCCGGGTGGTGCGCTTCGAGGACGTCGACTTCCCCGCCGCCCTCGCCCACGAGCCGACGCGGCACTTCCTGCGCGAGACGGGCCTGCCCGAGGACGGCTTCCTGTTCCAGCTGGACACGGACGTACCGCTGCCGACGCTCGCCGAGTACTACGAGGACGAGCGCCCGGACGTGTTCACCCCCGACCAACTCCCGCGCGACGCCGACCACTTGATCCGCCTGGGCCACCTGATCGAGGACAACAGCCTGATCGTCGACGGCGAGACGGGCGCGATCCTCGACTGGAGCGAGCCCGACGCCACGCTGTACGCGCTGAACACGGACGTCTCGACCCTGGCCTTCACCCTGTGGCTGCTCCACCGCGAGCGGACGATCGACGAGTCCCTAGCCCACGAACTGACCGACGAGGCCTACGACCAGCTCGCCACGACGATGGCGCAGACCCTGTCGACGGTCGACCCCACGGGCACCGCCCCGGGCACCGAGTGGCACTACTGGACGGAGATGTTCCAGGACGAGGCGGGAGGCGTGCTCTGACCCACCCAGGGCCGCCCGGAACCGCCCGCACACGACGCGGGGCCGACCACCCGAAGGCAGCCGACCCCGACACCGGACCAGAGGCCGTGGCGGGAATTGAACCCACGTGCCTCGCTTTGCAGGCGAGTCCCTAAGCCACTCGGGCACACGGCCAAGCTTGAGTCCGTTGTTCCGGACTCGTTGTGTCGACCGTACGGGCCGGGGTGGAGGTGGCCAAGGGCTTCGTGGGGGCTGCAACGGGACTGCCATGCCGCGTTCACAAAGGGCGGGAAGGGCGGGTGCTGGAGGTCGTACGACCAAGGTCTCAGGGCGGGGCCGTCTTTCGACAGGGGTCAATGTCGGTCTTGCCCCTTACCCTGGCGAACATGACCTCCCTGGAACCGGGCGACACCGGCGTCGCCGCCACCCCGAGCGCACCGATCGAAGACGTCGCCCCGGACGGTGTGCTCAGCCGTCCGTACCGGGCGCTGAGCATCGGGATCGTGTCCGTCGTGCTGCTGATCGCCTTCGAGGCGACGGCCGTCGGGACGGCCATGCCGGTGGCGGCGCGGGAGCTGGACGGGATCTCGCTGTACGCGTTCGCGTTCTCCGGGTACTTCACGACGAGCCTGTTCGGCATGGTGCTCGCCGGGCAGTGGTCCGACCGGGCCGGCCCGCTGGGGTCCCTCACCGCGGGCATTGGGGCCTTCGCGGCGGGGCTGCTGCTGTCCGGGACGGCCGGGGCCATGTGGCTGTTCATCCTCGGCCGGGCCGTACAGGGCCTGGGCGGGGGGCTGGTGATCGTCGCGCTGTACGTGGTGGTGGGGCGGGCGTATCCGGCCCGGCTGCGCCCGTCGATCATGGCGGCGTTCGCGGCGAGCTGGGTGGTCCCGTCCATCGTCGGCCCCCTCGCCTCCGGCGCGGTCACCGAGCACCTCGGCTGGCGCTGGGTCTTCGTCGGCGTACCGGTGCTGGTCCTCCTGCCGCTGGCGCTCGCGCTGCCGCAGATACGCAGTCGGGCGTCCGGACCGGAGGAAGGGACCCTTCCGGCCCCCTTCGACCGGCGGCGCATCCGGCTGGCGCTGGGCATCTCCGCGGGCGCCGGACTCCTCCAGTACGCCGCCCAGGACCTGCGGTGGCTGTCCCTGGTCCCGGGGGTGGCCGGGGCCGCGCTGCTCGTCCCGGCGGTCCTCGGACTGCTGCCGCGGGGCACCTACCTGGCGGCGCGCGGACTGCCGTCCGTGGTGCTGCTGCGCGGCGTGGCCGCCGGGTCCTTCATCGCGGCGGAGTCCTTCGTACCGCTGATGCTGGTCACCGAGCGGGGCCTGTCGCCGACGCTCGCCGGGTTCTCCCTCGCGGCCGGCGGCGGCACCTGGGCGCTGGGTTCCTTCGTGCAGGCGAGGGCGCGCGTGGAGCCGTACCGGGAGCGGCTGATGATGCTGGGCATGGTGCTCACCGCGGCCGCCATCGCCGCCGCGCCGACCGTGCTGATCGACGGGGTGCCGGTGTGGACGGTGGCGGTGGCCTGGGCGTTCGGCTGCTTCGGCATGGGCCTGGTGATCTCCTCCACCAGTGTTCTGCTGCTCCATCTCTCCGCCCCCGGCCAGGCCGGCAACAACTCCGCCGCCCTCCAGATGTCCGACGGCCTCGCCAACGTCCTGCTCCTCGCCGCGGGCGGCGCGGCCTTCGCGGCCCTCGGCGGCGGCACGGTCACCCACGCGGCCACGCAGGCCTCCGGCGGCCACCCGGCCGCCTTCGTGGCGGTGTTCCTGCCGATGGCGGGGGTGGCGCTGGTGGGGGCATGGGTGACCACGCGGCTGCGGGTCCCTCCAGCGGGCTGAGACGAGCTGAAGTGAGCCGGGACGAGCCGATGTGAGCTGAGTCCCATCCCGCGGGGTCCCCGCGTCGTCCGCGCGTTGACGTTCGTGGGGCGCCGGTAGGGTGGCCCGGTTGTCATACGCAGCCGTCGTCATACGTAACCGAGCGGCCCGACCACCCCACGGAGACCGTGACTACCGCCCGCCCGTCGTCCCCCGACACCCTCACTGGAGGGCCCTTCGTGCCCGCCTCTTCCGTCGCCAGCGCCGCGTCCTCGCACCACCTGTCGCCCGCGTTCCCCGGGCGGGCCCCCTGGGGCACCGCCAACAAGCTGCGTGCCTGGCAGCAGGGGGCGATGGAGCGGTACCTCCAGGAGCAGCCGCGTGACTTTCTCGCCGTCGCCACGCCCGGCGCCGGCAAGACGACCTTCGCGCTGACCCTCGCGTCATGGCTGCTGCACCACCATGTCGTGCAGCAGGTGACCGTGGTCGCGCCGACCGAGCATCTGAAGAAGCAGTGGGCGGAAGCGGCCGCGCGCATAGGGATCAAGCTGGATCCCGAGTACAGCGCGGGCCCGCTCAGCAAGGAGTACCAGGGCGTCGCCGTGACCTACGCCGGAGTCGGCGTACGGCCCATGCTGCACCGCAACCGCTGCGAGCAGCGCAAGACCCTCGTCATCCTCGACGAGATCCACCACGCCGGTGACTCCAAGTCCTGGGGCGAGGCGTGCCTGGAGGCCTTCGAGCCCGCCACCCGCCGGCTCGCCCTCACCGGTACGCCGTTCCGCTCCGACACGAACCCCATTCCCTTCGTCGCGTACGAGGAGGGCAACGACGGGATCCGCCGCTCCTCCGCCGACTACACCTACGGCTACGGCTCCGCCCTCGGCGACGGCGTCGTGCGGCCCGTCATCTTCCTCTCCTACAGCGGCAACATGCGCTGGCGTACGAAGGCGGGGGACGAGATCGCCGCCCGGCTCGGCGAGCCGATGACCAAGGACGCCGTCAGCCAGGCCTGGCGCACCGCCCTCGACCCGCGCGGTGAGTGGATGCCCAGCGTGCTGCGCGCCGCCGACCAGCGGCTGACCGAGGTGCGCAAGGGCATCCCGGACGCCGGCGCCCTCGTCATCGCCTCCGACCAGGACTCCGCGCGCGCCTACGCCAAGCTCATCCGCGAGATCACCGGCACCAAGGCCACCGTCGTCCTGTCCGACGACACCGGCGCCTCCAACCGGATCGACGAGTTCAGCCAGAGCGACGACCGCTGGATGGTCGCCGTCCGGATGGTGTCCGAAGGCGTCGACGTACCGCGCCTCGCCGTGGGCGTGTACGCGACGACCATCTCCACCCCCCTCTTCTTCGCCCAGGCCGTCGGCCGCTTCGTACGGTCCCGGCGGCGCGGCGAGACCGCCTCCGTCTTCCTGCCGACCGTCCCCGACCTCCTCACCTTCGCCAACGAGATGGAGGTCGAGCGCGACCACGCCCTCGACAAGCCCAAGAAGGAGAGCGAGGAGGACCCGTACGCCGAGTCCGAGAAGGAGATGGAGGAGGCGAACAAGGAGCAGGACGAGGACACCGGCGAGCAGGAGCAGTTCTCCTTCGAGGCGCTGGAGTCCGAGGCCGTCTTCGACCGGGTCCTGTACGACGGCGCCGAGTTCGGTATGCAGGCCCACCCGGGAAGCGCCGAGGAGCAGGACTACCTCGGCATCCCCGGCCTCCTCGAACCCGACCAGGTCCAGCTCCTCCTCCAGAAGCGCCAGGCCCGGCAGATCGCGCACAGCCGCAAGAAGCCGGACGAGGAGGCCGACCTCCTCGAACTGCCCGCCGAGCGGCGCCCCGTGGTCTCCCACAAGGAGATGCTGGAGCTGCGCAAGAAGCTCAACACCATGGTCGGCGCGTACGTCCACCAGAGTGGCAAGCCCCACGGCGTGATCCACACCGAGCTGCGCCGCGTCTGCGGCGGCCCGCCGAGCGCGGAGGCGACCGCCGGGCAGCTGCGCCAGCGGATCGAGAAGGTGCAGGAATGGGCGACCCGGATGCGGTGACCGCACGCCCGAACACGCCTGTACGTCAACACGAGCGCCGGTGCCCTGATGGCACCGGCGCTCGCGTGCGTGCGCGCCCCCTCCGGCAGGCGTGCGCGCTCTGTGCAGAGGTGGTGTACGCCGAGTTGCCCGCGCCGCTCATATCCGGCCGGAACGGGAGCAAACCGTGGGTAACCAGTGGCGGTCCGTACCTGCGCATGACCGGATTCTGGACGGAGCCTTCCGCTGAGCGAACCAGCTCGCTACTGTCCCGCTACGCACACGCCCCGTGGCAGCGCCGCCGCGGAGCGCAGCCGGTGCCCGCCCGGAAGTACCCGGGACGCAGCCGACCGGCGGCCTCTGACGCGCGTCGCCGATGGGACCGGTGGCGCATCCGCCACGTAGGGGGTCGCCGACCCTCACCACTAAGGAGTGGGCGTCGTGACCGCGGAAACCTCCCAGACGCTCGACCGGGGACTGCGCGTCCTCAAGCTGCTCGCCGACACCGACCACGGTCTGACCGTCACCGAGCTGTCCAACAAACTCGGAGTCAACCGGACCGTTGTGTACCGGTTGCTCGCCACGCTGGAGCAGCACGCCCTCGTCCGCCGTGACCTGGGCGGCCGTGCCCGGGTCGGGCTCGGGGTGCTGCGGCTCGGCCGGCAGGTGCATCCGCTGGTGCGCGAGGCCGCGCTGCCCGCGCTGCGGTCGCTGGCCGAGGACATCGGGGCGACTGCCCATCTCACGCTGGTCGACGGTACGGAGGCGCTCGCCGTCGCCGTGGTCGAGCCGACGTGGACGGACTATCACGTGGCCTACCGTGCCGGGTTCCGCCATCCGCTGGAGCGGGGGGCCGCCGGGAAGGCGATCCTCGCGGCGCGGGCCGGGGGTGTGGACGGTGAGCTCGGCTACACCCTCACGCACGGCGAGCTGGAGGCCGGGGCGAGCGGGGCCGCGGCGGCGCTCGTCGGTGTGACGGGGGTGGAGGGGAGTGTGGGGGTGGTGATGTTGGCGGACGCGGTGCCTGAGCGGGTGGGGCCGCGGGTTGTCGATGCTGCGCGGGAAGTGGCTGACGCGCTTCGTTGAGCCGGGTCCCTGCCGGGGCCCTGCCGGGTCCTGCCGGGGTGGGGGGCGTGGGTTGTGGGTCGGCTCCGGGGCCGCTGTGGCTGGTCGCGCAGTTCCCCGCGCCCCTAAAAGCCAAAGATTGCGCCGTTCCCCGCGCCCCCAGGAGCGAAAGACTGCGCCGTTCCCCGCGCCCCTAAAAGCCAAAGATTGCGCCGTTCCCCGCGCCCCCGAGAACCACCGCGCCCCCGAGAAGCGCGCCCCCAGACAGTGGAAGATTGCTCTCCGTTAGATTGATGCCGTGGCTTCTCGTCTCTCTGGTTTCGTTCGTCTCTCCCGTCCCCGCTTCGTCGCGCTGTGTGCGCTGCCCGTCGTGGGGCTGTTCGCCGTGGCCGTGTTCGCGCCGTTGCCGTTCTCGTTGGCGCAGCCCGGGATGACGGCGGACGTGCTCGGTGAGAACAAGGGCGACCCGGTGATCACGATCTCCGGTGCGAAGGCCCGTGACACGAGCGGGCAGCTGCGGATGACGACCATCGAGGCGACGGGCCCGGACACGGACGTCAGCCTGGGTGACGTGCTCGACGGCTGGTTCCGTACGGACCGTGCGGTGATGCCGCGCGACTCGGTCTACCCGAGCGGCGACAGCGTCGAGGAGATCGAGGACTACAACGCCGAGGAGATGAAGAAGTCGCAGGACACCGCCACCGAGGCGGCTCTGAACCAGCTCGGCGAGCAGTCGGACGACATCGAGGTCACGCTGAAACTCGCCGACGTGGGCGGTCCGAGCGCCGGACTGCTCTTCTCCCTCGGCATCGTCGACAAGCTGGACGGCGACGGCAGCGGCGGCGACCTCACGGGCGGCCGGGTCATCGCGGGTACGGGAACGATCGACGCCGGCGGGAAGGTCGGCGCGGTCGGGGGAGTGGCCCTCAAGACGCAGGCCGCCCGCCGCGACGGCGCCACCGTCTTCCTGGTCCCGAAGGCGGAGTGCTCGGACGCGAAGTCGGAGCCCCCGAAGGGGCTGCGCCTCATCCCGGTGACGACCCTCAAGGGCGCCGTCGACTCCCTGGTCGCGCTGGAGAAGGGCAAGGGCTCCGTCCCCTCCTGCTGATCCCCCGCAGGTCGGGCACTCGGCCGCGCTCAGCCCTCCTTGACGAAGCCTTCCTTCTTCATCCAGTCCAGCGCCACCGCGTGCGGATCCTCGCCGTCGACGTCGACCTTCGCGTTCAGCTCCTGCGCCACGTCGTTGTCGAGCCGCTTCGTGATCGGGGCCAGGACCTCGGCGATCGCCGGGTACTTCTTCAGGGCCTTGGTGTTGATCTGCGGAGCCACGTTGTAGTTGGGGAAGAACTTCTTGTCGTCCGCCATCACGGCGAGGTTCATGGACTTGATGCGCCCGTCGGTGGTGAAGACCTCCCCGTAGGTGCAACTGCCCTTGCGCACCTGGGTGTAGATGATCCCGGTGTCCATCTGCGTGATGTTCCCGCTCGGCAGTTTCATGCCGTAGGCCTTCTCCATGCCCGGCAGCCCGTCCGCCCGGTTGGCGAACTCGCTCTCCACGCAGAGCGTGACGGCCTTGGGGTCCTTCTTGGCGAGGGCGGCCACCTCGGAGAGCGTCTTCGTGCCGTACTTCTTGTAGTTGGCCTGGTTCATGGCGAGCGCGTACGTATTGTTCAGCTTCGAGGGAGGCAGCCAGGTCAGCCCGTTCTTCGCGTCGGCCTCGCGCACGGCCTCCCACTGCTTCTGCGGATCCGCGATGGGGTCGCTGTTGCCCAGGTAGGTGATCCAGGCGGTGCCCGTGTACTCGTAACCGGCGTCCGCGTCCCCGTTCTTGACCGCCTCCCGGGAGCCGATCGACCCCTGGATGCCCGTGCGGTCGAGGACCTCGGCGCCGGCCGCCTGGAAGGCGATGCCCATGATCGCGCCGAGGACGAGCTGCTCGGTGAACTCCTTGGACGTCACGGTGAGATCGGCGCCCTTGAGCGGCTGCCCCTTCCCGACCGACCCCGGCTTCACGTCGTCGACCATGGGCGAACCGCTGGTCAGCCCGCACCCGGACACCGCCGCCAGCAGGGCGAGCGCCGCCACCGGACCCGTAACCGACGTGACCCGTCTCATGAGCCCGCCTCCAGACCGCGTGGACTGAGCAGGAGTTCGGCCAGTGACGCCAGCCAGTCGACCAGCAGGGCCAGGGCGACGGTCAGGATCGAGCCGAGGACCAGCACCGGCATCCGCTGATTGGTGATCCCGGTCGTGATCAGCACGCCCAGACCGCCGCCTCCGCCGAACGTGGCGAGCGTCGCCGTGCCCACGTTCAGGACGAGCGCGGTCCGCACGCCGGCGAGGATCAGCGGTACGGCCAGCGGGAGTTCGATCCGGCTCAGCACGCCCAGCGGGGACATGCCGATGCCCCGGGCGGCCTCCAGGAGCGTCGGGTCGTTCGCCTTCAGCCCGGCGATCGTGTTCGACAGGACCGGCAGGACGGCGTACGCGATGATGCCGATCAGTGCCGCCTTGCGGCCGATGCCCAGCCAGATCACCAGCAGGGCGAGCAGCCCGATCGCGGGCGTGGCCTGCCCCATGTTGGCGAAGGTCATGAACAGCGGGGTCGCCCTGCGGAAGACGCCGCGCGTCAGCAGGATGCCCAGCGGAATCGCGATGATCAGCACGAAGAAGGTGGAGATCACGGTCAGCTCGATGTGCTGGCGCAGGGCCTTCCACACCTGCCCGTTGCTGAGCGCGTTCTCGGAGAGCGGGTCGAGATCCGCCTGGCGGAACCAGAGCCAGGTGCAGAGCAGCCCCACGACGAGCACGGCCGGCAGGAGGGTCAGCTTCAGCCAACTGATCCTGGGCGCACGGGACTTGGCGGCCACCGCGGAGAGGTCCTCGTCGAAGGCGGCCTCCCGCCCGGCCTCAGGACCGGCGTCCCCGAAGCCGGTACGGTCGTTCCCGGGTCCCGTACGGTCGTTCCCGTGCCCCGTACGGACATCCTCGGGCCCCGTACGGGCGTCCCGGGGACCCGAACCGCCGTCGCGACCGCTCTCGGGGGTGCTCACGCCTGCCCCTCCCCGCCCCCGCCGCCGCCCACGCCCTCCTGCTCGTGACGGGTCTGCTCGGTGCGGGCCTCCTCCAGGTCGTGCTGGTGCTCCATCGCGTCGAGCCGGTCGGCCTCCAGCATCTCCTGCACGGAGTTCATCAGCGTCTCCATGTCCACCACGCCGGTGTACTCCCCGCGCCGCCCCGTCACCACGACCCGCCCCGCGTTGTCCGTGAGCACGGCCTCCAGCGCGTCCCGCAGCGTCGCGTCCCGGGTCACGGTGTCGTTCACCAGCGTGCCTGCCCTGGCCAGCGAGCCCCGGGCCCGCATGAGATCCCCGCGCCGCAGCCACTTGTAGGGCCGCCCCCGCCGGTCGAGCAGCAGGATCTCGTTCGTACCGCCCGCCCGGACCTTGTTGAAGATGTCCTGCAGCGGATCGTCGACGGTCACCGTCGGATAGTCGGTGATCTCCACATCCCGTACGCGCGTCAGGTTCAGCCGCTTCAGAGCGGCCCCCGCGCCCACGAACCCGGACACGAAGTCGTCGGCGGGGTTGGTGAGGATCGCCTCCGGGGTGTCGAACTGCGCGATGTGCGACTGCTCCCGCAGTACCGCGATCCGGTCGCCGAGCTTGATGGCCTCGTCGAAGTCGTGCGTGACGAAGACGATCGTCTTGTGCAGTTCGTGCTGCAGCCGGATCAGTTCGTCCTGCAGATGATCGCGGGTGATGGGGTCGACGGCACCGAACGGCTCGTCCATCAACAGAACGGGCGGATCGGCGGCCAGCGCCCGCGCCACACCCACCCGCTGCTGCTGCCCTCCGGACAGCTGCCGCGGATAGCGCCCGTGGAACTCACCGGGGTCGAGCCCCACCAGATCCAGCATCTCCTCGATCCGCTCGGTGACCCGCGCCTTCGACCAGCCGACCATCTTCGGTACGAGCCCGATGTTCTGGGCGACGGTCATGTGCGGGAAGAGTCCCGAGGACTGGATGGCGTACCCGATCTTCCGCCGCAGCTTCACGGGATCCATGTGGGTGACGTCCTCGCCACCGATACGGATGCGCCCGCCCGTGGGCTCGATCAGCCGGTTGATCATCTTCAGTGTGGTGGACTTGCCGCACCCGGAGGGCCCGACGAGCACGACCAGCTCACCGGCGTTGATCTCCATGTTGACGCTGTCCACGGCGGGATCGGAACTCCCCGGATACCGCTTGCTCAGACTCTCCAGCCGAATGGTGGCCCCGGTGGCCTCCCGCCCGCCCCCGCCTTCCCGGGCCCCCTCCACGGTCTCTGCTGCTGTCTCAGACACGGATCCCCCTAGGGATGGTCAGCCGCCCGATGAGGACGTACGCGGCATCGAACAGCAGCGCCAGGACGATGATCCCGAGCGTGCCCGCGAGGACTTGGTTGAGCGCGTTCTTGCTGCCCAGGGAGGCGATACCGCGGAAGATCTCGTTGCCGAGCCCGGGCCCGGAGGCGTACGCGGCGATGGCGGCGATGCCCATCAGCATCTGTGTGGAGACCCGGATCCCGGTCAGGATCGGCGGCCAGGCCAACGGCAGCTCGACGCGTACGAGCCGGGCGAGCCGCGACATCCCGATACCGGTCGCCGCGTCCACCAGCGACGGATCGACCCCGCGCAGCCCGACGATCGAGTTGCGCACGATGGGCAGCAGCCCGTACAGGGTCAGCGCGATCACGGTGGGCGGCACACCCAGCCCCACCACCGGGATCAGCAGACCGATCATGGCGAGCGAGGGGATGGTCAGCAGGGTCGCCGTGGTGATCGTGGCGAGGTTCCCGGCCCAGTCGCTGCGATAGGTGACGACCCCGATCACCACCCCCACGACGGTGGCGACGACCATGCACTGGAACACGGCGCTCGCATGCTGGAAGGCGTCGGCGAGGAGCTGCTGATGACGACTGCCCAGGTACTCCCAGAAGTTCACCGCTGTCACCTCACTCGGTAGCCCGGTCGTTCAGCCGTCGTCGTCCCTGGCCGCCTGCTCCACCAGCGGGATGATCCGCAGCGGAACGGGGTTCTCCATGACGATCGCCGTGGAGGCCCGGACAATGCCATCAAAACCGACAACCCGGTCGATCACCCGTTGAAGATCGGCGTTGGACCGGGCCACGAGCCGGCACAGCATGTCCCCGCCGCCCGTGGTCGTGTGCAGCTCCAGCACCTCGGGCACGGTCGCCAAGTGCGCCCGTACGTCGGCGCCTTGCCCCTGCCGGATCTGCAGGGTCGCGAACGCGGTGACGGGATATCCGAGGGCCGTGGGATCCACCTGCGGACCGAATCCCCGGATGACTCCATTCGACTGAAGCCGGTCCAGCCGCGCCTGCACGGTCCCGCGCGCGACCCCGAGCCGGCGGGACATCTCCAGCACCCCGATCCGGGGCTCCTCGGCGAGCAGCACGAGAAGCCGCCCATCCAAACGATCGATCCCCACAAACACCTCCGAGATGGTCACCCTGTACAAGAAGTAGAGGTAAGTCGGCCTCCTGCTGAACATATTGCCCAGCCAAATCACAAACGATTGCGCACCTTGCTAAAGGGCGAGAGTCTGCGCCCATGACGCAGACCACGCACCACACCCCTCATACCGCGCGGCAGGCAGACCCCTTCCCGGTGAAGGGAATGGACGCGGTCGTCTTCGCCGTGGGCAACGCCAAGCAGGCGGCGCACTACTACTCCACGGCCTTCGGCATGAAGCTGGTCGCGTACTCCGGACCGGAGAACGGCAGCCGGGAGACCGCGAGCTACGTCCTGGAGAACGGCTCCGCCCGTTTCGTGTTCACCTCGGTCATCAGGCCCGCCACCCCCTGGGGTACCTTCCTCGCCGAGCACGTGGCGGAGCACGGCGACGGAGTCGTCGACCTGGCCATCGAGGTCCCGGACGCACGCGCGGCCTTCGCGTACGCCGTGGAACACGGAGCGAAGCCCCTCACCGAGCCGCACGACGTGAAAGACGAACACGGCACGGTGGTCCTGGCCGCGATCGCCACGTACGGCAAGACCCGCCACACCCTGGTCGAGCGCACGGGTTACGAGGGCCCGTACCTCCCCGGCTACACAGCCGCCGCCCCGATCGTCGAACCCCCGGCCCAGCGCACCTTCCAGGCCATCGACCACTGCGTGGGCAACGTGGAACTCGGCCGGATGAACGAATGGGTCGGCTTCTACAACAAGGTCATGGGCTTCACGAACATGAAGGAGTTCGTGGGCGACGACATCGCGACCGAGTACAGCGCCCTGATGTCCAAGGTCGTGGCGGACGGCACGCTCAAGGTCAAGTTCCCGATCAACGAGCCGGCCATCGCCAAGAAGAAGTCCCAGATCGACGAGTACCTGGAGTTCTACGGCGGCGCCGGCGTCCAGCACATCGCCCTGAACACCAACGACATCGTCAACACGGTCCGCACGATGCGCGCGGCGGGCGTCCAGTTTCTCGACACCCCCGACTCCTACTACGACACCCTCGGCGAATGGGCGGGCGAGACGAGGGTCCCCGTGGAAACGCTCCGCGAACTGAAGATCCTCGTGGACCGGGACGAAGACGGCTACCTGCTCCAGATCTTCACGAAGCCGGTCCAGGACAGGCCGACGGTCTTCTTCGAGATGATCGAACGCCACGGTTCCATGGGCTTCGGCAAGGGCAACTTCAAGGCCCTCTTCGAGGCGATCGAACGAGAGCAGGAGCGCCGGGGCAACCTCTGATCAAGAGCCCTCCACCACGAACGGCCCGCACCCGGCACACCACGGGAGCGGGCCGTGCCGGTACGTCGAAGTCCGCCGCATAGAGCTCCTGCAAACGACGGCCACTTCCCCTTCTTGGGGCCGTACACCCGGGAGGCGGCGGACTCGACGTACCGGCACGGCCCCGACGCCACGGACCGCCACGCCGCACCGCCCACCACCACGCCTACCGCCGCGCCGCCTACCGCAACGCGCCCGCAGGCCGAGGCTCGGCCTCCCCCAACTCCTCCAACGCCCGCAGAGCCACAGGCACCAACAGCGGCGAGAACACCGGACTGATCCGCAACGCTTCCCCCAGATGCCGCCGAGCCCCCGAGTCGTCCCCCAGCCCCCGCGCGATCACCCCCCGGTGGAACGAGTACAGAGCGACCCGAGCCCCACCCCCACGCACCCGGTCCGTGGCCCGGGTGGCGAACCCGAGAGCCTCCTTGTCCTTCCCGTCCCGATGCAACGCCCACCCCAGCGCATCGGCCACAGCCGCCGAAGGATGCCGGGCCCACTCACCCCGCAACCGCCGCACCGCACCGCCCGCATCCCCGTGGTCGGCCTCGAAGAGCCCGAGCACCAGTTCCTCGTTCACCCCGGCCGCGTCCCCCTCCCGCACCCGCGCCCGCAACACGTCGTACTGAGCCCGCGCGGCCCCGCCCAGCCCCAGCGACTCGTACAACTCGCCCAACTCCAGCGCGTACCGCGGCAACGGCTGCTTCGCCAGCGCGGACTGGTACGCGAGCAGCGCCTCCGAGTCCCGCCCCAGCGCGGCCAGCGCCCGCCCCTGCCCGGCCCGCGCCGCATGCTCCCCGGGATCGGCCCGCAGCGCGGCCTCGAACGCGCGCAGCGACTCGGCGGCCTCCCCGCGCTCCCAGGCCGACTCCCCGACCCGTACAAGACAGTCGGCCCGCTCAGCAGGCGCAGCGGCAAGCGCCGCCGCATCGGACAGGGCGGCAGCGGAATCCTCCCGCCACCCCCGGTCCCGATAGACGAGCCCGGCCCGAACCGACACCTGCGCTCCCGGTCGACCCCCCGACGCCCCACTCCCACTCGCACCCCCACTCCCACTCCCCGAGGGAAGCTCGACAAGCTTCGCCAGCACCCGCCGAGCCCCCTTGTAGTCCCCGAGCCCCCGATACGCGTCGATCAGCGCCGCATAACCGCTCCACCGCTTCGGCGAGGCGGCGACCGCCGCCTCCCCCCACCCCCGAGCGGCCCGGAAGTCGTGCCGCGCGTCGGCGAGCGCGGCCATCCCGCGCAGCGCCTCGGTGTTCCCCTTCGGCCGCCCCTTCAGCGACGTACGCAACGCGGCGTCGGCCTTCGGATAGAACTTCGGCTCGGCGGTCCGCCGCCCCCGTTCCACATACGCGGTGCCCAGCTCGGCCCACGACCGCACATCACCCGGATGGGCCCGCAGATGCGCCTCGCGGTCGCTGATCAGCGCGACGAGATCGGGCAGCGAGGCGGGCGCCCCGGACCCGACCGCGGTCGCGGCCCGCGCCACGGGCCCGGGGGAGGGCGGCGGCGGGCGATCCCCGTCAGGCATGGCGACCAGCACACCCCCCAGTACGAAGCACCCCACGACGGCCCCGGCCAGCACCCGCCGTACCAGCACCTCACGTTTCACACCGCTGTCCATGCCGATCACTGTGCGTCAATACGAAGAGCACACCCGGCCACCACCCCGGCACGGAAAGCCTCGCGCGGGCGGGGTTCACACCGATGGCCCCGAGTGCGACGCTGTGATCATGAGCCGTATCGAAGCCCGACCCGATGAAGACACCGTGGCGGTGGGCAGCCCCCGCGATCGCCTCACCGAACGTCTCCTCACGGGCCTGCCGGCCGAGGCGGTCCTCACCGACCCCGACGTCACCGGCTCGTACGCCAACGACATGGCCAGCTTCTGCGAGGCGGGCACCCCTGCCGTCGTCGTGCTGCCGCGCACGGTCGAACAGGTCCAGCACGTCATGCGCACCGCGACAGCCCTCCGTGTCCCGGTGGTCCCGCAGGGCGCCCGCACGGGTCTCTCCGGAGCGGCCAACGCCTCAGAGGGCTGCATCGTGCTGTCCCTGACCAAGATGGACCGCATCCTGGAGATCAGCCCCGTGGACCGGATCGCGGTGGTCGAGCCGGGCGTCATCAACGCCACGCTCTCCCGCGCCGTCAACGAACACGGCCTCTACTACCCGCCGGACCCCTCCAGCTGGGAGATGTGCACCATCGGCGGCAACATCGGCACGGCCTCGGGCGGCCTGTGCTGTGTGAAGTACGGAGTGACGGCCGAGTACGTCCTCGGCCTGGACGTCGTCCTCGCGGACGGCCGCCTGATGTCGACCGGCCGCCGCACCGCGAAGGGCGTCGCGGGATACGACCTGACGCGCCTGTTCGTCGGCTCGGAGGGCTCACTCGGCATCGTCGTACGGGCCACGCTCGCCCTGAAACCCCAACCGCCCCAACAGCTCGTCCTGGCGGCGGAGTTCCCCTCCGGGGCGGCGGCCTGCGACGCGGTCTGCCGGATCATGGAGGGCGGACATGTGCCGTCCCTCCTCGAACTGATGGATCGCACCACGGTGAAGGCCGTCAACGACATGGCGCACATGGGCCTCCCGGAGAGCACCGAGGCCCTGCTCCTCGCCGCCTTCGACACCCACGACCCCGCCGCGGACCTCGCCGCGGTCGGCGCGCTGTGCGAGGCGGCGGGCGCCACCCAGGTCGTACCGGCGGAGGACGCGGCCGAGTCGGAACTGCTGCTCCAGGCCCGCCGGCTGTCCCTCACGGGCCTTGAGGCGGTCAAGGGCACGACGATGATCGACGACGTGTGCGTCCCGCGCTCCAGGCTCGCCGAGATGCTCGAAGGCGTCGACCGGATCGCCGAGAAGTACCGGCTGACCATCGGCGTCGTGGCCCACGCGGGCGACGGCAACACCCACCCGACCGTCTGCTTCGACGCGAGCGACCCCGACGAGTCCCGGCGCGCCCGCGAGTCCTTCGACGAGATCATGGCCCTCGGCCTGGAACTCGGCGGCACGATCACCGGCGAGCACGGCGTGGGCGTCCTCAAGAAGGAGTGGCTGGCCCGCGAGATCGGCCCGGTCGGCGTCGAGATGCAACGGGCGGTGAAAACAGCTTTCGACCCCCTGGGCATCCTGAACCCGGGAAAACTCTTCTGACGGAACTCTCCCCCTCCCGTCCCTCTCCCCTCTCCTCTCTCCCCTCTCTCACTCCCCGTCCTCGGACTCGTCGGAGGGCCACGGGTCGCTCAGCCACAGATCGTCGGCCGGGGCCGGCGCGAGCAGCTCGGCGAGGCCGTCGTCGAGACCGAGCCGAGCGGCCTCGGTGCCCGGCGGGACCGCCCGCAGCGTGCGCTCCAGCCACGCCGACACCTGCGCGGCGGGTGCTTCCAGCAGGGCGTCCCCGTCGGGCGAACTCAGCGCCATCAGGACGACGCCCCGCCCGCCGACCTTCGTCGGCCACGCCCGCACATCCCCGTGCCCGCACGGCCGGAACACCCCCTCGACGAGCAGTTCCCGCGCGAAGGTCCAGCTGACGGGGTGGTCGCTGCCGATGTGGAAGGTGACGTGGACGGCGTACGGATCGTCGCTGCGGTAACTCAGCCGAGCCGGCACGGGGATGCTGCGTTCGGGGGACAGCACCAGCTTGAGCTCCAGCTCCCGTTCCACCACGGTCGTGTCGCTGTCCCTGTCCCTGTCGCGGTCTCTGCCGCCGTTCCGGCCGTCGTTCAGATCGTTGTTCACGTCGTTGCTCATACGGTCCGCTTCCTCTCGCGTGCGGGACCCGAGGAGCGGGCCCGTACGAGTGGAGAGGCCGTGCGGGCCCCAGCATTACGCCGGTTCGGAGAACTTTTTTCGCGGGGTCCCCGGACCGTCACGCGTATACCGCGCGGAGGCCGGAAAAGGTGGGGGAACCGCGCTCGAAGGGGGTAGGTACACCAGGAGCGGCAGTGGCGGTTGCGCCCGTCTGATAAATGTGGACGCTCAACACGACCCCCGAGCAGATACGGGACGACGGACATGAGCGCCCCAACCCCGGCCCCCGGCGACGACAGGCCCCGCGAGGGGTACTACCCGGACCCGTCCATTCCTGGATATGTCCGGTACTGGAACGGCGCCGCATGGGTGCCGGGCACCAGCCGGCCGGCGCCCGGCGGCGACCCGGCAGCCTCGGCCGCCGCGCCCGCCCCGGCCGCGAACGCGCAGCCCGCACCCGTGTCCACGGAGGAGACGGGCCCGCACTTCTTCGACGAGGACCCGCCCGCCGCGGGCCCGTCGGCCGCCGCGGGCCCGTCGCCCGCCGAGGCCCAGCACGGCAGCCGCCCCGAACCGGCCACCGCGTGGGGCGCCGACCGCTCCCGGCAGACCGGCTTCGGCGGCGATCCGGACCGCCGGGTCCGCTGGGGTTCACCGGACCCGCGCGTACCGTCGGAGCCCGCACAGCCCGCACAGCCCGCGCAGTCCGCACAGCCGGCCCAGCCCACGCCGCAGGCACAGGCCGCGGCACCGCAGCCCCAGCCCGCACCCCCGGTCCAGCCCGCCGCGCAGCCCGACGGCAGGTCGGACCACACGGACGGCACGGCCACGTTCCACGGGGCCGACTCCGAGAGGGACCCCGGGGCGCCCACGCCTCCTCCCTCCGGCGGCACGGTGGTCTTCCGCAGGCCCACGGGTCCGGTACGCCCCACGGGTGCCGCCGGTGCGGCGGGCGCCGCGGGCACCGCGGGATCGGCCGGTGCCATGGGTGCCGGGCGCGCGCATGTCGCGGGCGCGGGGGCCGCCTCCTCCGGCGTCCCCGGCTCCCGCGAACCCCTCGCCGCCGAGGGCACGATGAGCTTCAGGCGGACGTCGCAGAAGGCAGGACAGCAGCGCGGTACGCAGTCGGCCGCGGCCCAACAGCCCCTGGCCGCGGCCCAGCCCGCGGCCCCGGCGCAGCCGTCCCCCGCCGCCCCGGCCCCGGCCCCGCAGCAGCAGTCCACCCCCACCGTCCCCCCGCAGGCCGTTTCCCCACAGCCGGCCACCCCGCAGGCGCAGGCGCCGATGAGCGCGGGTCCCGGCGGCGGACAGCCCTCCTGGGCCCAGCAGGTGCACCGGCTGGCCGGGCCGGACGAGGACCAGCCCGTCGTGCCGTGGAAGCCGGTGCGGGAGGACCCGTTCCAGTCGGTCGTCCGCTCCCAGGCCGAGGCGCGTCCGGCGGGGCTCGGGAAGCGGTTCGCCGCCCGGCTCCTGGACACGCTCGTGCTGGCCGCGGTCACCGGCGCGGCCGCGGTGCCGCTGGGCACCCGGGCGATGGACCACGTCAACGAGAAGATCGACGCGGCCAAGCTCTCCGGCGAGACGGTCACGGTGTGGCTGCTGGACGGCACGACCGCCCTCTACCTCGGCATCGTCCTCGCCGTCCTGATCGTCTTCGGCGTCCTCTACGAGGCGCTGCCCAACGCCAAGTGGGGCCGCACCCTCGGCAAGAAGCTGTTCGGCCTCCAGGTACGGGACATCGAGGGCGGCGACCCGCCGTCGTTCGGCCTGGCCCTGCGCCGCTGGCTCGTCTACAGCGTCCCGTGCCTTCTCGGCATCGGTGTCGTGGGTGTCGTGTGGGGTCTGTTCGACCGCCCGTGGCGTCAGTGCTGGCACGACAAGGCGGCCCATACGTTCGTCGCGGGCTGACGGCACCCGGCGGCCGTACCGGAGGACCGTTCCGGACGGCCGCTGCGGCGGATACCCCGGACGGCCGCCACCCGTTGCGAGGCCGTGGGGTTCGCGTTCCACTCTGGACATGACCACCGAGCCGCCGCCCCCTCCGGACGACGATCCGTTCAAGAAGCCGCCGGACGAGGACCCGTTCAAGAAGCAGCCGCCGCCTCAGCAGTCTCAGCCGCCGCAGCCGCCACCCGGTCAGAGCGGTGGCTCCCCGTACGGCGCCACCCCGCCCCCGCCACCGCCCCCGCCCTACGGTGGCGGTCAGCATCCCTACGGCGGTGGCCAGGACCCGTACGGCGGCGGCCCGTACACCAACGATCCGCTCGCCGGGATGCCGCCGCTCGCCGACAGCGGCAAGCGCGTCCTCGCGAGGATCATCGACATGATCCTCGTCATCATCGTGGTGTGGCTGCTGACCTGGGGCTTCGGTGTCAACGAGTACGACGTGGACACGGACAAGATCGAGTACGGCAAGTCCTTCGGGCAGTCGCTGATCGCCCTGCTGCTCTACGTCGGGTACGACACCTTCCTGACCACCAGGTCGGGGCAGACCCTCGGCAAGAAGTGGCTGCATCTGCGGGTGGCGAACCTCGACAACGGCTCCACGCCGTCCGTGCAGACCTCGCTGGTCCGCGCGCTGGTGCTGTGGGTGCCGTTCGCGTTCTGCTGCGCATGCGTCTGGACCGCCATCGCGGGCGGCTGGAGTTTCTTCGACAAGCCGTACAAGCAGGGGCTGCACGACAAGGCCGCCAAGACCGTGGTGGTCAGCACCGGCTGAACCGCCCGCCGGCGAACGGCGGGCGGCAGCGCGGAACAGCGAGGTCGGTCCGGGACGGGCCGCGCGGACCGGGTCCGTCCGGACGGAAGCGGACTCAGGCGCGTTCGCGTACCGGCTCGGACGCGCTCGCGGCGGCGACGGTCTCGCGCCGGGCCGAGAGCCGCGGTTCCGGAACGCGCCGGTCCGTCACGGCGGTGCGTGAGGGAGCGGCGGCCGCGGTCGCGGCGGGCTTCGGTGCGGGAACCGTCATGGCCACGAGGAGACCGAGCACGAGGGCGGAGAGCGCGATGATCACGACTCCCAGGCCCGAACTCGTCTGCGACAGCAGCAGCATGGCGAGCGTGGAGAAGAGCACGGTGCAGGAACCGTAGGCGAGCTGTGCGGCGGTCGGACGAGGCATGGCAGTTCCGTCCTCGGGGTGGGGGTCTCCCCCCGGTGCCTCTCGCATGGGGGAGGTGCGAATAAGAAGCAAGGCTGCGACAACGGTGTCGCTTGGCAAAACACCGGAAATCCGGCGCGCCGCCAACCGACTCTATTGGCCTGTCTGCCCGAGGGGAACGAGCAGTAAGCGTGACCTAACCCACGGTGCCGGTGCACAGGGGGCGCACGGAATCATGGCTTCTGCCAACCCCTCTTTCGAACGCGCCTGTTGAGCGGTACACGGATCTGAGTGAGCGGACCGGTAGCGGAACGCGACCCCGGGCCGGCGAACGCATAGCTCACTTGATCTGTCCAAGTCAAGGTCTGTCTTTTCTCCTTCAACTCCGATCGAATGTCGTCACTTGTGACGCGCATAGAGCGCGCGCGGACTCCATAACCTGGACACCCTCCTTCCGCGCGCCCGGGCGTGAGGGAGGACTGCATCAAGTGACCAGCAGACCATGGACGTTCAGAGCAGCCGCAGTGGGTGTCGCGCTCACCGCGGCAGCCGCCACGTTCTCGACCTTCGCGGTGGCGCAGGCCGCCGACGCCGGCGACCAGCCGGCCGCGGCCGCGAACCGGCAGGACCCGGCACGCGCCGGGGACGACGCCGAGCACGAGCACGACCTGAAGGGGCCCCTGACCGACCGTCAGGAAGCCCAGCGCGAGGAGGCCCTCAAGCGGGTCATCTCCGGTGACGCCAAGGCCGTCAAGCGCGGCGGTTCGCAGGTCGTGAAGCTCCAGAACGGCAAGTACGTGGAGCTCGGCCGGGAGAAGACCGACGAGATCTTCACGATCCTCGTCGAGTTCGGCGACAAGGTGGACAGCCGCTACGGCGGCACCCCCGGACCGCTGCACAACCAGATAGCCGAGCCGGACCGTGCCGAGGACAACAGCACGGACTGGAAGGCGGACTACAACACCAAGCACTACCAGGACCTCTACTTCGGCACCGGCAAGGGTGTCGAGTCGATGAAGAAGTACTACGAGAAGCAGTCCTCGGGCCGCTACTCCATCGACGGCACGGTCTCCGACTGGGTCAAGGTGCCCTACAACGAGGCCCGCTACGGCTCCAACAAGTGCGACCCCGACACCTGCGCGTGGAACGCCGTCGCCGACGGTGTCACCGCCTGGGTCGACGCCCAGAAGGCGGCCGGCAAGTCCGACGCCGACATCAAGTCCACGCTGTCCGCCTACGACAAGTGGGACCGCAACGACTTCGACGGCGACGGCGACTTCAACGAGCCCGACGGCTACATCGACCACTTCCAGATCGTGCACGCCGGTGAGGACGAGTCCGCGGGCGGCGGCGCCCAGGGCGAGGACGCCATCTGGGCCCACCGCTGGTACGCGTTCGGCACCGACGCCGGCGCCACCGGCCCCACGGGCAACAAGATGGGCGGCGCCCAGATCGGCGACTCCGGCATCTGGGTCGGCGACTACACGATCCAGCCGGAGAACGGCGGACTCGGCGTCTTCGCCCACGAGTACGGCCACGACCTCGGCCTGCCGGACCACTACGACACGACCAACACGGCGGAGAACTCCACCGCGTTCTGGACGCTGATGTCCTCCGGCTCGTGGCTCGGCACCGGCAAGAACGCCATCGGCGACCTGCCCGGCGACATGACCGCCTGGGACAAGCTCCAGCTCGGCTGGCTGAAGTACGACACGGCGAAGGCCGCGAAGCGCTCCACCCACACGCTGGGCGTGGCCGAGTACAACACCAAGAGGGCCCAGGCGCTGGTGGTCGAACTGCCGAAGAAGGCGGTCACCACCGAGGTCGTCCCCCCGGCGCAGGGCGCCACCCAGTGGTGGAGCGGCAGCGGGAACAACCTCAAGAACACGCTGACCCGTTCCGTGGACCTCACGGGCAAGTCGGCGGCGACGCTGACCCTCGACGGGTACTACGACATCGAGACGGACTTCGACTACCTCTACACCGAGGTCTCCACCGACGGCGGCGCCAAGTGGACCGCCATCGACGGAACGGTCGACGGCCAGGCGATCCCGCGTGACGCCAGCGGCAGCCCCGCGCTGACCGGCACGTCGGCCGCGTACACGAAGCTGTCGTACCCGCTCGACGCCTACGCGGGCCAGAAGTTCGACCTGCGCTTCCGCTACTCCACCGACGGCGGCGTGGCCCAGAAGGGCTTCGCGGCGGACCGCATCACCGTCACCGCCGACGGCTCCGCGGTCTTCTCGGACGACGCCGAGACCGCCGACGCGGCGTGGAAGGCCACCGGCTTCTCCCGTATCGGCGCGTCCTTCACCAACGACTACGCGCAGTACTACATCGCGGAGAACCGCCAGTACGTGTCGTACGACAAGACCCTCAAGGTCGGCCCGTACAACTTCGGCTTCGCGTCCACGCGTCCGTCCTGGGTGGAGCACTTCCCGTACCAGAACGGTCTGTTGATCTGGAAGTGGGACACCTCCCAGCGCGACAACAACGTCAGCCAGCACAAGGGCACCGGCCTGCTGCTGCCGGTGGACGCGCACCCGACGGCGCTGAAGTGGGCCGACGGCACGCTGATGCGCAACCGCATCCAGTCCTACGACTCGCCGTTCAGCTCGTACCGGACGGACGGTCTCACGCTGCACAAGGCGGACGTCGCGACGAAGATCAAGTCGCAGCCGGGCAACCGGGTCTTCAACGACCGCACGAACACGTACTACGACCCGGCCAACCCGACCGGGGGTGTCAAGATCACTGACACCAACACGAAGATCGCGATCGTCAAGGAGCCCCGCGATGGCTCGACGATCACCGTGAAGGTCTCCGCCGCGAAGTAATAAGAGACGTTTACGCAGGTCAAACCATGATCGGCCGCGACCCCCTGGCGGGTCGCGGCCGATCGTGTTTAGGTGCGTCCTGTGACTCTCTTATTGACACCGGATCTCGCGGGGGTATGACCGAATGGCCGCAGGAGGCTTCTGCAAGCTGCCGAACGGCACTGTCGTGGTGGCGTTGAACCTGCCCCGGCCGCTCGCCGCGGGCACCGGTTCGGTGCGGGTGCTGGTGCATGCGCACAACCGCGCCCGCGCGCTGACGCGGCTGCGCAACCTGGGGTTGCGGGCGGTGTATCTGCGCGGCAACGGGCAGCCTCCTACGCCGGACGAGGTCACGGCCGTCCTGCACCATCCCGACGGGCTCATATGGCGCACGGCGCCGGGGGTGGACGCGCTGGCGTCGGAGCTCTGGCATCCGATCCGCACGCTGATACGCCGCCCTGCGGCGCCGACGCCGTAGGCGCGCCCCGTCAGGGGCGCGGGGAACTGCGCGGCCGACCACGACGCGCCTGCGGCGGGCTGACGGCGTGCTGTTGCGGGTGTACGTATCGGCTGCGTCGGCCTGGGCCCCATAAGGGGCGCGGGGAACTGCGCGGCCGGCCACGACGTGCCTGCGGCGTGACGACGGCGTGCTGTTGCGGGTGTACGTGTCGGCTGCGTCGGCCTGGGCCCCGTAAGGGGCGCGGGGAACTGCGCGGCCGGCCACGACGCGCCTGCGGCGGGACGACGGCGTGCTGCGGGAGCGTATGTCGGCTGCGGGCCGGTGGGGGCTTGTCGCGCAGTTCCCCGCGCCCCTTACGGGGCCCGGGTCAGACCACCGGTTTGCCGGAGAGTTCTACGCCTGCCTCTCGGAGCGTGTCCAGGGCCTGGGTCGTGGTGTCGGGGGCCACCCCGGCCGTGAGGTCGAGCAGGACCTGCGTGCGGAAACCCTCCCGCGCCGCGTCCAGGGCCGTCGCCTTCACGCAGTGGTCCGTGGCGATGCCCACGACGTCGACCTCGGTGATCTCCCGCGTACGCAGCCAGTCGCCCAGCGAGACGCCGTTCTCGTCGGCGCCCTCGAAGCCGCTGTACGCCGCCGAGTACGCGCCCTTGTCGAACACGGCGTCGATCGCGCCGGAGGCGACCGCCGGAGCGAAGTTCGGGTGGAAGCCCACCCCCTCCGTGCCGGCCACGCAGTGCGCGGGCCAGGAGTGCACGTAGTCGGGGTTGTCCGCGAAGTGGCCCCCGGGAGCGATGTGGTGGTCGCGGGTCGCCACCACGTGGCGGTAGCCGGCCGGGGCCTGCCCGATCAGCTCCGTGATCGCGGCGGCCACGTCCGCCCCGCCGGACACCGCGAGACTGCCTCCCTCGCAGAAGTCGTTCTGGACGTCTACGACGATCAGGGCGCGGCGCATGGCGGTGTCCTTCGGCTCGGCACCGGCGCTCCGCGGGGGAGGCCGGTTGATGGTGTGCGGGTCGGTGGGGGCTTGTCGCGCAGTTCCCCGCGCCCCTTCAGGGCGCGTTGTCCGTGCGACCGAGCCTGACGCGGGCGTTGCCGTGCCCTTTCCCGGCTTGCCGCCCGTTCACTCCCGTACGGGCCCGGGCCGTGGGCCGGCCGGGCCCGTGGGTCTCACACGTACTCGGTCGGAATGACGGCTTCGCCCCGGGACAGCTGGGTCGCCGACAGGGGCAGGTTCGCGCGGGCCGCCGCGTGCCGGTCGCGTACGACGTCCAGCGGCTCGCGGGCGACGACCTCGCCGCCCTTGACCAGCTGCACCAGCAGCTGCCTGTCGGCGAGCTCGGCCGGGACCGCGCCCGTGCCGATCACCTCGGCCTCGGCGACCCCGTGCTCGTCGAGCCGCCGCGCGGCCCACTTGCGGCCGCCGATGGACGTCTTGCCGCCCGAGGACTTCTTGGCCACCGGCAGGAGCGGAGCCTTCGGGTCCGCGGACTCGGCACGCGCGACGATCTTGTAGACCATCGAACACGTCGGATGCCCGGAACCCGTCACCAGCTGCGTGCCCACCCCGTACGCGTCCACGGGCGCCGCGGCCAGCGAGGCGATCGCGTACTCGTCGAGGTCGGAGGTCACGGTGATCCGGGTCTTCACGGCGCCCAGCTCGTCCAGCTGCTGCCGTACCCGGTGCGCCACGAGCAGCAGGTCACCGGAGTCGATGCGGACGGCGCCCAGCTCGGGCCCGGCCACCTCGACGGCCAGCCGCACGGCCTCGGCGACGTCGTACGTGTCCACGAGCAGCGTGGTGCCCCGGCCCAGCGAGTCCACCTGGGCGCGGAAGGCGTCCCGCTCGGTGTCGTGCACGAGGGTGAAGGCGTGGGCGGACGTGCCGACCGTCGGGATGCCGTACCGGAAGCCCGCGGCCAGGTCGGAGGTGGTCGTGAAGCCGCCGACGTACGCCGCGCGGGACGCCGCCACCGCGGCCAGCTCGTGGGTGCGCCGGGCGCCCATCTCGATCAGCGGGCGCCCGCCGGCCGCCGAGGCCATCCGGGATGCGGCGGCCGCGATGGCCGAGTCGTGGTTGAGGATGGAGAGGATCACGGTCTCCAGGAGCACGCACTCCGCGAAGGAGCCCTCGACCCGCAGGACCGGCGACCCGGCGAAGTACACCTCGCCCTCCGGGTAGCCCCAGATGTCCCCGCCGAAGCGGTACGAGGCCAGCCACTCAAGGGTCGGCTCGTCCACGACGTTCCGCTCGCGCAGGAAGCCGATGACGTCCGGGTCGAATCGGAAGTTCTCCACCGCGTCCAGGACCCGTCCGGTGCCGGCGACGACACCGTAGCGGCGGCCCTCGGGCAGGCGGCGGGTGAAGACCTCGAAGACCGAACGCCGGTCGGCCGTGCCGCCCTTGAGCGCGGCCTGCAGCATGGTCAGCTCGTAGTGGTCCGTGAAGAGCGCTGTCGACGGCACATCCACCGGCAGCCCTAGGTCCGCAGTGTTCATGACCAGGATGCTACCCCTATCTCGTCACTCTGACGATTTCTAGGCCGTGTGATGTGCGGCTCGCCCGCGGTGCGCATGATTTGCGGGCCTCGTTTGGCCGGGCACCCGCCTGTGGTGGCAGCATGGGCCGTGTGACGGCTCCCGCACCCCTAGAGACCGAAAAGACCGAGTCGGCTGAGGAGGTCTTCGCCGTAACCGAGCCCGACGTCCCCTGGGTGACCATCGTCCACAACGATCCGGTCAACCTGATGAGCTACGTGACCTACGTCTTCCAGACGTACTTCGGGTACTCGAAGGACAAGGCCACCAAGCTGATGATGGACGTACACCACAAGGGCCGGGCCGTAGTCTCCAGCGGCACCCGTGAGGAGATGGAACGCGATGTGCAGGCCATGCACGGCTACGGTCTGTGGGCCACCCTCCAGCACGACCGGAAATGACCTGGCCGCAGACCGCGAGACCGGACATCGCAGCCCCACCGGACATCGCGGGACCGCAGAGCGCAGGACCTGTCACGGCAGGACCGGCCGCGGCAGGACCGGCACCCGCCCGACGCCGGCGCAGCACCCGACGCCCGCGCAGTACTGGAAGTAGCGACGCAACCTGATGCCAGGACACTTCGAACCGCTCCCCGGCGGCGGCGCGGCCGTCGCGCTCGACGAGGTCGAGATCTCCATCATCCGCTCCCTCGCCGTACAGCTCCTGGAGCTCATCGGACCGGGCCCCGGCGAGGACGTCTCCGACGATCCGCTCGCCGAACTGTTCGCGGAGGGGCCGAGCGAACCGCCCTCGGACCCCGTGCTGAAGCGCCTCTTCCCGGACGCGTACAGCGGGCCCGACGTCGAGGCCACCTCGCCCGAGCAGGCCGAGGAGCAGCGCGCGTACTCCTCGGAGTTCCGCCGCTTCACCGAGAACGACCTGCGCGCCGGCAAGCGGGACAACGCCCTCGTGGTGATCCGCTCCCTGGACGGCGTCGCGGCCGTGGGGGAGGGCGGAGCGGTCCTGAAGCTGACCTCCGAGGAGTCGAAGCAGTGGCTCAGCTGCCTCAACGACCTGCGCCTCGCGATCGGCTCCCGGCTGGACGTCGTCGACGAGGAGGACACGGACCTCCTCTACCGGCTCCCCGACGAGGACCCGCGCAAGCCGATGGTGATGGCGTACCTGTGGCTCGGCGGGCTCCAGGAGACCCTCGTCGAGACGCTGATGCCGTGACGCGCAGCCGTCGATGACACGGCATCGATTGTTCGCTCAGCGGACGCTCAAATCCGGATAACGATCACATCACCGCCCGGGCCTGCAATGTGGGCCCGGGTGTCGTATGTCCGCTTCTTCTTGTGGCATGCGCTACAAGCGGCACGAAGGGCGAATGTTGCCGCCGTGATAAATCTTCACGATCGCCCGACGGGACACCACCCACGTCCCGCCGGGTGCGCCACCGAGCCGGCGACCGCCGGCCAGGCACGAGCGGGCTCGGGGAGCCCGCGCGACTCCAGTGATCCGGGGGGATTCGGAGACCGGACCGAAGCCGACGAAGGCTCGGACCGGCATGGAGAAAGGCGCATCACACATGACCTCGGTGCAGGTCGGTAAGCACGACGACGAGCGGGGCGGCAACGGCGCCGCCGACGGCGACGCCCCCGAAGAGGGCTACGAACGCGGGCTCGGCAGCCGTCAGGTCCAGATGATCGCGATCGGCGGCGCCATCGGCGTCGGCCTCTTCCTGGGAGCCGGGGCGAACATCGCCAAGGCGGGCCCCAGCCTCATCCTCATGTACGCCCTCGCGGGCGTCATCATCTTCTTCATCATGCGGGCCCTCGGTGAGCTGCTGCTCTACCGCCCGGTCTCGGGCTCCTTCGCGGAGTACTCCCGTGAGTTCCTCGGCCCGTTCTTCGGCTACTTCACCGGCTGGACGTACTGGCTGATGTGGGTGGTCACCGGCATGGCGGAACTCACCGCCGCCGCGATCTACGTCAACTACTGGTTCCCGCAGATCCCGCAGTGGGTCACGGCCCTGGTCTTCCTGGTCGTGCTCTTCGTGGCGAACCTGATCTCCGTCAAGCTCTTCGGCGAGATCGAGTTCTGGTTCTCGATGGTCAAGGTCACCGCCCTCATCGGCATGATCGTGATCGGCCTCGGCGTGCTCACCTTCGGCTTCAGCTCCGCGGGCGACACCGCCGCCGTGTCCAACCTCTGGGCCTTCGACGGCTTCTTCCCCAAGGGCATCGGCTCGTCCCTGATGACCCTCCAGGGCGTGATGTTCGCCTACCTGGCCGTCGAACTCGTCGGCGTCACCGCGGGCGAGTCCGAGAACCCGGAGAAGACCCTCCCCAAGGCGATCAACACCCTGCCCTGGCGCATCGCCCTCTTCTACGTCGGCGCGCTCACGGTCATCCTCTGCGTCGTGAAGTGGACGGAGTTCGCGCCGGGCGTGAGCCCCTTCGTCGCGGCCTTCGCGAAGATCGGCATCCCGGCGGGCGCCGGCATCGTCAACTTCGTCGTGCTGACGGCGGCCCTGTCCTCCTGCAACTCCGGCATGTACTCCACGGGCCGCATGCTGCGCACCCTGGCGGACAACGGCGAGGCCCCGAGGATCTTCAACAGGCTGTCCACCACCAGGACGCCCGCGTTCGGCATCACCCTCTCCGTGCTCTTCATGGGCGTCGGAGTGATCCTGAACTACATCGTCCCGGAGAAGGCCTTCGGCTACGTCGTCTCGGTGGCCACCGCGGCCGGCATCTGGACCTGGCTCATGATCCTCATCAGCCACATCCTGTACCGCCGGGCCGTCGACGCGGGCCGTCTGCCCGCCTCGCCCTTCCCGGCCCCGGGCGGCTCGAAGTTCAGCTGGGTCGCGGTCGCGTTCCTGCTCTTCGTCACCGGCCTCATCGCGTACGACGCCGACTCCCGCGTCTGCCTGTACGTGATGGCCGGCTGGGCCGCCGCGCTCGGCATCGGCTGGGCCGTGCTGAAGTCCCGCAACCCGGAGGTCACCGAGCGCCGCGAGCCGGAGTTCGAGAAGGTCAACTGACGCGGACCCGCCGGTCCCGTCCCGGAGGGCGCGCCTCTCGCCGCCCCCGGATGCCCAGCATGTGGGCAGCCCCGTACCACTCTCCGGTACGGGGCTGCCGTCTGCCTATCCTGGCCCCATGCTGACCATCACCCAGGCCCTCGTCGACCAGATCGTCGCGCACGCGCGCCAGGACCATCCCGACGAGGCGTGCGGCGTGATCGCGGGCCCGGAGGGCACCGGCCGCCCCGAGCGCTTCATCCCCATGCTGAACGCGGCGATGTCACCCACGTTCTACGAGTTCGACTCCGGGGACCTGCTCAAGCTGTACCGCGAGATGGACGACCGCGACGAGGAACCGGTCGTCGTCTACCACTCGCACACCTCCACCGAGGCCCACCCCTCCCGCACGGACATCAACCTCGCGAGCGAGCCGAACGCCCATTACGTCCTCGTCTCGACCGCCGACACCGACGGGCTCGGAGACTTCCAGTTCCGCTCGTTCCGGATCGTGGACGGCGAGGTCACGGAGGAGGAGGTCACGGTGGTGGAGGCGTACTGAGCTTCCGTGGACGCCACCCGATCCCGTATGTCGGGCAGAATTCATCCACTATGCGAGATCACATTCCGGGACCCGGACCGGGAATCGATACGATGAGCCCATGGTTTCCCACGACGTGAGCGACAAGACGCCGGGCATGCTGCTCGTGGCGCGGCTGCACGTCGACCTGTGCAGGCTGCAGAGCGCCATCTGTACGCGCTGAACCCCGCCGCCGTACGGCAGTGAGAGCCTCGGCCCCGCACGGGCCGCGACCGGCGTCCCGCTGCCCCACCCGGCGCGGTTTCCGCACGCACCGCCTCGCGCAAGCCCACGCAACACCACCCAGACCCGACTCGCCTTCCGACTTCCGCTTTCCGACAGGAGCCCGCAACCATGGCCATCGAGGTCCGCATCCCCACCATCCTCCGCACCTACACCGACGGCCAGAAGGCCGTCGAGGGCGGCGGGGACACCCTTGCCGCGCTCTTCGCCGACCTCGAAAGCCGCCACACGGGCATCCAGGCCCGCATCGTGGACGGGGGCGAACTGCGCCGCTTCGTGAACGTGTACCTGAACGACGAGGACGTCCGCTTCCTCGACGGCATCAACACCAAGCTCACCGACGGCGACAGCGTCACCATCCTGCCGGCCGTCGCCGGCGGCATGGTCTGACCGGGCTGCCGGGCTCTGATCGCCGATGCGCTACGACTCCCCGCTGGCCGCGGTGGGCAACACCCCTCTGGTGCGCCTGCCGCGGCTCTCGCCGTCCGCCGACGTCCGTATCTGGGCGAAGCTTGAGGACCGCAACCCGACCGGCTCGGTCAAGGACCGCCCCGCGCTTCACATGGTCGAACAGGCCGAGAAGGACGGCCGGCTGACACCCGGCTGCACGATCCTCGAACCGACGTCCGGCAACACCGGCATCTCGCTCGCCATGGCCGCGAAGCTCAAGGGCTACCGCATGGTGTGCGTCATGCCCGAGAACACCTCGCAGGAGCGGCGGGACCTGCTTGGCATGTGGGGCGCCCAGATCATCCCCTCCCCGGCGGCCGGCGGCTCCAACACGGCGGTGCGCGTGGCGAAGGAGCTGGCCGCCGAGCATCCCGACTGGGTGATGCTCTACCAGTACGGCAACGCCGACAACGCGGGCGCGCACTACGCGACCACGGGTCCGGAGATCCTCGCCGACCTGCCCTCGGTCACCCACTTCGTCGCCGGACTCGGCACCACCGGAACGCTGATGGGCGTGGGCCGGTTCCTGCGCGAGCACAAGCCCGACGTGAAGATCGTCGCGGCCGAGCCGCGCTACGACGATCTCGTCTACGGGCTGCGCAACCTCGACGAGGGTTTCGTGCCCGAGCTGTACGACGCGTCCGTGCTCACCACCCGTTTCTCGGTCGGCTCCGCCGACGCCGTGACCCGTACGCGGGAGCTCCTCCAGCAGGAGGGGATCTTCGCCGGGGTGTCCACGGGGGCCGCGCTCCACGCCGCGATCGGGGTCGGCCGCAAGGCCGTGGCGGCGGGCTCACCCGCCGACATCGTGTTCGTCGTGGCCGACGGCGGCTGGAAGTACCTGTCGACGGGCGTCTACACGGCGGAGACGACGGAGGAAGCGATCGCGACGCTGCAGGGGCAGCTCTGGGCTTAGGGGGGATTCACTTGCCCCCGCCGCCCCTACCCGTTCCCGTCAACGACTCGGGGGCCAGCCCCCGAACCCCCGGTCCTCAAACGCCGGACGGGCTGAAACGTATTCAGCCCGTCCGGCGTTTGAGGACACAGTGACGGGAACGGGTAGGGGCGGCGGGGGCGAGGAAACGCCCTAACGGGCAAGGTGCCGCACCCGGTCCCAGATCCGCGCGTCCACTTCCCCGACCCGCCGCCGGAACTCCCGCACCGGCACCCCCCGCAACTCACCCGTCTCAAGAAAACTCGCGCGCCCCCGCGCATCCCCCACCGCCCCCGCGGGCAGCGCGATCACCCCGCCCCGCCCGTCGTCGTGGTACTTCGTCGTGATCTTCGCGACCACGGCCCTGCGTCCGCGTACCGACAGGACCAGACAGGGCCGGTCCTTCGCCCCGGGCCCGTCCTCGAACGGCACGTTCGCCCACCAGATCTCGGCGGGCCGCGGCCGCGACGGGCGCCGGATCCCATCGACCCGCCCCGGCGGACGCCGCCGGGCGGACGGCTTCCGCCCCCGCCCCCACCCGTCGACGAACGTCGCCACGGCCGCGAGCAGCACCACGGCCGCCAGCGCGAGCCACCACGACGTGTTCATGCGTACGACGGTACCCGGCAGGCCCGAGCCCACGCCCGCGCGCCCCCGAACCGGTGACACCGCAGGTGAGTTCCCCCACAACGGGCCTCGACGGAGGAGCGACCCGCCCTTTCGCGCCTTACGCTCGACGGACCGCACGACCCCCGTCACGACCCCCGTATTCACCCCCCGCCCGCGGAGGTTTCTGCTCTATGAAGCTCACCGTCGTCGGCTGCTCGGGGTCGTTCCCGTCCGCGGAATCGGCCTGTTCGAGCTACCTCGTCGAGGCCGACGGCTTCCGGCTGCTTCTCGACATGGGCAACGGTGCCCTTGGCGAGCTGCAGCGCCACTGCGGTCTCTACGACCTCGATGCGATCTTCCTCAGCCATCTGCACGCCGACCACTGCATCGACATGTGCGCGTACTTCGTCGCGCGCTACTACCGCCATGACGGCGGCCGCTGCGATCCGATCCCGGTCTACGGACCCGAGGGCACGGAGCAGCGCCTGACCACCGCGTACGCGGACACCCCCTCCGCCTCCTCCATGAGCGAGGTCTTCGACTTCCACACGGTCAAGCCGGGTTCCTTCGAGATCGGCCCGTTCTCGGTGCACACCGAGAAGGTCAGCCATCCCGTGGAGGCGTACGGCATCCGCGTGGAGCACGGCGGGCGGTCGCTGACCTACTCCGGGGACACGGGCGTGTGCGACACGCTCGACGAACTGGCCCGGGACACGGACCTGTTCCTCTGCGAGGCCGCGTTCACCCACGGCAAGGAGAACATCCCGGACCTGCACCTCAACGGCCGCGAGGCCGGCGAGACCGCGACCCGTGCCGGAGCGCGCCGCCTCGTCCTGACCCACATCCCCCCGTGGACGGACCCCCGGGCGAACCTGGACCACGCCCGCGAGGTCTTCACCGGGCCGGTGGAACTCGCGACGCCAAGAGCGACGTACGACATCTAGCCCTCGGGCAGTCGGGCTCGTCAGGCACGTCGGGCGGTTCCCGCCCTCCTGCCCCGTGAACGCCGAATTCCCCGGACCGCGCTCAGGCGGTCCGGGGAATTCTTCGTGGTCGAGGAGTGCCTCGGGGCTACTTGGCTTCCGCCTTCTGCAGCTCGGCGAGTTCCTCGTCCGACTCACGGCCCGGAGTCGGCAGGTTGAACCTGGTGATCGCGAAGCGGAAGACGACGTAGTAGACCACCGCGAAACAAAGACCCACCAGGACGAGGCCCCACGGGTTGGTCGCGATGCCCAGGTTGAGGCCGAAGTCGACCGCGCCGGCCGAGAAGCCGAAGCCGTCCTTCATACCGAGTGCCCAGGTCAGCGCCATGGAGACACCGGTGAGGACCGCGTGGATCGCGTACAGGACCGGCGCGATGAACATGAAGGTGAACTCGATGGGCTCGGTCACGCCCGTGACGAACGAGGTCAGCGCCAGGGAGAACATCATGCCGCCGACGACCTTGCGACGCTCGGGGCGGGCGCAGTGGACGATGGCGAGGCAGGCCGCGGGCAGGGCGAACATCATGATCGGGAAGAAGCCGGTCATGAACTGTCCGGCGGTGGGGTCACCGGCCAGGAAGCGGGAGATGTCACCGCTCTTGCCCTCGTACTCACCGGCCTGGAACCAGGGGAAGGAGTTCAGCAGGTGGTGCATGCCGATCGGGATCAGCGCGCGGTTGGCGACACCGAAGATGCCTGCGCCGACGGCGCCCGAACCGACCAGCCACTCACCGAAGTTGTGCAGACCGGTGCCGAGGACCGGCCAGATGTAGCCGAAGACGATGCCGAGCAGCAGGCCCGCGAAGGCGGAGAGGATCGGGACCAGGCGGCGACCGCTGAAGAAGCCCGCCCAGTCGGGCAGCTTGGTGCGGTGGAAGCGCTGGTAGAGCAGGGCCACCACGATGCCCATGACGACACCGCCGAGGACCTTGGCGTCCACGGGCGCGTCGACCATGACGACCTTGCCGTCGACGGCCTTCGCGACCTGCGGCAGGTTCTTGTCGGTGAACGTGGCCAGCACGTTCTTGAAGACGAGGTAGCCCGTGACCGCCGCGAGGGCGGTGGAGCCGTCCGACTTCTTCGCGAAGCCGATCGCGATGCCCACGGCGAACAGCAGCGCCATGTTGTCGAGGATCGCGTTGCCGCCCGCCGCCATGAAGCCGGCGATCTTGGTTATGAACGCCGGGAACGACTCGCGACCGAGCATGTCGGTGTTGCCGAGACGCACCAGGAGCGCTGCCGCGGGCAGGACGGCGACCGGGAGCATGAGGCTGCGGCCGATGCGCTGCAGAACAGCCATCGCGCCGGCACCCTTCTTGTTCGCCGCGGGAGCGGCGCTGGCCGTGGACACAACTTCCTCCTGGGTGTCCCCCCGGCCACGTCAGGCCGGGGGAGGGCAGAGCGCCGCCTGCGGACAGGGAAAAGGGAGACGGCAGCGTCTTCGGGGGAACGCGGTCAATGACCGCGTGGTCTACACCACTCAGTGGTGTAGGCCTGTTGTAGCACGGTGAAGGTGAGATAAGGAACCCGCCAGTTCTGTGGCCCCGGCGACAGCGGGAGGGTCGGCTCAGATCGTTATGAACGCGGCCCCGGAGCACGCCGAAGGGCCCCCGGACCGGTCGGCCGGGGGCCCTTCACTACGTACGCGGAGCGCAGGGCCCCTTCACCAGGTACGCGCAGTACGGGGCCCCGTTCACCAGGTACGCGCAGTACGGGGCCTCTCGCCCGCGCGCTACGCCTTCGTCACGTCCTCGACCTCGTCCTCCGGCTCACGGCCCGGCGTCCGCAGATCGAACTTCGTGATCGCGAAGCGGAAGACCACGTAATAGACGACCGCGAAGCACAGCCCGATCGGGATGATCGCCCAGGGTCTCGTGGCGAGGTTCCAGTTGATGACGTAGTCGATCAGGCCGGCCGAGAAACTGAAACCGTCATGCACCCCGAGCCCCCACGTCACCGCCATCGATACGCCGGTGAGCACCGCGTGGATCGCGTACAGGAGCGGCGCGATGAACACGAACGAGTACTCGATCGGCTCCGTGATGCCCGTGACGAACGAGGTCAGCGCGATCGACAGCATCAGACCGCCGATCTCCTTGCGGCGATGCGGCTTCGCGCAGTGCGTCATGGCCAGACACGCGGCCGGCAGCGCGAACATCATGATGGGGAAGAACCCGGACGTGAACTGACCCGCGTTCGGGTCGCCCGCCAGGAACATGTTGATGTCACCGTGGACGACCGACCCGTCCGGCTTGGTGAAGCTGCCGAACTGGAACCAGATGGGCACGTTCAGGAACTGGTGCAGCCCGATCACCAGCAGCGCGCGGTTGGCGATACCGAAGACACCCGCACCCCACGCGCCCAGACTCACCAGCCAGTCGCTGAAGTCCTCCAGGCCCCGGCCGATCGGCGGCCACACCCACAGACACAGCGCGGCGAACGCGATCGCCACGAACGCCATGATGATCGGCACCAGCCGGCGGCCGTTGAAGAAGCCCAGCCAGTCGACGAGCCTCGTACGGTGGTAGCGCTGCCAGAAGTAGGCCGCCATCAGCCCGATCGCGATACCGCCGAACACCCCCGGATTCTGGTACGTGAAGACCGCGACCGTGCCGTCCTGCGCCTGGCAGCCCGCCGCCACCACCTTGGCCTGGTCCGCGCAGTCCTCCGGGAACTGCCGCAGCACGCTGTAGTAGACGAGGAAACCCGCCGTGGCCGCCAGCGCCGTCGAGCCGTCCGCCTTCTTCGCCATCCCGATGGCCACACCGACGCAGAACAGCAGCGGCAGACCGAGCGAACCGTCGAGCAGCGCGCCGCCCGCGCCCGCCATCACCTTCGAGACGTTCGTCCAGCCGAGACCGTCGGCCCCGAACACGTCCGGCTGCCCCAGCCGGTTGAGGATGCCCGCCGCCGGCAGTACCGCGATGGGCAGTTGGAGGCTGCGGCCCATCTTCTGCAGGCCCTGGAACAGATCGCTCCACCGGGAGCGCGCGGGCACGGCCGCGCTGTCGGCACTCATGGGTGTCCTCCTGCGTCCCAGGTTTGGCGGCCGCTGAAAACTGGTGTAGACCAGTCAGCGAACGATGTGCGAACGGTTCTCGCTGTCGTGATCGTCATCATTCGGCAGAGGCGACGTGGCCGCTCGCGAAGATGGGCCAACTGTGGGTTACTGCGACAAAGCGCTGCGACAAAGCGGTTCGGATCAGGGAGAAGTACATGGCCAGCAAGGCTGAGAAGATCGTCGCCGGGCTCGGTGGCATCGAGAACATCGAAGAGGTCGAGGGCTGCATCACCCGGCTGCGCACCGAGGTCGTCGACCCGAGCAAGGTCGACGAGGCCGCCCTGAAGGCCGCGGGCGCCCACGGCGTCGTCAAGATGGGCACCGCGATCCAGGTCGTCATCGGCACCGACGCCGACCCGATCGCCGCCGACATCGAAGACATGATGTAACTGCCGGGACGCACGTCGAGGTCCCACCCGGTCGAGGGGCCGCTTCCGTGGACGGGGGCGGCCCCTCACCCGTATACGACTAGGCTCTTCGCCATGTCTCGCATCGACGGCCGCACGCCCGAACAGCTCCGCCCGATCACCATCGAACGCGGCTGGAGCAAGCACGCCGAGGGCTCCGTCCTCGTCTCCTTCGGCGACACGAAGGTCTTCTGCACCGCCTCCGTCACCGAAGGCGTCCCGCGCTGGCGCAAGGGCAGCGGCGAAGGCTGGGTGACCGCCGAGTACTCCATGCTTCCCCGCGCCACCAACTCCCGCGGCGACCGCGAGTCCGTCCGCGGCAAGATCGGCGGCCGTACCCACGAGATCAGCCGGCTCATCGGCCGTTCCCTGCGCGCGGTCATCGACTACAAGGCGCTCGGCGAGAACACCATCGTCCTGGACTGCGACGTCCTCCAGGCCGACGGAGGCACCCGCACCGCCGCCATCACCGGCGCGTACGTCGCCCTCGCCGACGCCGTCACCTGGGCCCAGGGCAAGAAGCTCATCAAGGCCAACCGGCAGCCCCTCACCGGAACGGTCAGCGCCGTCTCCGTCGGCATCGTCGGCGGCATCCCCCTTCTCGACCTCTGCTACGAGGAGGACGTCCGCGCCGACACCGACATGAACGTCGTCTGCACCGGTGACGGCCGCTTCGTCGAGGTCCAGGGCACCGCCGAGGCCGAGCCGTTCGACCGCGACGAACTCAACTCCCTTCTGGATCTGGCCGTTCTGGGCTGCACGGAACTCACTGTCGCCCAGCGCACGGCACTTGATACGGTCCTCGAAAGGTAAAGGGCGTCCCAAGAAGGTCGCAGGTCGCGGGCAACCACGGCACCGACGGTCGCGTCCCTAAAGGTGCGGGCGAACGGCACACCACCGTCTCGCCCGGCCAGTACCAAACGGGGGCCCTGAGGCCTACGAAACGGGGCCCTCGGGGGCCTGACACGGGAGGACCGTTCCATGGCCGCGAGCCGCCGCCGACCACGCCGTATCACCGCCGTCGCCGCAGCAGTGGCAGCCGTCGCGCTGACGGCCGGGCTCACCACCGGCTGCGACGCAGTCAACAAGGCGCTCGACTGCGTCCAGACCGCCGACACGATCGCCGACAGCGTCACC
Source organism: Streptomyces liliiviolaceus (assembly GCF_018070025.1). Lineage (NCBI taxonomy): Bacteria > Bacillati > Actinomycetota > Actinomycetes > Kitasatosporales > Streptomycetaceae > Streptomyces > Streptomyces liliiviolaceus. The sequence continues at coordinate 2,501,856 of NZ_JAGPYQ010000001.1, forward strand.
GACCTCCAGCAGGCCGTGGAGAACGCGGGCGACGACCCGACGAAGGCCGACGAGGCACTCGACTCGATCGACAAGAACCTCGACACCATCGGCGACAAGACCGACGACACCGACATCAACAAGGCCGTCGACGACCTCCAGAAGGCCGTCGGCAACGTCCGCGACTCCATCAACGAGGGCGACGCGACCCCGGACATCAGCCCCGTCACCGACGCGGCGGGCGAACTGACCAAGGTCTGCACCCCGTAGCGGCACCGGCCGGCCCCGCGGGCGGCGAACGATCACGGGCGGCACGCGAACAGCGCCGTCCACCTGGCTAGGGTGAGCACCATGACCCGCCTGATCCTCGCCACCCGCAACCCCGGAAAGATCACCGAGCTGAGGGCGATCCTCGCCGCGGCGGATCTGCCCCACGAACTCGTCGGCGCCGACGCCTACCCGGAGATCCCCGACGTCAAGGAGACCGGCGTCACCTTCGCCGAGAACGCGCTCCTCAAGGCCCACGCCCTCGCCCGGGCCACCGGACTCCCGGCCGTCGCCGACGACTCCGGCCTGTGCGTCGACGTCCTCGGCGGCGCCCCCGGCATCTTCTCCGCCCGCTGGTCCGGCACCCACGGCGACGACCGCGCCAACCTCGACCTCCTCCTCGCCCAGCTCGGCGACATCGCCGACGGACACCGGGCCGCCCACTTCGCCTGCGCCGCCGCCCTCGCCCTGCCCGACGGCACCGAGCGCGTGGTCGAGGGCCGGCTGCGCGGCACCCTGCGCCACACACCCGCCGGCACCCACGGCTTCGGCTACGACCCGATCCTCCAGCCCGACGGCGACACCCGCACCTGCGCGGAACTGACCCCAGACGAGAAGAACGCGATCAGCCACCGCGGCAAGGCCTTCAGAGGCCTGGTACCGGCGGTGACGGAACTGCTGGGCTGACAGAGCGACGGCCTGGAGAGACCGGAGTGAGGGCTCGACGTGACGAAGGCCCGGCCCGCGAGGTGCGGGCCGGGCCTTCGTCCTCGGTGCGCCCGGTCGGATTCGAACCGACAGACACGACCACCTAAAGATCGCCGCTCAGCCCTTGGCGTACGGGCGCAAGAACCGTGTCCTACTCTACTGGCCGAGGCCGACTGCTGGTGAGGAGAGGCCGACTACAGGTGTCGCCGCCGGCCTCCTCGGCACCAAGTGCTGGTGACCGAATGACAGTTCGGGCACAGCAGACGGAGGTTCTCAGCGCGGTCGTCGGCCCAGTCGCCACTGATGTGATCGATCTCCAGTGTCATCGGATCGCCGAGCCATTCCGGGCCGGTCCCACACTCGGCGCATTCCTCCGGTACGCCGGATTCGAGCAGCGCCCGGCGCAGGAGTGACGTCCTCGTGCGGCGCCCGCCGCTGTGCTTGACGAGCAGGTCCTCCGGTCGTTTCAGGGGTGTCGGCCCGGGCTTCCCGCGTTGGTGGGCCTGTCCGAGGAAATGCGAGGTGTCGATGCCGTATTCGTCGGTCAACCGGGGAAGCAGTGTGCGCAGTCGCGAGTTGTCCGGGCACCTCAGGGCGCGAAGAACTCCCGCGATGGATATGGACTGCGCGACGGCTTGTCGCAGTTCGCTCTCGCTCGGCAGATCGTGGGAACCGCGTCGGCGTCTGCGGGGGAAGTGCGAGATGTCGATCTCGAAGTGCTCGAATCGTCTGTAGAGGTGAAGGCCGAGCTTGCCGTACGGCTTGGTGCCGAAGAAGGCGATGACCTCATCGATGTCCGAGCACTGTTCGGCGGCCTGGGCCAAACGCTCACGGGTGTACTGCACGCGATTGCTCACCGGACGTCGCCCTTTGCGCGCCCTTTGGAGCGACCTCGGTAACCGTCCGTCGTGGAGTGGCAGTTGGGGCAGAGGAAGCGAAGATTCCCGATGCGGTTGTCACGCCAGTCGCCGTCGATGTGGTCGACCTCCAAGGGGAGCGGGCGTCCGCGCCAGACCGGACCCGTACCGCAGCGTGCGCAACACTCCCGTACTCCCGTAGCCGTCATCGCCCGTCGAAGGCGGTTGCTCGGGATGCGCCGGACATGAGCGCCCGTCTGCTCGACGAGCAAGGCTTCCGGTGTTCGGGGGCGTCTGGTCTCTCCTCGCCGGGACGGTGCCTGGAAGTGTGAGGTATCGATACCGAAGGCCCTCACCCTGCGGCTGATGTGGGTGTGATGTCCGCCGACGACCTCAAGGCCGAGCCGGCGCAGCACTTCACACATGTTCGTCGAGGCGGAGACCGCGGTTTCGAGGATTTCTCTGGTCCACCGCGCTCCCTCGCGCTCGAAGTGCGAAGTGTCCACCCCCAACTTCTTCATGCGCGCGTGTACGTACCGTCGTGTCCCGCTCCTCGGATCCACCCCCAACCTCCCCAGGGCCTCCGACAGCGTCCGCGACGACCTCGCTGCCTCCTCCAGCCGCTCCTTGGTGTACGGGCTGGCCGCCATGATCCCCTCCGTTCCGGCCGTCTGTTCGCGGCCTCGTACGGAGTAACGAATCGCTTATCGGATGGTCACGTCCGGAATGCGGAACGGCCCGCGCCGCTTTCGCGGGGCGGGCCGGTACGGAGGAGCGGGTGCTCCTGGACCTCGGATCCGTGACCTCGGATCCGGGACGTCAGATCTCCAGGTCCTTGATGATCTTGGCGACGTGGCCGGTCGCTCGGACGTTGTACAGGGCCCGTTCCACCTTGCCCTTCTCGTCCACCACGATCGTGGAGCGGATGACGCCCATGTAGGTCTTGCCGTAGTTCTTCTTCTCGCCGAAGGCGCCGTACGCGTCCAGGACCTTCTTGTCCGGGTCGGCGACCAGGGTGACCTTCAGGTTCTCCTGCTCGCGGAACTTGGCGAGTTTCTCCGGCTTGTCGGGGGAGACGCCGATGACGTCGTAGCCGGCGCCCGCGAGCAGGTCCAGGTTGTCGGTGAAGTCGCAGGCCTGCTTGGTGCAGCCCGGGGTGAGGGCCGACGGGTAGAAGTACACGATGACCTTGCGGCCCTTGTGGTCGGCAAGGGACACCTCGTTGCCGTCGGCGTCGGGCAGGGTGAAGGCGGGGGCGGTGTCGCCGGGCTGGAGTCGCTCGCTCATCTCGGTTCGGTCTCCTTGCGAGGTGGTGGATACGGAACCGAGCGTAATGGGGGTGCCGGGCGGTGCGCGGAGGGCGAAGCTGACAGACTGTCGATCAGGTGCAGGGCCGACAGGAACCGGCCATGGACCGGCCACGGGAAGAAACGACCACGATTACGGAGGCAGCGCGTGTCGGACACGTCGAGCACGCCGGACACCAGGACTCCGGCGCAGATCGAGGCGGACATCAAACGCCGTCGCGAAACCCTCGCCGAGACGCTCGACGAGATCGGGGTCCGGGTGCACCCGAAGACCATCGTCGGGGACGCCAAGGCCAAGGTGGCGTCCAGCGTCGACCACACCCTCGGACGCGCCTACGTCGGCGTCAACCGCGTCGTCGACGATGTGAAGGGCCAGTTCGTCACGGAGGACGGGGCGCCGCGGCTGGACCGCATCGTGCCCGTGGCCCTCGTGGTGGTCGGCGTCGTCGGACTGCTCACCCTGGGCACCAGGCGCCGCAGGCGTTGAACCGGGCCGAAGCCTTCCGCACCCCACCCGCGTACGACCGGCGCGAAGGCAGGTAAATTCGGACCGTGAGCGCCAAGAGGACTGAGCCCAGCAGCCAGCACGACAAGCTGCCCATCCGGATGCTGCACGACCGTGTGCTCGTGCGGCAGGACGCCGCCGAGGGCGAGCGCCGGTCCGGTGGCGGCATCCTGATCCCCGCGACCGCCGCGGTGGGCCGGCGGCTCGCCTGGGCCGAGGTCGTGGCGGTCGGGCAGAACGTACGGACGGTGGAGCCGGGCGACCGGGTGCTGTACGACCCGGAGGACCGCGCCGAGGTCGAGGTGCGCGGAACCGCGTACGTGCTGATGCGCGAGCGGGATCTGCACGCCGTCGCCGCGGACCGGTTCGAGGGGTCCGAGGACTCCACCGGGCTCTATCTGTAAGGACGGCCGGGTCACGGAAACGTCGGAAGGGGCTGGTGACCATCGTCACCAGCCCCTTCTGCCTGCTCCTTGCTACCTTGGAAGCAACCCGACGAGACGCGCCGTACCGGGCAGGCAAAGACGACGCACCCCTGTTGATTCCTTCACGGAGGTGCCTCATGGCCTGGGTCCTGCTGATCGTCGCCGGTCTGCTCGAAGTCGGCTGGTCGGTCGGTATGAAGTACACCGACGGGTTCACGCGGCTCGTGCCCAGCGTGCTCACCGGTGCCGGCATCGTCGCCAGCATGCTGCTGCTGTCGTACGCGGCGAAGACGCTGCCCATCGGTACCGCGTACGGCGTCTGGGTGGGCATCGGCGCGGCCGGGGCGGCGGTGTACGGCATGGCGGTGCTCGGTGAACCGACGACCGCCGCCCGGATCTTCTTCGTCTGTCTGCTGCTGGTGGCCGTGGTCGGGCTGAAGGCGACCTCCGGCCACTAGCCTCCGCCCGACCCCCTCGTGGGACGCCGGGGCTACGGGAAGTCCCCGAACGTCGTCCCCGTGCTCCCGACCCCGCCGTCCCCGGTGGTGCCGCCCGTGCCGCCGTCCGTCGTCGCGCCGCCGTCCCCGGTGGTGCCGCCCGTGCCGCCGTCCGTGGTCGCGCCGCCGTCGGTCGTCGTGCCGCCGGTGCCGGTGGTACCGCCGCCCGTGGTGGTGCCACCGCCGTCGGTGGTCGTACCCCCGGTGTCGGTGGTGCCCCCGTCGTCGGTGGTGCCGCCGTTGTCCTGGCCCTGGGTGTCCGGGGTCTCCTCGCCTCCGGTGGTCGTACCGCCGTCGGTGGTGGTGCCGCCCGTGGTGGTCGCGTCCTCGTCGGGGTCGGCCGGCGGGAGCTCCTGCTCCTCGGCGCCGTCCTGGAGGTCCAGGTCGAAGTCCTTGACCGCGACCCCCTTCAGCGCGGCCTTCGTGTACTGGGCCCAGATCTGCGCCGGGTACCCGCCGCCGTTGATACGGGCCTGCCCGAGCGCCCCGTACAGCGACTTGTGCTCGCCGCTGTCGGGGTCCTGGCCCATCACGGCGACGACCGTGGCGAGGTTCGGGGTGTAGCCCGCGAACCAGGCCGCCTTGTCGTCCTCCGCGGTGCCCGTCTTGCCCGCCACGGGACGCCCGGCGGCCTGCGCGGCCGTACCGGTGCCGCCCTCGACGACGCTCTGCAGGATCGAGGTCGTCGTGTCGGCGGACTCCCGGCTGACGGCCTGCTCGGTCGCCTTGTCCGGCAGCTTCACGTCCTCGGAGCCGTCCTTGGTGACCTTCTCGATCATCGTGTACGTGCCGTGCTTGCCGTGGTTGGCGAGCGTCGCGTACGCCTCCGCCATGTCGAGGACGCTCGCGGTGGCTGTGCCGAGCGCGATGGACGGGGACGCGTTCAGGTCGGGGGTGTCGGCCGGGATGCCGAGGTCGACGGCGGTCTGCTCGACCTTCGCGGAGCCGACGTCCACGGCCATCTGCGCGTACACCGAGTTCACGGACTTGTCGGTGGCGGTACGGACCGGGATCTGGCCGTACGAGACCTGGTCCTCGTTCTCCGGGGCGTACGTGCCGCCGTCCCAGCCCTGCACGGGCCGCTTGTTCGTGCCGTCGTAGACGGTGTTCGGGGTGATCGTGCGGCCGTCCTGGGTGACCGAGTCGTTCTGCACGGCCGAGGTGAACACGAACGGCTTGAAGATGGAGCCGACCTGGTAGTCCCGGCGCGTGGCGTTGTTGTAGTACTGCTTCGTGTAGTCGATGCCGCCGTACATCGCGAGGACCTTGCCGGTCTTCGGGTCGATGGAGGCGCCGCCCGCGCGGACGTAGTTGTCGACCTTGCGGTTCTTCTTGTCGAGTTCGTCCATCACCTGGTCGTCGACGGCCTTCACGAAGGCGTCCTGCTTGGGCTTCTGCAGGGTGGTCGTGATGCGGTAGCCGCCCGCGTTCAGCGCGTCCTCGCCGAGGATCTTGTTGTCGGCGAGGTAGTCGTTGACGGCCTTGACGATGTAGCCGCGCTGGCCCGACATCCCGGCCGCGACCACCGTCTCCTTGGGCGCGGGGAACTCGACGTCGGCCCGCTCCGACGCGCTGATCCACTTCTTCTTGACCATGCCGTCGAGCACGTAGTTCCAGCGGGCCAGCGCGGCCGGCTTGTTCTCGGGGTGCGCGACCACGTCGTACTCGCTCGGCGCGTTCAGGAGCGCCGCCAGGTAGGCGCCCTGCCCGGCCGACAGGCCCTTGGCGTCGACGCCGTAGTAGGCCTGGGCCGCGGCCTGGATGCCGTACGCGTTGCGGCCGAAGTAGCTGGTGTTGAGGTAGCCCTCAAGGATGTCGTCCTTGCTCTTCTCCCGGTCCAGCTTGATGGAGATGAAGAACTCCTTCACCTTCCGCGTGACCGTCTGCTCCTGAGCCAGGTAGTAGTTCTTCACGTACTGCTGGGTGATCGTCGAGCCGGACTGCTTGCCCTTGCCGGTCGCGGTGTTCCAGCCGGCGCGGAGCATTGCCTTGGGGTCGACCGCGGACTCGGTGTAGAAGTCGCGGTCCTCGGCGGCGAGCACCGCGTGCTGGGCGTCCTTGGAGATCAGCGACAGGTCCACGTTCTCGCGGTTGACCTCGCCGTCGCGGGCGAGCTGGCTGCCGTCCGCGTACAGGTAGACGTTGCTCTGCTTGATCGCGGTCGCGTTCGCCGACGGGATCTTCACCAGGTAGTAGCCGAGCGCGAACGCGCCGACGAGCAGCAGGATCACGCCGACGAACGTGCCGAGCACCATCCGCCAGGTCGGGATCAGCCGCTTCCAGCCGGTGCGCTTGGGCCGCTTGGCCTTCTTGGCCTTCTTGGACTTACCGGGCTCGACGGGCTCGTCGGGCCGCTCACCGGGCGCGGCGTCCGCGTCGACGGACGCGGCCGTCAGCGCGACGGTCGCGTCGTCGCGCGGGCCCGGGCCGGCGGGGTCGTCCGGTGCGTCCCGGTCGTCAGGCGACCCGCCCGGTGCGGCCGGTGCGGCCGGCTCACTCGGCTTACCCGGCTTACCCGGCTCACTCGGCTTACCCGGTGTGCTCGACGCGCCCGACGCGCTCGACGCGCCCGGTGTGTCCGACGCGCCCGCCGGGGCGGAGTCGGGATCTCGTGGTGCCCAGCCCTCGCTCGGCTGCTGCGGCTGCGGCTGGTCGTTCATCTTGTGCCGTGCTCCCGTTTCACGTCGTACGTCTGGTACGCCCTCGTACGCCTGCTGCGCCCTCCCTTGAAGACTGTCCCATCCGGCGAATCGTTCCCAGTGTGTGGCACGCGTCCCAGGAGAAAATGCCTGGCACGCGGCGCCGACCCCGGACTAGGCTCCAGCGCTTTGGCTCAGAACGGCTGGAGAGGGTTCGTGGTGCGGGCGTGGAGGTTGTACTGGGCCGTCGCGGCGGGCGGGTTCCGGCGGTACGCGACCTATCGGGTGGCCACCGCCGCGGGCGTGTTCACCAACACGGTCTTCGGGCTGATCCTGGCGTACACGTACATCGCGCTGTGGGACGAGAGGCCCGGGCTCGGCGGGTACGACCAGGCCCAGGCGGTGACGTACGTGTGGGTGGGGCAGGGGCTGCTGGCGGTGGTCGCGGTGATGGGCGGCGGCTTCGAGGACGAGCTGATCGAGAGAATCCGTACGGGTGACATCGCGATCGACCTCTACCGGCCCGCGGACCTCCAGGCGTGGTGGCTGGCGGCGGACGCGGGACGGGCCGCGTTCCAGCTGCTGGGGCGCGGGGTGGTGCCGATGGTGTTCGGCGGGCTCGTGTTCCAGCTCGCGCTGCCGGCGGACGCCGGGACCTGGCTGGCGTTCCTCGTCGCCGTGGCGCTGGGGGTCCTGGTGAGTTACGCGATCCGCTACCTCGTGGCGCTGGCGGCTTTCTGGTTCATGGACGGGGCGGGGGTGCAGCAACTGGCCGTCCTGGCGGGACTGTTCTTCTCCGGGATGACCCTGCCGCTGAACGTCTTCCCGGGCGCGCTCGGCGAACTGGCCCGCGTACTGCCCTGGTCCGCGCTGATCCAGGCCCCGGCGGACGTGCTGCTGGGCGAGCGCACGGGTCTCGCGCTGCTGCGGACGTACGCCTTCCAGGCCGCCTGGGCCGTCGGGCTGCTGGCGCTGGGCCGTCTGGTCCAGTCGGCGGCGACACGGAGGGTGGTGGTCCAGGGTGGCTGACCTGAGGGAGAAGACCGGCTCCGGCGGCGGTACCGGCTCGGGCAGCGGTACGGGCTCCGGCCCCGGGCCCGACAACGGCTTCGGGTCCGCGCCGACGTACGCATCGCGGCTGGTGGACGGGTTGCGGGCCTACCGGCTGATCGCCTGGATGTGGATCCGCTCGACGATGGCGTACCGCGCGTCCTTCGCGATGACCCTCTTCGGCAACTTCGCCGGGACCGTGCTCGACTTCGTCGCGATCCTGCTGATGTTCTCGCGCGTCGACCAGCTCGGCGGCTACTCGCTCGGCGAGGTCGCGTTCCTGTACGGGCTGTCCACCGCGGCGTTCGGCGTCGCCGACCTGACGCTCGGCTCGATGGACCGGCTCGGGCAGCGGGTGCGGGACGGCACGCTCGACACCCTGCTCGTACGCCCCGCGCCGGTGCTCGCGCAGGTCGCCGCCGACCGGTTCGCGCTGCGGCGGCTGGGCCGGATCACCCAGGGGCTGCTGGTCCTCGGGTACGCGCTCGCCGTGGTCGACATCGACTGGACCCCGGCGAAGGTGCTGCTGATGCCGGTGATGGTGGTCAGCGGGGCCGCCATCTTCTCGTCGGTGTTCGTGGCGGGCGGGGCCTTCCAGTTCGTGGCGCAGGACGCGTCCCAGGTGCAGAACTCGTTCACGTACGGCGGCACCACGCTGCTGCAGTATCCGCCGACCGTCTTCGCGAAGGACCTGGTGCGCGGGGTGACCTTCGTGCTGCCGCTGGCCTTCGTCAACTGGCTGCCCGCGCTGTACGTGCTCGGGCTGCCGTATCCGCTCGACCTGCCGCAGTGGACGGCGTTCCTGCCGCCACTCGTGGCCCTCGCCTGCTGCGGGCTCTCGGGGCTCGCATGGCGGGCGGGCCTTCGTTCGTACCGCAGCACGGGGAGTTGACCGCACATGAAATCCACTCACGCGGACACCGGCGTGACCGACTCGGACCCGGACTCCGACTTCATCAGCCTCGACGGCGTGGAGAAGGTCTTCGACGTACGCAAGAAGACCGGCTTCCTGCGCAGCGAGCGGCGGCAGGTGCGGGCGGTCGACTCGATCTCCTTCACCGTGTCGCGCGGTGAGATGGTCGGCTACATCGGGCCGAACGGCGCGGGGAAGTCCACCACCATCAAGATGCTCACCGGCATCCTCACACCCAGCGGCGGGCGCCTGCGCGTCGCGGGCATCGACCCCTCCCGTGAACGCACCCGGCTCGCGCAGCGCATCGGCGTGGTCTTCGGGCAGCGGACCACCCTGTGGTGGGACCTCCCGCTCATCGACTCGTACCGGCTGATGCACCGCATGTACCGGATTCCCGACGCCCGGTACGCGGAGAACCTCGACCGGTGCGTCGAACTCCTCGAACTGGGCGAACTGCTGGACGTGCCCGTACGGCAGCTCTCGCTCGGGCAGCGGATGCGCGGGGACATCGCGGCGGCGCTGCTGCACGACCCCGAGGTGCTGTACCTGGACGAGCCGACGATCGGGCTCGACGTGGTCAGCAAGGTGCGGGTGCGGGAATTCCTGCGGAACCTCAACGCGGAGCGCGGCACGACCGTGCTTCTCACGACCCACGACCTCTCCGACATCGAGCAGTTGTGCCGGCGGGTGATGGTCATCGACCACGGACGCCTGATGTACGACGGTGCGCTGACCGGGCTGCACGAGATCGGCGAGAGCGAGCGGACCCTGGTCGTGGACCTGGAGCGCGAACTCCCGCCCATCGACGTGGAGTCGGCGCGGGTGGTGAAGGTCGAGGGGCCCCGGCAGTGGCTCGCCTTCCCGGCGGCGCAGTCGGCGGCGCCGCTGGTGGCGCGGATCGCGGCGGAGTATCCGCTGGTCGACCTGTCGGTGCGGGAACCCGACATCGAGGCGGTCATCAGCCGCATGTACGCGGGGAAGGCAACCTCGTAGGCTGCTGTCCATGACGGACGAACTCCCGGCCGAACCTTCCGCCTCACTCCCCGAGTTGCGCGCCTCCGACGCCGACCGCGAACAGGTCGCCGAAGTGCTGAGGGACGCCCTCGCCGAGGGCCGCCTGGACATGGCGGAGTTCGAGGAGCGGCTGGACGCCACGTACAAGGCGCGTACGTACGGGGAGTTGGAGCCGATCACCCGGGATCTGCCCGCGGCGGGCGTCCCGGCCCCCGCTCCCGCCGTGTCGATGGTCAAGCGGCCCGCGGGCGCCGTCGGTACGGGGAACTGGTCGAGCCGGATCGTCGGTGGTGAGGGCACGTCCCGGTGGGGCGTCGCGGTCATGTCGGGGTTCGAGCGCAGGGGGCGCTGGACCGTGCCGAAACGGTTCAACTGCTTCGCGTTCTGGGGCGGTGGAGTCGTGGACCTGCGCGAGGCGAACTTCGCGGACGGCGAGGTCGTGGTCAATTGCGTCGCCGTCATGGGCGGGTTGAACGTCGTGGTCCCGCCGGGGGTCGAGGTCGTGGTCCGCGGGATCGGGATCATGGGCGGGTTCGACCACGGCCAGGAGGGCGTGGCGGGGGCGCCGGGCGCTCCGCGGGTCGTCGTGACCGGGTTCGCGTTCTGGGGCGGGGTGGGGGTGGAGCGGAAGCTTTCGAAGGCTGAGCGGCTTCGCCTCCGGGAGGAGCGGCGGCGGGAGAAGCTTGAACGCAAGGCCGCGCGGCGGGACGAACTGGAGGCGGGCCTGGACTGAGAGTGGGTGCCCCCTCATGGCCCCCTTCGCTTCCGCGGGTTGTTCGTCGTCTGCGGGTGCGTCGTGGCTGGCCGCGCAGTTCCCCGCGCCCCTAAAAGCCAAAAGACTGCGCAGTTCCCCGCGCCCCTAGGAGGGGCTGCGCCCCTTCAGGGGCGCGGGGAACGGCGCGAGCAACCCCCACCGACCCGCAGTCGAAGCCTTTAAGGGGCGCGGGGAACTGCGCGGCCCACCCCCACCGGCCCGCGGCCGAAGCACAAGCTTTCAAGGGGCGCGGGGAACTGCGCGATCAGCCCCCACCGGGGCGCGGTCTACGTACAAGCCCCGCCCGGCAGGGCTAAAGCTGGGCCGGGGCCGAGCCCTTCAGTGTGTTGACGTCGAAGATCTCCGCCATGCGCTTGTAGCCCCGGTCGCTCGGGTGCAGATGATCCCCCGAGTCGTAGTCGGACCGCAGCCGCCGAGGGTTGTACGGATCACGCAACGCCTCGTCGAAGTCGGCGTAGTCGTCGAAGACCTTCCCCGCCCGGATCTGCGCGTTGACCGCCTGCCGCGTGTCCTCCAGATGCGCCCGGTACCCCCGATGCCCCTGGAACGGCATGAGCGTGGCCCCCACGACCCGCAGCCCCCGCGCATGCGCCTGCCGCTTCAGTTCACGCAACCCCGCGGTGATCCGGTTCGCGTCGGTCTGGTTGGGCGTCCGCAGGATGTCGTTGACGCCGAGGGCGATCACGACCGCCTTGACGTTGGTGCGGCCGAGCACGTCACGGTCGAAGCGGGTCAGCCCGCTCGGGTTCTCGGCGGGCCGCCCGAGCCCGCTCGCCAGGACGCGGTTGCCGCTGATCCCCTGGTTGACCACGCTGTAGCGGGGCCCGTCCGAGCCGTCCGCGTGCAGTCGCTCGCCGAGGACGTCGGTCCAGCGCCGGTTCTCGCCCACGGTGGAGGTCACGCCGTCGGTGAGCGAGTCGCCGATGACGACGACCGTGCCCTGCGACTCGTTGCTCAGCACGTCCAGCGCGGTCAGATACCGCCAGTAGGGCGTCTGCCCGGTGTACGCGACCCCGCTGACGTCCTCCGTACGGTCGCCCTCCGCGGTGTACGAGATCTGCCGCGCCTGCGGGTGGTAGGTGACGGGTCCGGACGGGGTCGGCGAGTACGTGGTCACCAGCACGTCGCTGCCGTGCGGGACCAGCAGCCGTACGGCGTCGCTGACGACCTGCTGCCCGGCGGGCACCACCACCGAGGGACGGCCCCCGAAGGTGAGGCGCCGCATGGTGTCGGCGGCGGCGGTGGCGTTGTTCGCGGTGGCCGCGACGGCGACCGAGGCGTGCGTGATGTTCAGCGGCTGCTGCCCGTAGAGGTTGGACAGGGTGATCCGGGCCGCGGTGCCGCCGACGCCGACGTGCACCACGTTGCGTACGGAGCGGCCCGCCATGCCGTTCGCCTCGGTGCCCGGCTCCGATCCGGCGGGGGACGCCGACCAGGCGCCCACCCAGGTGCCGACGGACGCGGGGGCCGCCGAGTTGTGCGGGGTCCGGCCACCGACGACCGCGGTGGTCTCCCCGCCGTCGTCGGCGGCGACTCCGACGTATATGGCGGTCGAAATGGCGACGATCACAGCGACGATCGCGGCCAGCAAGGCATAACCGTGACGCTTGGTCATGCGGTGCGTATCTCCTCGGAAAAGTGGGAGCCCGGAGCTCCGGTGTGATGACCCCATGATGAGGCATGGCGTGGGAGGAACCCGACAGGACCCCTCGGGACACCCCAGGACGCCGGTGTCCCGGTGAAATCCCCCGCCCGGACAGACGCGGGGAACTCCTGTTCCGTTCCAGGAGTCGGTCAGGTTGGAACAATGCGTTATGGGGGACCGGGAACGGATGGAGCGGATGGAACGAACGAAAGAGGACGAAACAGGGGAAACGGGTCCGGAAGGGCAGCCTTCCCGCGCCGACGGTGTGGCGAACCCCACGAACCCCGCGAGCGCCATCGGGACCGAGGGGTCCGCCCCGGGAGCCGCGGGAGCCGCGGGAGCCACGGGAGCCGCAGGGCCCGACCGTGCCGCGCCGAACCGGGCGATGAACTCGTTCAGCCCCGCCGACGAGGAGAAGTTCCGCGGTGTCCGCCGCATGAAACTCATGGCGACCGGACTGCTGCTGTTCGTCGCTCTCGTCTACGTACTCGCCAAGTGGGCCGGGAACTCCGGCGCGGGCGCCTGGACGGGTTACGTGGCCGCCGCCGCCGAGGCCGGCATGGTGGGCGCGCTCGCCGACTGGTTCGCCGTCACCGCACTGTTCCGGCGGCCGATGGGCCTGCCCATCCCGCACACCGCGATCATCCCGACCAAGAAGGACCAGCTCGGCGTGTCGCTGGGCGAGTTCGTGGGCGAGAACTTCCTCTCGCAGGACGTCGTACGGCAGCGGCTGCGCGCCGTCGGCATCGGCAGCCGGCTCGGTACCTGGCTGGCCCTGCCCGAGCACGCCGACCGGGTGACCGACGAGCTGGCCACCGCGCTCAGGGGAGCCCTCGCGGTGCTCCGCGACTCGGACGTGCAGGCCGTCGTCGGCGAGGCCATCAACCGGCGGGCCGACGCCCAGGAGATCGCCCCCGGCATAGGGAAGACGCTGGAGAAGGTCGTCGCGGACGGCGGCCACCGGCGGGTCGTCGACCTGATCTGCGTACGCGCCCACGACTGGCTCGTCCTCCACAACGACCAGGTGATGGACGCCGTACAGGGCGGCGCCCCCGGCTGGACCCCGCGGTTCGTCGACAAGCGGGTCGGGGAGCGCGTCTACAAGGAGCTGCTGCGGTTCGTCACCGAGATGCGCGACATGCCGGCCCATCCGGCGCGGGGCGCCCTCGACCGGTTCCTCACCGACTTCGCCTCCGACCTGCAGTCCGACACGGACACGCGGGCGCGGGTGGAGAACCTCAAGCGCGAGGTCCTCGGCCGGGGCGAGGTCCAGGACCTGATCGCGTCCGCCTGGTCCTCCGTACGGCAGATGATCGTGTCCGCGGCAGAGGACGAGCGCAGTGAGCTGCGCCTGCGGGTGCGGGCGTCGCTGCTGTCGCTCGGGACGCGGATGGCGACCGACGCGCGGCTGCAGGGCAAGGTCGACGGGTGGGTCGAGGGGGCGGCGGTGTACGTCGTGACGACGTACCGGGACGAGATCACCTCGCTCATCACCGAGACGGTCGCCGGGTGGGACGCGGAGCATACGTCTCGGAAGATCGAGGCGCACATCGGGCGGGATCTGCAGTTCATCCGGATCAACGGCACGGTTGTCGGCTCGCTGGCGGGCCTGCTCATCTATGCGGTGTCCAAGGCGCTGGGGGCGTGACGGGTTCGCTTCCGCGGGTTGTTCGTCGTCCGCGGGTGCGTCGTGGCTGGTCGCGCAGTTCCCCGCGCCCCTAAAGGCAAAAGATTGCGCCGTTCCCCGCGCCCCTTTGGAGGGGCTGCGCCCCTTTAGGGGCGCGGGGAACGGCGCGGGCAACCCCCACCGACCCGCGGCCGAAGCACAAGCTTTTAAGGGGCGCGGGGAACTGCGCGAACGGCCCCCACCGGCCCGCAGCCGACGCGCAACCCGCAGAGCGCCCCCCACCGGTCAGGTGAGAGCTCCGTGGATCGGGGAACTCGGGGAGATGTTCCCGAGCCGCAAGGAGGGGTGCCATGGCCGTCACCGATGCAGGGTCCGCGGAAACCGGAGCCGTCACCACCGCCGTGCCCGCCCGACTGGACCGCCTGCCCTGGTCCCGCTGGCACTGGACCATCGTCATCGGGCTCGGCACGGTCTGGATCCTGGACGGCCTCGAAGTCACCGTCGTCGGCAACATCGCCGGCCGGCTCTCCGAGGAAGGCAGCGGACTGCCCATCTCGGCCGCCCAGGTCACCGGCATCGCCGCCGCCCTGTACGTGGCCGGAGCCTGCGCGGGCGCCCTGTTCTTCGGCCGGCTGACGGACAAGTTCGGCCGCCGCAAGCTGTTCATGGTCACCCTGGCCGTCTATCTCGCGGCCACCGCCATGACGGCGCTCTCCTTCTCCACCTGGTGGTTCCTCCTCTTCCGTTTCTTCACCGGCTTCGGCATCGGCGGCGAGTACGCGGCCATCAACTCGGCGATCGACGAACTGATCCCCTCGAAGTACCGCGGCCGCGTCGACCTGATCATCAACGGCAGTTTCTGGCTGGGCGCGATCGCCGGCTCGCTCCTGTCGATCGTCGCGCTGAACACGGACCTGTTCGCGATGAACGTCGGCTGGCGGCTCACCTTCCTCCTCGGTGTCGTCCTCGGCCTGGTGATCCTGCTCGTCCGCCGCAACGTCCCCGAAAGCCCGCGATGGCTGTTCATCCACGGCAAGGGCGACGAGGCGGAACGCCTGGTCACCGAGGCCGAGCGGCAGATCCAGGAGGAGACCGGCCGCGACCTGCCACCGCCCGCGGGCGAGATCACCATCCACCAGCGCAAGAGCATCGGCTTCGGCATGATCGCCCGTACGGTCTTCACGACGTACCGCAAGCGCGCCGTCCTCGGCCTCTCCCTCTTCATCGGGCAGGCGTTCCTCTACAACGCGATCACCTTCGGCTTCGGCGCGATCCTCACCAAGTTCTTCGACGTCCCCACCGGCAACACCGGTTACTACTTCGCCGTCATCGCGGTCGGCAACTTCCTCGGCCCGCTGCTCCTCGGCAAGTTCTTCGACACCGTGGGCCGCCGGATCATGATCTCGTCCACGTATCTGCTCTCCGGCATCCTGCTCTTCGGCACGGCCTGGCTCTTCGACCGGGGCTCGCTGACCGCGACCACCCTGACCGCCTGCTGGTGCGTGGTCCTGTTCTTCGCCTCGGCGGGCGCGAGCAGCGCGTATCTGACGGTCTCCGAGATCTTCCCGATGGAGACCCGCGCGATGGCCATCGCCTTCTTCTACGCCGTCGGCACCGCGGCGGGCGGTATCAGCGGCCCGCTGATCTTCTCGGAGCTGACCAGCACGGGGGTCGTCGGCGACACGGTCCTCGCCTTCCAGATCGGCGCCGGGCTGATGTGCGCGGCGGGCCTCGTCGCGGCACTGCTCGCGGTACGGGCGGAGGGCCGTTCCCTGGAGGACATCGCCAGCCCCCTGTCGACGGCGGAAGCCTCCTAGCCGCCGGGCGGCGGGGGGAGGGGGCGGTTGAGGAGCGGGACTCAGAGGAACCGGCGGGAACTGAGTACGCGTACTCTGTCGGCCCTGTGTACGGCAGAGGGACCTTTGTTCCCATGACCGAGAAGCTGCTGGGCCCGCTGTCGAAGCGCCCCTGGACGGAACGCTGGCCGACCCGCCTGCTGGGTGCCGCCCTGTCCTCGGCGGCGTACCTCCTCTGCCTCCCCCGGGATCTGCGCGACCACCCGGCGTCGCCCGGTTCGACCACGGAGGCGACGCCGGTGACCGTCGTCGGAGTCGTGGCCCTGGCCGTGCTGCTGCTCCTGCTGGCCGTCTACTTCGGCCACCGTGACGCCCTCGCCTGGCCCCTGCTGCTGGTGGCGGTGCCGCCGGCCGCGCTCATGTACCTCTCGTTCCACACACACCCGGAGCCGCCCGAACCGGCCGAGGTGCCCGGCTGGCCGTGGCAGCTGATCTGGGCGTCGTCCACACTCGTCATCGCCGCGGGCGTGCTCGTCGCGACGTCCGTGGGCCGGCGGCTCAGGGCGGACGCGGAGGAGTCGCTGGACGGACTGGTGTCCGCCCACGAGTCCCGGCCGCAGTCCCAGTCCCAGTACCAGTACCAGCCCCGGACTCAGGCTCAGGCTCATCCCCGGCCCAGGCCCCGGCACCAGCAGCGGGTGTGAGCGTCAGGCGCCCGTCGTGGACCCGGGCCGCACGATCATGAGGATCGTGACGGTGGCCCAGAGCAGATTGAAGATGCCGGTGAACATGGCGAGCCGGACCGTCACCCGGGGGTCCACGGCGACCACGACGGACGCGGCGGACGCCGTGGACGCGCCGGCGGCGGACGTGCCCGCCGCGCCGGGCACTTCCGCCGCCTCGGGTGCCTTCGCGGCCCCCGCCTCCACCGCTTCGATGATCTCCTCCTGGCGCGGCAGCACCAGCGCCAGCAGGACGGCCGCCGCGATCCCGGTCAGGACCATCGAGACGATCAGCCAGGTGTCGTAGAGCACGCCCATGCTGAGAGCCGTGGCCATGCCGAGGACGGGAACGGCGATGCCCAGGCCCGCGTACACCCGGCAGATCCGGTGCAGCAGGCGCACGGTCTCCGTGGCCCGTGGATCGTCCGGCTCGGCGAGGGCCCGCCGGGCGCTGGGCGGGAACATGCTGGCCGCGACGGTGACGGGACCGACGGCGACGATCGCGACGAGGACATGGAGGACGAGGAGGAACTTGGTCACGAGGGGACGGTAGGCGGCGTACCGGATCTTCGGGAAGTGGCGGTATCGCCAGCCTTCAACGGATTCTCGCCAGCCGTGGCGCAGCCCTGCATGCGCGCCGCACAGGGGCTCTGGCTCCCTGACCGCCGCTTGGCCGGAATCCGTGGCCTGCCTATGCTTTTGCCATGCACACCGTGGCCGTACTGGCGCTCGACCAGGTCATCCCGTTCGATCTGTCCGCCCCGATCGACACCTTCAACTGGGCCCGGCTGCCCGACGGCCGCGCGCCCTACCGGATCAAGGTCTGCTCGCCGGCCGGGGAGGTGAGCGCGGGGGCGTTCACCGTGCGGGCGCCGTACGGGCTTGAGGCGCTGGCCGAGGCGGACACGATCATCGTGCCCGGCACCACGGACCCGACCTCCCCGCTGCCGCCCGGGGTCGCCGAGGCCCTGCGCGCGGCGGCGGCGAACGGTACGCGCATCGCCTCGATCTGCGTCGGCGCGTTCATCTTCGCCGCCACCGGGCTGCTCGACGGGCAGCGGGCGACCACGCACTGGATCGCCGCAGCGGACCTGGCGGCGATGCACCCGGAGGTGGCGGTCGACCCCAACGTCCTCTACGTCGACAACGGCCAGTTCCTCACCTCGGCGGGCGCCGCCGCGGCGATGGACATGTGCCTGCACATGATCCGCAAGGACTACGGCTCGGCCGTCGCCGCCCACGCGGCCCGGATGTCCGTCATGCCGCTCGAACGGGAGGGCGGGCAGGCCCAGTTCATCGTCCACACCCAGCCCCCGGCCCCGGCGGGCACGACGATGGAACCCCTGCTGAACTGGCTGGAGGAGAACGCCGGCCGCGATCTGACGCTGGACGACATCGCCACCCGGGCGGGCACCAGCGCCCGTACGCTCAACCGCCGTTTCCGCGAACAGACTGGCACGACGCCGCTGCAGTGGCTGCACCGGGCGCGGGTGCGCAGGGCCCAGCACCTCCTGGAGAACACGTCCCACCCCGTCGAACGGATCGCGGTGCAGGCGGGGTTCGGTTCGCCGACGGCCTTCCGGGACCGGTTCAAGAGGGTGGTGGGGACGAGCCCGCAGGCGTACCGGAGGGCGTTCCGGGGAGCGCCGGAGGGCGCGGAGACCGGCTCCGGCCCGCTGACGGACACCGTTCTCGCCGGGCCGACGGACTCCCCTCACGCCCGGCTGAGCGGGGCCCGGCAGGGCTGAACCGGGGTGGGTGGCGCGGCGGCGGGGCCGGGTCCCAGCCCCGCGGGTCGGCCCGCAGGTCGACCGCGCAGATCAGCCCGCGATTCAGCCCGCAGTTCAGCTCCGCCGGTCGGCCACGGCCCACGACGCCAGGGCGACGGCCCCGGCCGCCCCGAACACCGCGGGCCACGCCCCGACCTTCTTGGCGAGCGGATGAGATCCGGCGAAGGCGGCCACATACGCGGCGGTCAGCGCCCCGGCGGCCCGCCCGCCGGCCTGCTGCCGCCACTGCTGGGCGGCGGCTGCCCCGGCGGCGGCGAGCACGACCCCGCCGAGCTGCCGCTTGCGGGTCCAGCGGGCGACCCCGTACCCGCCGATGAGCCCACTCGCGGCCACCACCGCGGCCGGTACCTTCGCCATCACTGCCTCCTGCTGCTGTCGCGTCCGACGGTCGAGTCCCGACGTGGCCACGTCCGGCGGTCACGTCCGAGGCGGCCACGTCCGCCGGTCAGCCGAGACTAGCCCGCCGGTCCGTCGCCCCGCCCACTCGCCCACTCGCCCTATCGGGCGAGGCCCGGGACCACCTCTCCCGACAGCGGCAGCCCCAGCCCCGCCACCGCGCGGGCGACGAGGCGGGCCATCTCGACGGCGCCGCGCTCCTGGAAGTGGGTGTTGTCCTGCACCCCGTTCGGGAAGTTCGGGTACTGCCCGGCGGTCAGCCACAGGAAGATCCCCTTGGAGGCCTCGACGCCGATCCCGTCGAGATAGGCGCGGCTGGACGCCGAGAGGTCGACCAGTGGAGCGCCCTCCTCCTGCGCGACCGCCTTCGCGGCATCCACGTACGCGGGGAAGGAGACGTTGAACTTCCCGGTGGTCGCGTCGTACGAACGCCGCGAGACGGGCGTCACGACGACGGGTGTCGCGCCGCGCGCCCGGGTGCCGCGGATGTAGTCGTTGCGCAGGTACTCCTTGTAGTCGGCGGGGGAGGTGTACCGCTCCGCGTTGCCCACGGTGGCGTCGTTGTGCCCGAACTGCACGAAGAGATAGTCGCCGGCCTTGATCACCTGATGGATCGCGGCCAGCCGCCCCTGCTCGATGAAGGAACGCGAACTGCGCCCGCCGATGGCACGGTTGGCGACGGTGATGTTCGACGTGAAGTACGAGGACAGCTTCTGGCCCCAGCCGGCCTGGGGGTAGTAGCCGGAGCTGTAGGTCTGGGCGGTGGAGTCACTGGCGATGTAGAGGGTCCCGGTCGCCGCGGCGGCGGCGTGCGCGGCCCCGGGCAGCCCCAGCACCCCGAGGGCCCCACCACCGACGACCCCGGCAGAACCGACCAGGAACCGCCGACGACTGCCTACCTGGCCACGGCCACTACCACTGCTGTTGCTACTGCGTCTGCTGCTGTTGCGGCTCATCTGACCTTCCCTGTAAGGGAGATGGGGGGATGTCAGAGAGGGGTGGCAGCAGACGAGGGAAAGGTTGCCGTCGCTCGGCTGCTCACTGCTGGGCGTCCGCCAGCCAGGTACGCCAGACAATGGGGCTGTTCGGCACGTCGGGCCGATCGAGAAGCCACAGCACGTACCCGGCGTGCAACCGGGCCCACGGATTCTCCGAACGCCGGGCCGCCTCCAGCCGCACGCGCAGCGGAGGCCCGTCGACGACCCGGGCCACGCGCACGTACTCGCGGTCCTTGCAGCGATAGGCCCGCCGCACGACGATCTCCACCAGGTCGATCAACTTGGTCCGGGCCACCGGATCCCGCCCGACGGAGTCCACGGCCAGCTCCCGGATGAGCTTCTCCTTCGTCCCCCACTCCTTGGCGGCGAGGGTCCACTCGTCCGGATACCGGGCCTCCCACTCCAGGAAGAGCAGGGCGTAGGGCAGCCCCGGCCACTCGGCGATGTCGTCGTGATCCAGGCTGTTCCACACACCGTCGGGCAGCGAACGGGCCGCGGCCCGCAACCGCTCCTCCCAGGCCGACCGCAGAGCCGGAACCTCGTACGGCTCCTCCACCCCCTCTTCCTGCAGCGACATCAACGTCGTGTTGAAGCGCGCCACAGCCTCCTCCGCCGTCTTCTGGGCGGAGGCCAAGTGATCGAGTGCGACGGCCCGCTCGGCAGGATTCTTCGAAATCAGTCCGTACGCCCAGGCCAACCGCTCGTCCCACGCCAGGGCGTCGTCCATGTCCGCCCCGCGCCCTTTCTCATGCCCCATGTGCCCCATGGGACAGATCATCCCCGAGCGGACCGGACACCACCCCTCCGGGCACCAATACCGAGAGGGAACGAAAAGGAAAGGCGGCGGATCAGACGCGGGTCGAGGGGCCCAACATCCCCCCACGCGGCCACCCCACCGAAAGCCGCTAACCCAACCCGGCGTGCTGGCGAGACGCGACCGCGAACCCCGCCCCACAGCCCAACCAACCCGCTCGCATCCCACCCAGCGGGCCCCCGCTTTTCCGGGCCGCGCGCTCGCTTCTCACCCGTGCTGGAGCGGGCCGAGTCAAGGGTGAAGCGAAGCGCAATCGCCGCAGGCGACGGCCGCAGGCCGCCCTTTACACGGCCCGTGGAGGCACGACACTGCCAAGAAGCGCGCGGCCTAAGAGCCACTTCGCAGGCGGGTCCCACCGAAACCCACCTACGGCCACCCCGGACTCAGGGGTGGCCGTAGGCACGGGGGTCAGTGGCCGGTAGGAACAGTGGCGCTCTGTTTCCTCAACTCAGCCAATCGCCGCTGATACAGAGGTCCGGCAGCGAATGCGCCTCGTGCCTCACTCGGAGTGGACAACTCCATGAGGTGATGAGCTACGGCCTTGAGGTGCGCAGACCAGGCCAGCACATGCTGTTGAGCGGTCCGCCCACATTCCTGCGGTTCACCGGGAAGGCACAACGGAAGCTGTGGCCCCAACTTGTTTGCCGCATGCCGGACGTAACGCGCAATCGAGGCCCATTCCTCGTCGGTCCGCTGTACGGCGTTGTTGCCGCCCTCCCGGCCCCACGGCCCGAAGTCGTCTCCGTGGTCGTCCATGTGCGGGCTCCTGATCATCGCAACGGATTGGCCGGTACGCCGATCGTAGCGACGCCGTCCGTTTCCCTGGGGTCACAGTGCCCGACTGAGGGAACACATGGACCACACGGGCCGCACATGGGCAAGAACTGAGGCGGAGTACAGGACTGCGCACCTTCCCCGTGGATGGCAGTGATGTCCGAGAGAACCGCTGTCATTCGTTCTCCACCCCAAATCTCGGGGAGAGGAGCACTCAGTACGTTTCCGATGGTGAGGAACCGGCCCAGGACACACGGCCACACGTCACCGGTCGGACCGATTGCGCATTTCTCGTGAGCGCAGTGACCGCACAGATCGCTGATCGTCGGGGCAGCACCCTTACTCGCCCGTCCGAATGCCCGGGTCTTGTCACCGCCCACCATGCCCACGCCGAGCATCGTCAGGTCTCTTGCCGCCTCACGGACGCGTTGGCCTTCCCGGACCGCAACGACTCCGCCACGAAGAGGGATGTCGAGGCTCAGCGCCTTTTCCACGTTCGTCCGCGTTCGCCTGTGTGAACCCCTGAGCCGGGTCACCGAGTCGTGCTCCTCCGCTGTGTCGGAGTAGTACGACGTGGCGAGTTTGACCCCGCATTCCTTGAACGTCTCCCACAGCTCGTCCCGGATGTGCGTCATGTTGGAGAACACCTCGACGGAGAGTCCTGAGCCATGAGCGTGCCGAATCAAAGCCGGAAGGCCCGGATGCAGGGTTGGTTCGCCACCGATGAACTGAACATCGAGTGCTCCGAGGTCCGCGAGTTGGTCAATGACGTGCGACCAGTCCTGAACGCTCAGGGCGCCGTGCGTCCCTTTGGGCGAAGAGTCCGCATAGCAGTGATCGCAGAACTCATTGCACAGTCCCGTGACCTCCAACCATGCAAACTTGAGTGCATTTTGGGCAGCGCTCATTACAGGACTCCTTGCGGGGGTCGTCTCGTGATTCAGGAGGCCGGGGCGACGATGGCAGGTGGGCGGTCCGGTGACATCAGCACCCGGGCCTACAGCGCGAAGGTTCCTGTTGCGGCCCTCACCCCGGCATTTCGTCGGCTCGGCTCTGGAGCAAGCGTCTTCTACGCGTCGATCAGCGACTAGTGGCCCCGTGTAGGCCGGCTGTCGGCCAGAATCGGCACATGGGCAGCAGCATCGGGGCCAACATTCGGCACCTACGCGAACAGCGGGGGTGGAGTCAGGCACGGCTGGCGCGTGAGGTTTGTCAGGCAGCGCGGGTATGCGGCGAACCAGTCGGACGGCAAGAGGTCAGCCGGTGGGAGACCGGCAAGCGCACGCCTCGCGAATGGTTGCCGTTCCTCGCCACCGCGCTGGGCGTGAACGTGGACGCTCTCGGTGCCCTTCAGAAACCGACTGAGCCTGCCGTACCGACTCTCGCTGAATTCCTGCCCGAAGGGGACCCGCTGAGTCCGTTGGAATACGGTACGGGGCGACGCATCGGAATGGGCACCGTCAACGAGTTGCAACAGCGGGTGCACGGGCTCAGGCTTGCTGATGATGTGCTCGCGGGGGGAGACCTGATCCGGCCCGCACTCAGAGACTTGAGACGTACGGTGAAGCTGTACCGGGAAAGCTCACACACCGGTGAGGTAGGGCAGCAACTTCTCCGTCAAATCGGTGAGTTGGCACAGATCGCGGGGTGGATCGCCAGCGATGCCGGGCAGCACGAGGAGGCAGAGCGGATCTACCGGCTGGGGATCAGTGCTGCGCACCAAGCCGAAGACCACACACTTTCGGGGAATCTCGCCGGATCACTCGCCTACCAGATGAGCAACACAGGGCGAGAGACCGAAGGGCTGGCGCTGGCCCGTGCTGCCCTAAACGACGCTGGCGCCGAAGCACCCCCGAAAGCTCGTGCACTGTACCTGGACCGTGTGGCATGGGCTCACACGAAGTCCGGGGGCGCAGCCGACGAACAACAAGCCATGCGCGCATTGGGAGAGGCCGAACAGGCGCTCAGCGAGGACGACGAGGGAATCGAGTCACCCGTCTACCTGTATTGGGTGGACGCCGGTGAACTCAAGGTGATGGAATCACGCGTTTACACAGAGCTTCACCGGCCCTTACGTGCTGTGCCGCTGCTCCGGAAAGTCCTTGGCGGCTACGACGCGACACACGCCCGGGAGATGGCTCTGTACTTGTCCTGGCTCGCCGTCGCCCTGGCTGACGCCAACGAACCGGAAGAGGCAGCAGCCGTAGCCGAGCGTGTCATCTCCCTTGGTTCCGACACATCGTCAAAGAGAGTGATGGAACGGCTGCGCGTCATTCTCGGTCGGTTGCGGGATTTCGCGGACGTGCCGGCAGTCGCTGCCCTGTTGGCCGAGCACCAGCGGTCTACAAATCCCGTATGAAGGCACGCCAAGCGTGAACACGCACGGAGAGTATGGGTCCTTCGGCCTTCTTGGAGTCGCGCACGAGGGCTGTGTCGACGGCGTGGGCGCACTCGACACACTCACCGCCCGCGCCGTTGCTGTAGGAGGACTTGAACCACGACGAGGGAGCGTCGGTGGCAGGCCGTGCAATCTTCATCCTGCGTAATCCTTAAGGACGGACTCGATCAGCTGGGTAGAGCGCTGAGGACTCAAGGCGGCGGCCCGCAATCCATCGAACGCCCTGACGTACTCACGCACATGATGCTCCCCTTCGAGGTAGACGGCATCGGTGATGCCGTCCCGGTACACGATGTCCGGATCCTCCTGGTCGGGGAAGCCGAGCATGGTGAACGATCCGGTGGCCGGGTAGGTGCCGGAATCGAACGGTAGGACTTGCAGAGTGACACTCGGCAACGCGGCTGCCGTCAGTACGCGTTCGAGCTGTTCTTTCATCAATGCCCGTTCGCCGATGACATTCCTGAGGGATGCCTCGTTCACCACGAACCAGGCGTCCGGGGCTCCGGGGCGCGTCAGCAGGGTTTGGCGCTCCATGCGTACGCGCACGGCCCGTTCGATGTCCTGGGCCGGCAGATGGGCCCCCGTCGTGTGTAGTTCGCCCGCGTATGCCGGAGTCTGCATGAGCCCGGGGAGCAGCTCGCACTGGTACTGGCGGAACGTGGAGGCCTCCTGCTCCAGGCCGATGTAGATGGAGAACCACTGGGGCACTCCTGTGCCGTGCTCCTGCCACCAGCCGCGTGTCTTGGCCTGCCGCGCAAGGGACTTCAGGAACTCCCGCAACTCGTCATCGGTCTCGTAGTAGCGGCACAGCGCATCGATGTCGGACGGCTGGACCCTGCCGCTCCCCGTCTCCATCCGATTGACCTTGGAGCCGCTCCAGTCCAAGGCCGCGCCCACTTGCGCACAGGTGAGGGCATTGGCCTCGCGCAACTTCTTCAGCTCGATCGAGAGGCGACGACGACGTGCCGTCGGTGAACCCGCCATTCCCAGGACCCTTCGCAGTAACCGGCGTTCAGTCTCGTGCCAAGAGGCTTGCTTGCCAATCACTCGGAAGTGGGAATCCCGCCGTGCACATTGCATTTCGGGATACGCAGGCGTCATTCTGACGATCGACGCCACTCACTGTGCGTGTTTGATCGACTCCATAAGGCAGTGAAGTGACGGTGCCGACGGAGTCTGAGAGGGGAGCCTGTGATCGAGGACTCGTGCACGTCCCAGAAGTTGTGGGACTTGGCTTTCATGGCAGAGCCGGAGGAGGTGGCCGCCCTGCGCCGTTTCACGGGGTTGCACCTGGAAGCATGGGGACTGGGGCAACTGATCGACGAGGCTCAACTGTGTGTGAGCGAGCTCGTGGCGAACGTCATCACACACGTCGGGCCCGGCACACCGGCCAGACTCGTGATCTCGGTGAGCGGCACGCATGTGCGCATCGAGGTCCACGACCCCGACACCCGCGCCCTCCCTATTCTGCTCGACGCGACGTCGGACGCCGAGAATGGCCGGGGGATGGCTCTGGTCGGGGCGATCACCGCTCGCTGGGGCGTCCAACTTCTTGCCGATCGGAAGGTGACGTGGTGCGAACTGGAGGCGGGCCTCCCTACAGCTCATGGGAATCAGGGAGGTGCCCAAGCGTCGAAGCAGCATGCCCCGTGGAGCTGCTACCCCTGCAAGAAAGCCTGATGGCGGTTACGAGCAACCACCAGCAACTTCTTCTGCAGCGCGACGCGCTCTTTTCCTCGTGTTTTGAGGGCGTGGCAGTTCGGACACAAGGCGATCATGACTTCGGGGATGTCTTGCCCCGTGCGGGCCAAGCCGTTGACGTGATCGACCTCCAGGAGGGGCGCGTCAGCGTCCGTACGCTCAAGCGGATGCCCCATGCAGGAGGGGTTTTCACAGCGGTTTTCACTGCGGAGGATCACGGCTTCACGAGCAGCAGGTGAGCGCAGGTAACGTTCCACCCGACTTAGCTTCGAGCTGCGCGTTCGGTTAGCTGCCGTCCGGCGAGCAGCTGCCGTCAGCTTCTTGTACTTCTGCCGAGCGTTGGTTCGCAGCGACTCCGCGGGCAGGTCCACTTCCATGGGGATCACGTCGACAGAGTCGTCGTGGAGCTGACCGTCATCCTGGTTCAGAGCTTCGGCGACCTCGTCAAGCCAGGTGTCGGGCGCCGGTGACGGAACTGGTGCCAGTATCCAAACGAACTCGCGTCGGGGTTGTTTGTCTTGGCCGTGGCCCCAGCGGCGACGGCGTTGAACGATGACGGCCCAAGTCTCGAACGTCCAGTGGCCGCCGTGCGGTTTGTGCCAATACCGCAAGGCCTTCCGTTGTTCCTGGTGCCGCGCCATGGTGCGGTTGCCCCCGGAGAGCGTTTGGTCGCCAGACAGGCCATCGCCTGTGTAAGCGATCCAGTCCATCCCAGGGATGCGCTTATCGTCGTACGGGCCCTTGTCGTCCGAGTAGACGCTGAGGAGGCCGTCCGCGAGCGGCGTGATCCCTCCTACACGATTTCCGCCGTAGACGTCGGCTATGGCGCCGCGATGCCGATACGGCTCCCCGGGAAGAGGTTGCAGGTGGGCGGTGATCTCGCCTGCCATCAACTCCTGCAGTTCTAGAGCCTCTAGTAGCCGCGGGGGCGTGGGGTTGAAGAACCGTACGAGCAGGGTGCCGACAGCTCGTGCCGCTAGTTCAAAGTCTCCACTCAGCCGGTCGTAGTCCTCCTCCGGCAGCCCAGCAAGCGGGTCGGTTTCGTCCAGCGCGGACAATGTGGGGCGTCGCCCTTGGCTCGTGA
The DNA here is from genome assembly GCF_018070025.1 of Streptomyces liliiviolaceus. Lineage (NCBI taxonomy): Bacteria > Bacillati > Actinomycetota > Actinomycetes > Kitasatosporales > Streptomycetaceae > Streptomyces > Streptomyces liliiviolaceus. The sequence continues at coordinate 2,528,537 of NZ_JAGPYQ010000001.1, forward strand.
GGGAGAGGTCGGCGGGATCCGTCACTTCCCACAACTTGTCCCGCTGCAAAGCCCAGAAGGGATACAACGCAGCCTGCTGGCCGTCAGCCGAACCGGCGAACTCGCTGAGCAGCGGCCCCACGGCATCCTTGACCACCGACCAAGGTTGCGCACGCGGACGGCCGTGTGCGGCTTGGGCGATGGCCCACAGGAGCAGCAACGGACGATGCAGCGGTTGACCTGTAGTTCGCTGAGCAGGACGTAGCTTGCCTATCCGCTCGATCAAGTCTCGTGCGTCGGCCACTTCAGCACTCCAGCCCTCTAGCGTCACTAGTAGGACTATCTGACCAGACGGCACTGACATCGCCACTGAAGCCTGGCTCAGCTGCGGTGCCTGTTGCTTCGCTGAGACGCGTCTCCTGGCGGTCTCTTAACCCGCCGCGATCGCTGAGTACGTCCACACATCGGCCGGAAGCTCATGCTTCAGGCGCCAAGTGATCGCCATCGGCTTGCTGCCGGTGTGCTCCACGTATGTTGCCGGGCCCAGGAGCATCCAGGGCTGGGACTTGCCGATGTCGTTGTTCTTGTAGCGGCGCATGAACAGGAGGATGTGGCTGCCCTGCTGTGCGTGTCGCTGGTAGCGCAGGCCGGTCGGGGAGTTCTCCGCCGTTGCGTTCTGCGATTCCCAGTGGAAGAGAGCGGGACTCAGCGCGTAGTCCTTGTAGCGGATGGTGGGGGAGAAGTCCTTTTCGTTCTTCTCCAGTGTGATCAACAGGGCGTCAGTCTGGATCTCATTGACGTACTGCACGCCCTGGGCGAAGGACCTCGGCATCTGGCCGCCGAAGCGGGCAACGCCGAGGGCGGCCAGGATCTCAGAACGGTTGTAGGCGCTGTGAACCTTCAAGGGGACATCATGGTGAGGGCCTGCGAGCGGGATCGGGAAGTGATCGGAGCGATCGATGACGTAGGACAGTACTTGTCGGAGTTCATCGCGGAACATATTTTGCGTGCGTAGCGATTCCAGGCCCTCTTGGAAGCTGGTGAAGCCCCCGGCGTTGTCCCACAGGTTGAAGAAGAGCATGCGGGCGTACATCTGGTCGAGGGGAGCTAGATCTGCGTACGTGGGTGCGTCATCCGAGAGCAGCCGAAGGTAAGCGCCGGCACGCTCGGGGTCGTCGACGTGTAGGAACGCGTGGACGCGCTTGAGAAGTGCCGCTTCCCTCGTGGGCGCCGGATCTTCGACGAGATCGGCCTTGCGCAGAACTGCCGTCCAGGAGTTGTCGCTCTTGTAGAGCTCCTTGATCTCTCGGCGGCTTTCGCGGAGATAGTCCGCGAGCCGCGGTGTGCTGTACGACTTGGCCTCGTTCGCCAACGTCTTGATCGTGGCGCCCAGCTGTGTGCGGATGTTGTCGAGGACGAGGTCCTTGGATTTCCCTTCCAGGATGATCTGGCACCCGGAGGGGAGCTGTGGGAAGTCTCGCTCGATGTGGTCTACGAGCCGGTTCCGTGTGAGGTTCGTCAGGGCTCGGAACTGTTCCTCGAAACGGAACTCCGCCCGATGCTGGCCGATGAAGTCCAGGACGGTGAGTACCGGCTTCGTCTGCGTGCGGCGTAGGCCGCGGCCTAGCTGCTGAAGGAAGATCGTGGCGCTGTTGGTGGGACGCAGGAGCAGAAGAGTATCGACGTCCGGAATGTCCAACCCTTCGTTGAACAAGTCGACGGAGAAGATCACCTGAAGTTTGCCGTCGCGTAGGTCGGCCAGAGCATCTGCACGCACTGCGGTGGGCGAGTCACTGTCGAGCGCCACGGCTTGGAACCCCGACGTGCGGAAACAGTCGGCCATGAAGTGAGCGTGAGCCTTGGACACACAGAAACCCAAGGCCCGCATGACTCCTGGGTTCGGAATCTTGTCCTGGATTTGCTTGATCACGATGCGGGCGCGGGCGTGGTGGCCCGTGTAGAGGTTGCTGAGTTCTTGTTCCGCGTACGTACCCTTCTGCCACCCGAGACGAGTCAGGTCTGTGCCATCCGGGATGCCGAAGTAGTGGAAGGGGCACAGCAAGTCATTCTCAAGGGCTTCCCACAGCCGCATCTCTGCTGCAATGCGGCCTTCGAAGAACTCATCTTGGACGTTTCGTCCGTCCATCCGCTCGGGTGTGGCAGTGAGACCGAGCAGTTCCTTCGGCTTGAAGTGGTCGAGGACTCGTCGGTACGTCGCAGCCGTGGCGTGGTGGAACTCGTCGATGACGATGACATCGAAGTGGTCGGACGCGAGTCGCTCCAGCCGCTCGACCTTTAGCGATTGGACGCTGGCGAAGATGTGGTCCCAGTCCCTCGGGTCCTCGCCGCCATGGAGCAATTCTCCAAAAGAGGCGTCGTCTAGTACCTCGCGGTACGTGCGCAGCGACTGCCGCAGGATCTCCTTGCGATGAGCGACGAACAGAAGCCTCGGTTTCCCATTGCCGAACTTCTCGTGCAGGGACCGGTAGTCCAGAGCCGCCATCACTGTTTTGCCCGTGCCGGTGGCTGCGACGAGGAGGTTGTGGTGCCGGTCGCGAAGCTCACGCTCAATGGTGAGGCGCTCCAACATGTCCTGCTGATGTGGGAAGGCGTGTACCTGGAGTCCGGAAAGGTTGATCTGCAGATCGGTGGCGGAACCTGTGCCGCTTGCTTGAGCTAGAGCTCGATCGAGTCGCTCACCGTCACCGTCAGGGTCGTAGGACTCGAAGGCGATGTCGTTCCAGTACGCGTCGAAGGTTGCCTCGAATTTGTCCAGGACCGCGGGGGTTGCCACCGACGACAGACGTACGTTCCACTCCAAGCCGTCGAGCAACGCAGCCTTAGACAGGTTCGAGCTGCCGACATACGCGGTGTCGAAACCGCTGTTGCGTCGGAACAGCCATGCCTTTGCATGCAGTCGCGTAGACCGGATCTCGTAGTTGACCTTTACCTCGGCACCGAAGTCACGGACCAGGCGGTCCAGTGCGAGTCGATCGGTGGCACCGATGTAAGTCGTCGTGATGACGCGAATCCGTACGTTCCGCTCCTTAGCGGCCCGGAGCGAATCTTCCAGTACGCGGATGCCGTACCACTTCACGAAGGCACACAGGAGGTCAACGCTGTCCGCGGTAGCCAACTCGGCTCGTAGTTCCGCGCCCAGACTTGGGTCATCCGAGGCGTTGGTGATAAGTGCCGTCTCTGACAGAGGCGTGAGGGGGCGGAGTGCGTAAACGCCCGGCGCCTCTTGCTCCGCGAGGGACAGCAGCTGCCGTGGGCCGTCCATGATGGCGCCGACAGCCTCGTCCGGCTCCGGCGCACTCTCATCGAGCGACGACAGGATCTGGTTAGCGGCGGCGACTCGCTTGTCGTGCGGTAGGCGGCTCAGCCTCCGCCCCACAGCTTCGGCGATGTAGCGAGCGAGTACATGCGGAGCCGATTGCGCACTGACTTCCTCGTGGATCGCCTTCCAGCCCGATGCTTCGAGCTGCTCTATCTGACCGTGAAGACTTTCAGTGATGAGCTGCTCATAGACACCCGCGTCCGGCTGCGCCAGATCCCCCGGCTCCGCCACCCGATACTCCCTCGATTGCACACTGCTACGTAGTGGGGGAAATCAGGTCACGCATCGCTGCCGTGGCACTCCCCATACCCCCGCCCCGACCCACACCAACACCCCGCCCCCCGCTCCGGCGGCCAAGCCACAGCGCGGCCCCGTGCCGCCAGCGTCGTCGCGTACTGCGGTAGCAGCGATGCTTCGCTCGGGGATGCCAGTTCCGAGGCTGCGAAGGCCTCGTACGACGGGACCGTGCCTGTGACGATGCCCAGGTTCGGGGTGCCCGAGGCGGACAGTTCGCGCAGGGAGGCCTCTATCGTCGACAGGTGGTCCTCGTGGGACGGGTACTCCGTGGACAGGTCCGGGTACGCCGTCAGGAGTTCGGTCAGTTCGGGGGCCGGCCAGTGGAGGACCGCCACCGGGAACGGGCGCGACAACGCCTCGCGGAACGTGCCCAGTTCGGCGCGCAGGCGGCTGATCTCCGCCTGCAGTTCCGCCGGGTTGTCCGAGCCCAGCGACCACACCCGCTTCGGGTCGTGCAGCTCGTCCAGGGTGACCGGGGAGGAGTTGAGCGTGTCCGCGAGGGAGTCCCAGTCGTCGTGGGACAGGCCCAGCATGCGGCGTACGCGATGGCGGCCGAAGAGGACCGGGTGCGTCGCGTACGGCGGCTCCGGGACGTCGGTCAGGAGGTGGACCGCCGCCTCCGTGAACGTCTCCTGCGCCGCCTCCAGCTCGTCGTGGGACTCCAGGGACTCGGCGACGATCACCCAGGGGGCCGGGTCGCGCGGTGCCGCGGCGCGGACGCCCTCGATGATCGCCCTGGCCTCCGCCTCGTGGCCGTACTCCCAGAGGTTGGCCGCCTTCAGGGCCCGTACCAGGAACGGGTTCTCCAGCGGGGTCGTGCTGGAGAGCAGGCTGTCGTAGAGAGAGGTGGCTCGCGGGCGGTCGTCGGCCAGTTCGAGGTGGGCCGCCGCCTGCACGAGCAGGTGTTCGGCGTCCTCGGGATACAGGCCGGCTGTCCGCTCCAGGCGTGCTGCTTCGGCGTTGTGGTCGACGTACTCGGCAGACGTGTCGGGGCGCATGAGTGACACCGTACTGCCGACCGCCGACAGAGGTGAGGTATGTGCAGGCCAGGGGTCGGATCGGCGCGCAGTGTTCAGCTGGTTGTCCAGCTGCCTGTCCAGCTGCCGGTTCAGCTTGCTGTGCGGCCGGGCGTTCATGGGGATGGTGAGTTGAGGGCCCAGCCCTTATCGTGCGGGCCCGGTCCCTGAGCCCCGGTCCCTGGCAGGAGGCGCGCGCGTGCGGGTTCCCGTCGTCCATCAGCAGGGTCGGCGGCGGCGTGCGCGGTACGCCCGGCTCCTCTGGAACGGCGCCGAAGTCGTCGTGACCCTCGGTGTCGTCCTCCTGCTCCTCGTCGCCCATCAACTGTGGTGGACCAACCGGCAGGCCAGGGAAGGCGCCGAGCGCAAGGTCCAGGCCCTGGAACGGGAGTGGGAGGCGGAGGGGGAGAAGGAGGGGGAGGGCGGCCGTGAGGACGGGGTGGCGTCCGGAGAGAGTGGCGCGGCTCCTCCCGCGTCGCGTACCGGTTCAGGTTCCAGTTCCGGTTCAGGTTCCGGTTCCGGCGAGGGCCGCTCCGGCACCGACTCACCGCCCCGCTGGGACCAGGCCTACGCCGTCCTCCGCATTCCCCGGCTCGGGCTCCGTGTGCCCGTCGCCGAAGGGGTCGGGAAGTCCGGTGTGCTCGACAAGGGGTACGTCGGGCACTATCCGGACACCGCCCAGCCCGGCCGCGTCGGGAACTTCGCTCTCGCCGGGCACCGGAACACCCATGGCGAGCCGTTCCGGTACCTCGACCGGCTGCGCCGCGGGGACCGGGTCGTGGTCGAGACCCGGGCCGCCGTCTACACGTACGCCGTCGACCGGACGCTGCCGCGGACCTCGCCCGGGGACGGCGGGACGATACGGGCGATTCCTCGCAGTACGGTCAAGCCGGCGTACGGGTACACCGAGCCCGCGCACTATCTGACGCTCACCACCTGCACACCCCAGTACACCTCCAAGTACCGCCTGGTCGTCTGGGGGAAGCTCCGTTCCGTGCGGCCCCGCTAGCCCTCGACCCCTCAGTCCCTCGATCCCTCAGTCCCTCGATCCCTCAGTTCCTCGATCAGGGCTTCTTCGCCTTGTCGTAGTGGCCCAGGAAGACCGGAGCGCCGTTCTCCACGCGGTGCAGGAACAGGCTGTTGACCCAGCGGAACTCGTGGGTCACCGGGTCGAACTCGATGGTCTTGGCGAGGCCCCGGTGGGTGGTCTGGCGGAGTCTGCGGACCAGTGCGCCCCGTTCGGGCTCGACACTGCCCAGCTCGCGCATGGCCTGCGCGACGAAGAGCACCGCGTCGTACGCCTCCACCGCGTACCGCTCGACCGTGCGTACCCCGAAGCGTTTCCGGTACGTCTCCACGAAGCGCGCCGCGGTCGGCAGCTCGGCCGGGTCCACATAGGTCGTGCTGATCAACCAGCCCTCGGCAGCCGGGCCCGCCTCCTTGAGGAACGCGGTCTGCAGTACGGGTTCCGGGGCCATCCGCGTGCCCCGGAAACCGGCCCGTGCCAGGGCGCGGGCGCAGCGGGCGGCCCGGTGCGGTGAGGTGCCGGCGTAGACGACGGCCTGGGCGTCCGCGGCGAGCACGGCGGCGGCGACCGGGTCGAAGTCCTCGCTGTCCGCGGGGACGGTGTAGGTCGTGGTCGTGCCCTGGGCGGGCGGGTACGCGCTCACGTCCTTGACGATCTGCCAGCTGGTCCTGCTCGCCGCCCGGTCGTCGATGAGTGCGGTCCTGCGGCTCTTCTCGGTGTGGCTGAGGTAGTGGATGAAGGGCGTCGCCAGGGCGTATTCGTCGGGTCTGAGGTGGAAGTACGCGCGGGTGGTGGTCGTGGAGTACAGATCGGCGCCGGAGGAGACGGACACCAGGGGCAGCAGTGCCTTCTCGTAGCGGGACACGGCGACCTCGGTGGCGGCGGCGCCGGTCGCGGCGATGACGGCGTACACGTCACGGTCCGCGACGAAACCGGCGGTCACTTCCTCGGCCCGTTTCGCCTTCCCGCCGTCGTCCAAGACCTTCAGCGCGAGATCGAAGGAGCGGCCACCCTGCGAGCCGGAGCCGGAGCCGGAGCCGGAGCCGGAGCCGGAGCCGGAGCCGGAGGTACGGGATTCGGAGCCACGGGAGCCGGAGTCGGCGGAGCCGGCGTTGAAGTCCGACACGGCGATCCGCGCGCCCCGTTCCTGGGCCCGGCCCGTCGCTCTGTCCGGTCCCGACAGATCGGCGTGCAGGCCGATGACGTACCGGGGGAGCGGCCCCGAGCCTGCCGAGCCGTCGCGGCCGGCCGCGGACCTGGCGGCGGCCCAGGCCGCGAGGCCGCCGCCGGTCAGGACGACCCCGGCCGCCGAACCCAGCGTCAGCAGACGGCGCCGGGAGAGGCCGGGGCGGGCCGCCTCCGGTACGTCGTCGTCGGGCTGTACGAGCGTGACGGGGCCGGAACCCGGTACCGGGCCGGGGTCCGGGTCGGGCAGGGACAGGACGGCCGACGAGCGTTCCGCGATCAGCCGGGGGAGCGAGGGCGGCAGCCAGTCGGGCTCCGGGCCGCCCTCGTCGGTCAGGGCGTCCCGTACCTCCTGCGCGGTGGGCCGGGCCCGGGGGTCCTTGGCGAGGCAGGCGGTCAGCAGCGGGACCAGGGTCCACGGCACGGCGTCCAGGTCCGGTTCCTCGTGGACCGTACGGAAGATGACGGCGGCCACGGTGCCGGTGCCGAACGGGCGGCGGCCGGTCGCCGCGTACGCCAGCACGCAGCCCAGCGAGAACACGTCGCTCGGCGGGCCGACGCCGTCGCCACCGGCCCGTACCCGCGCCTGCTCGGGCGAGAGATAGCCGGGCGAGCCGATCACCACGTCGCTCGCGGTCAGCGCGGTGGCGCCGGTGGAGCGCGCGATGCCGAAGTCGATCAGCCGGGGTCCGTCCAGGGCGAGCAGGACGTTGCCCGGCTTCACGTCCCGGTGCACCAGGCCCGCCGCGTGCACCTCGGTGAGCGCCTCGGCCAGCCGCGCGCCCAGGGCCCGTACCGTACGGTCCGGCAGCGGCCCGTGCAGCGCGACGGCCTCGGCCAGCGACGGGCCCGGTACGAAGGCGGTCGCGAGCCAGGGTTCGCGGGCCGCCGGTTCCGCCGCGGTGACCGGCACCACCCACCGTCCGGTGAGCCCGCCCGCCGCCTCGGCCTCGCGGCGGAAACGGGTCCGGAAGTCGTGGTCGGCCGCGTACTCGGCGCGGATCACCTTCAGGGCGACCAGCGTCCCGCCCGCCGAACGGGCCAGGTAGACCACGCCCATGCCGCCCGCGCCGAGCCGGCCGAGCAGCCGGTGACCGCCGACGGAGAGCGGGTCGCCGGGCCTGAGCGGGCGCAGTCCCGCGAACCCCTCCGCGTGTGCTCCGCTCACCGCTACACCTTGGAGGGGGCTTCGCCGAGGTAGCGGAACCTGCCGCCCTCGACCTGGTGCAGGAAGATGCCCCAGCCGGCGAACGTGCCGTCCTCCGGCTTGAAGGAGAACTCCTTGGTGATGCCCTTGTAGCGGCTCGCGCGCAGCAGCTCCACGAGCTTCTTGCGGCTCGGGGGACGGGCGGAAACCTGCTTGTTCTTGGCGTTCGTGGCCTTCAGCAGCTCCTGGACGACGAGGTTGACGGTGTCGTACGCCTCGGCCGCGTAGTAGCCGGGCGCGGCGTCGTAGCGTTTGCGGAACGCGGCGGTGAAGGCCTTCGCGGCCGGTACGGAGGCCGGGTCGACGAAGGACGCGGTCATCAGCCAGCCCTCGGCGGCCTCCCCGGCGCTCTTCAGGAACTCCGGGTCGATCACGGCCTGCGAGGCGAGCCGCGGTCCGTCGAAACCGGCCGCCGACAGCTCCCGGGCCACCCGGGCCGCGCCCGGCGCGTATCCGGCGTAGACGAACGAGCCGATCCCGGCCCGCAGCATGTCGGTGACGACCGGTCCCACGTCCTCGGTGCCCGCCGGGATCACCCGGGGGTAGGCCGGGCGGCCCAGACTGCGCATCATGGTGGCGTTGATCCCGGCGGACTCCTGGGCGTACGTCTGCCCGGTGCGGTCCTGGAGCAGACCGGCACGCAGCGCTCCCGCTCCCGGTGCCGACTGCTCCGTGGCCTTCGTGTGCTTCATGAGATAGACGCTCATGGGGAGGGAGAGGGCCGCGTCGCTGGGCCGGCAGTGCACGAAGGACCGGTACTCCTTCGAGGTCAGGAGCAGCCCTCCGGCCGAGACCGACAGCAACGGCAGCAGGGCCTCGTCGTACGTGCCGAGGACCGCGACGGCCGCCTCGTCGCTGGTGGGGCCGAGCACGGCGAGCACGTCGGTGTCCTGGATCAGCTTCTTCGCCGCGCCCGGCGCCCCCGCCGCGCTGCCCCCGTCGTCCACGGCCTTCAGGGCGAGCTCGAAGGGCTTGTCCTTACGGGAGTTGTACTGCTCGACCGCCAGCCGGGCGCCCCGCACCTGCGCCTCGCCCGCCTTCCGGGAGGCACCGCTCAGATCCGCCTGTACGCCGATGGCCCAGCGGCGGGTCCCCGGCGTACCCGGGTCGTCGTCGCGCAGGGCCGCCCAGGCCGCGGTACCGCCCGCCGCCATGAGCAGCGCCGCGCCGGACGCGAGGAGCAGCCGTCGGCGGCCGGGGGACGCGGGCTCCGCCGCCATGTCCTTGGTCTCGCCCGAGCCCCCGGAGCCCACTGTGCTTTCCGCGCCCCCAGTGCCCCCAGTGCCCCCAGTGCCCCCTGTGCCTTCCGGGTCCCCGGTCCGGGTTCCGGCGGCCGTCGGCTCGATGTCGGGGAGCGCCAGCATCTCGGCCGAACGGTCGGCGATGCCCCGTACGACGTCCTCGGGCAGCCAGGCGATCTGCTCGCCCCGGGGGATCGCGTCCTCGACCAGCAGGACCGTGTCGATCTGTTCGGCCGTCGGACGGTCCGCCGGGTCCTTCGCCAGGCACAGGCGCAGCAGCGTCAGCAGGTCGACACCACCGGCGGAATCGGCGGAGTCGGCGGAATCCGTGGAGTCGTCGGCGTCGGTGGGGGCGGCGGGGACGCCGGACAGGTCCGGTTCGTCGTGGACCGTGCGGTAGAGCAGGGCGTCCGCTGTGCCGAAGCCGAACGGCGGCCGGCCGCTCGCCGCGTACGCCAGCAGACAGCCCAGCGAGAAGATGTCGCTCGCCGGGCCCACCGCCGCGCCGCGCGCCTCGGCCTGCTCGGGGGAGAGGAAACCGGGCGTGCCGACGACCAGGTCGGTGGAGGTGATCGCGGTCCCGTCGGTCGACCGGGCGATCCCGAAGTCGATCAGGCGGGGGCCGTCCATGGCGAGCAGGACGTTGGCGGGCTTGACGTCGCGGTGGACCAGCCCGGCCGCGTGCACCTCGCGCAGCGCGGCGGCGAGCATCCTGGCCAGGGCGAGCACGCTGCGGGTGGGCAGCGGGCCGTGCCGGACGACCGACTCCTCAAGCGAGGGGCCCGGTACGAAGGCGGTGGCCAGCCACGGCTCGTCCGCGTCCGGGTCCGCGCCGGTGACCGGCACCGCCCAGGGGCTGCTCACCCGGCGGGCCGTCTCGACCTCCCGGCGGAAGCGGGCACGGAAGTCGGGCTCGTCCGCGTACTCGGACCGGACGACCTTGACGGCGGCCAGGGCGCCGGCCTCGGTACGGCCGAGGTAGACCACGCCCATGCCGCCCGCGCCGAGCCGGGCCAGCAGCCGGTGGCCGCCGATCCGTGCGGGGTCGGTGGGGAGCAGCGGCCCGCTCATTGCGGTGCCTCCAGTTCGGTCTCGACGCGGCTCAGCATCTGACCCGCTCCCTGTCGCAGCGCGGAGTCGACGTCGTCGTCGGAGCGCCCCTTCGCCCCCCGGCCGACGACGGCCACGGTGACCTGGCCCAGCCGGCTCTGCACCCAGTAGTAGTAGTGGGGGCCGCCGAGTGTGTCGCTGTAGTACTTGCCGCCCTCCGTGAGCGAGTCCTCGGAGGTGAAGTTGGCCAGCAGACCGTAGGCCGCGCCCTGCGAGAGCAGTCCGGTGATCCGCTCGCCCTGGCGGAGCTGCTGGTCGGGACAGCGCAGCGCTTCCTCCAGCATGCCGGCCATTTCCCAGTCGGCGTCGTTCACGGTCCGGTGCACGGTGACGACGGCGGTGACGCGGATCGGGCCCTTGCCGCCCTCCGCGGGCAGTTCGCTGTTGCGGGTGAGGCTGGCGAGCACCGTCGAGGGCAGCGGCTCGCGCTCCCACACACAGTCGGAGTCGAGTACGGGCCAGGAGCCGGGGTCGCTCTCGTACGGGCTGCGCCGTACGAAGCCGGGGCCCCAGTTGGTGGGCGTCGCCGCGACCGCGCGGGCCAGGCGCAGGCCCTCGGCGCGGGTCTTCGGCGCGCGGTCGGGATCGGGGGTGAACCCCAGGGTGGTGGCGCTCGCGCTGGGGGCGGCGCCGGTGGAGCCGGTGGTGGTGGGGGCCGGGCTCGGGGGCGAGCCGGAGCGGGTGGATCCGGCGGACCCGTCACCTCCGGTCCCCGAACAGGCTCCCAGGCCCCCCAGTAACAGCCCGGTGGCCACGACACCCGTGAACAGCCGCACGGGTCTCCGGTATCCCATCAGCGCCCCCATCCGCACACGCGTTCCACGCGTTCCCCGCTGGGAGGGTACCGACTATGCCCCTGGGGTACTACGGGCTTGCTGGAGTCCGTCCGGCGGCCCCCGGCGGCGCATCCTGTATAACGGCAGGAGGCCATGGAGCGCGGAGAAGCTGCGGGTGATCGCCGATCATGGCGGACCGTCGCGGAACAGAGTCGCGGAACAGAGGGGAGGGAGCAGTCGATGACACGGACCTGGGCGCACGTGAAGCCCGCCGTCCTGCTGCTCGTCCTCCTTCTGCAGGTGGCGTTCCTGGACACCGGCAGCCTCTCCGGAGCCGTCGCCGTCACGTTCGCGGCGACCGCCGCGGCCGGGTCGGCGCTCGCCGCCTGTTCCCTGATCTCCTCACGCCTCGCGCCCGCCGTGCCCCGGACCCGGGTCCGCACCGCCATGCGCGACCGTGAGCAGCGCACGGCGTTCCTGCCGCAGCGCGATCCCGACGCGCGGGGGCGCAGGCGTCCCCGCGCCCCGGGCCGGTCCCTCCTGACGGCCGCGTAGGGACTCCGCAGCAGCGTTCACCCGATCCTCCTGATCGTGTTCCTCCTGTTCCTCCTGCTCCGCCTGCTTGCGCAGTGCCCCTCGCGGGTCGTCATGCCGACGCACGTCACGTCCCACTGCGACGCACGTGCCGCCACGTCACATCTCCTCGGCATCGACGCACCACGAGACCCACGGAGGGCTCACCCATGTTCGCCACCTTCATGTCCGCTTTCGCGAGCCTCGTCGAAGGACTCGCCGATCTGCTCGGCCCGCTCTTCCACGACTCGGCGACGGCCGCCGCGATCGTCCTGTTCACCGCGTTCGTACGGCTCCTCGTGCACCCCCTGTCGCGGGCCTCGGCGCGCGGGCAGCGGGCGCGGGCCGCGTTGCAGCCGCGGATCGCCGAGCTGCGCAAGAAGCACGGCAAGAACCCCGAGAAGCTGCAGAAGGCGGTGATGGAACTGCACGCGGCGGAGAAGGTGTCCCCGCTCTCCGGGTGCCTGCCGAGCCTCTTCCAGCTGCCGGCCTTCTTCCTCCTCTACCACCTGTTCTCCAACTCCCGGATCGGCGACGAGGCGAACTCCCTGCTCGCCCACAAGCTGTTCGCGGCGCCGCTGGGGGACCGGTGGGCGGACGCGCTGGGCGACGGCGGGGTCCTCGGGGCGCAGGGCCTTGTGTACATCGGGCTGTTCGTGATCGTCGCCGTCGTCGCGACCTTCAACTACCGCCGGACCAAGCGGACGATGGCCGCGGGGGCGGCGGCGAACGCGGGCGGTGCCTCGGCATCCGGCGAGGGGCAGCAGGCGGTGCCGGGCATGGGAGCGATCACCAAGATCATGCCGCTGATGTCCTTCTTCACGCTGCTGACCGTGGCGTTCGTGCCGCTGGCCGCCGCGCTGTACGTGGTGACCAGCACGACCTGGAGCGCGGTCGAGCGGGCGGTGCTGTACCGGGACATGCCGGGGGCCGTGCCGGCCGCCGCGGTCATGGGCTGACGGACGTGCCCGTCCTCGCGGTCGACGGACCGGCTCCCGTGGTGACGGTCCAGTCCGTGAACCGGGTATTGCGGACTGGACGCCGACCTTGGAGGATCGACCAGTCCTCCGATGGCTGCACCCATCGGTCGGCCGCCCGCGATCAAGGGAGACACTGCTCATGAAGCTGCTGCGAGTCGGTACGGCGGGGGCCGAGCGTCCCGCGCTGCTCGATGCCGAGGGAGTACTGCGGGACCTGTCGGGCGTCGTGCCGGACATCGACGGGGCGCTGCTCGCCGACGACGTGGCGCTCGGCCGGATCCGTACCGCCGCCGAGGCCGGGGAACTGCCCGCGCTCGACGCGGACGGGCTGCGGGTCGGGCCGCCGGTCGCCCGGATAGGCAAGGTCGTCTGCATTGGCCTCAACTACCACGACCACGCGCGCGAGACGGGGGCCGAGCCGCCCGCCGAGCCGGTGATCTTCTTCAAGGCCGCGGACACGGTGGTCGGGCCGCACGACACGGTGCTCGTGCCGCGTGGCTCGGTCAAGACCGACTGGGAGGTCGAGCTGGCCGTCGTCATCGGGCGTACGGCGCGCTACCTCGGCTCGCGCGAGGAGGCGCTCGCGCATGTCGCCGGGTACGCGGTCGCGCACGACGTGTCCGAGCGGGAGTTCCAGATCGAGCGTGGCGGGACCTGGGACAAGGGGAAGAACTGCGAGACGTTCAATCCGCTGGGGCCGTGGCTGGTGACGGCCGACGAGGTGCCGGATCCGCAGGCGCTCGGGCTGAAGCTGTGGGTGAACGGGGAGTTGCGGCAGGACGGCAGCACGGGCGATCAGATCTTCTCCGTCGCGGAAGTGGTGCGGTACGTGAGTCAGTTCATGACTCTCTATCCCGGGGATGTCATCAACACCGGGACGCCTGCGGGGGTTGCTTTGGGGATGCCTGAGCCGAAGCCGTTCCTTCGGGCGGGGGATGTCGTGGAGTTGGAGATCGGGGGGTTGGGGCGGCAGCGGCAGGTTTTCGCTCCTGCGTAGGCGTTCCACTCGGGGGCGGGGAACTCGGCGGGGGCGGGGAACGTCGGCGCGTTGTCGGCTGCGGCGCCGTCGTGGCTGGTCGCGCAGTTCCCCGCGCCCCTTGGGGGCTGCGCCCCCTGAAAGATTGCGCCGTTCCCCGCGCCCCTTTACTCGGTCAGGAAGCGTGTCAGGGCTTCCACCACCATGGCGTGGTCCTCCAGTTGGGGGAGGCCCGAGACCACCACCGTGCCGATCACGCCTGTGTCCTTGACCGTGATCGGGAACGCTCCACCGTGGGCCGCGTACGTGTCGGGGTCCAGGCGGGAGGAGTCCTCGAACGTCGTGTTCTTGGCGCGGAAGCGGGTGCCGACCAGGAGGGACGAGGCGGCGTAGCGTTCGACGACCCGGCGCTTGCGGTCGATCCAGGCGTCGTTGTCCTGGGTCGAGCCGGGGAGCGCGGCGTGGAAGAGCTGCTGGCCGCCGCGGCGGATGTCGATGGCGACGGGCGCGCCGCGCTCGCGGGCCAGCTCGACGAGGAGCGAGCCGAGGGTCCACGCGTCGTCGTGGGTGAAGCGGGGGAGCGTCAGGCTTCGCTCCTGCTCCTCCAACTCGGCGACGGTCGGCGCCGGCGAGGGCGTGGAGGGCGTGGGAGTGCTCACAGGGTCACCGTCACGTTCTCGTGGGCCGAGCGGTACGCGGCCTCCAGGACGTCCAGGGCCGCGGCCGCCTCCAGCGCGGTGACCGGGTTCTCGCCTGTGCCGCGCAGGGCCTCGGCGACCGCCGCGTAGTACGCGGGGTACGCGCCCGGCACGGTCGGGACCGGGGTGCCGCCGCCGGTCAGCGGGGACTCTCCGGAGCCGACGCGGCCCCACAGCTGCTCCGGCTCCACGCCCCACTCCTTCTCGCCGCCCGCGACCGGGCGTCCGCCGTCGCGCAGGGTGGCCTCCTGGGGGTCGAGGCCGTACTTCACGTAACCGGCCTTCGAGCCCAGCGTCCGGAAGCGCGGGCCGAGTTGGGCCGTCGTCGCGGAGGCGTAGAGGTGGGAGCGGACGCCGTTCGTGTGCGTGATCGCGATGAACGTGTCGTCGTCGGCCTCGGCGCCGGCGCGGCGGACGTCCGACTCCGCGTACACGGTGGCCGCGGGGCCGAAGAGGACGAGCGCCTGGTCGACCACGTGGCTGCCGAGGTCGTACAGCAGACCTCCGATCTCTGCTGGGTCGCCGGACTCGCGCCAGCCGCCCTTGAGTTCGGGGCGCCAGCGCTCGAAGCGGGACTCGAAGCGGTACACGTCGCCGAGTTCGCCGTCGACGATCAGCTTCCGGAGCGTCAGGAAGTCGTTGTCCCAGCGGCGGTTCTGGAAGACGGAGAGCAGCAGGCCGCGTTCGTCGGCGAGGGCGGCCAGCTCGCGGGCCTCGGCCGCCGCGCCCGCGATCGGCTTGTCGACGACCACCGGCAGGCCCGCTTCGAGGGCCGCCCTGGCGATCGGGACGTGCGTCTTGTTCGGGGACGCGATGACGATCAGGTCCAGCTCGTCCGCGCGCTGCCAGAGCTCGTCGGGGGACGTCGCGAACCGCACGCCGGGGAACTCGTCCCGCGCCTGTGCCTGCCGGTCCGGGTTCCCCGTGACGACCGTGTCGAGGACGAGGCCCTCGGTGGCGGCGATCAGCGGCGCGTGGAAGACGGAGCCCGCGAGGCCGTAGCCGACGAGACCCACGCGGAAGGGGCCTTCGCGGCGGGAGTCCGGGCGGAGAGAGGTGTCAGCACCTGTGCCAGTCATGCCCTCCACTTAAACAACGCTGTTGCCAAAGTGCAAGCGCGGGGGACAATGGGGTGGGGGACGCGACGGGCGCACCCGCGCGGGGCGGAACGGGACGCGGCGAACAGGGTGAAGGAGTGCCGAGTGGCTGGGATCAGGGCCGCGGGACCGGGCGGTGCGGTCAGCGGGGTGAATCTGCTCTCGCTGCGCAGCCACAACGCCGCGCTGCTGCTCGACCTGCTGCGCGGGGCCGGGCGGGCCGGGATGAGCCGTCTCGAACTCGCCGAGCGCACCGGGCTGACCCCGCAGGCCGTCAGCAAGATCACCGCCCGGTTGCGCGAGGACGGTCTGATCGCCGAGGCGGGCCGGCAGGCCTCCACCGGCGGCAAGCCCCGTACCGCGCTGCGGCTGGTGCCTCAGGCCGGGCACGCGGTGGGACTCCAGGTCGACCGCGACGAACTGCGCGCCGTCCTCGTCGACCTCACGGGCGAGGTGGTGGCCGAGCGCCGGGCCGCACTCGACCTCGGAGCCGGCGCGGAGGCCGTGCTGGACGTGGTCGTGGACGAGGCCCAGGTGCTGGTGGAAGGGCCATCCGGAGCCGCCGTCCTCGGGGTCGGCGTCGCCATGCCGGGGCCGCTCGACCACACGCACGGCGTGCTGCACCGGGTGACCGGGTTCCCCGAGTGGGACGGGTTCCCGCTGCGGGACGCCCTGGCGCGGCGGCTGGGGGTGCCCGTGGTGCTGGACAAGGACACGAACGCTGCGGCGCTCGGACTGGCCGTCGGCGGCGAGGTCGGAGCTTTCGCGTATCTGCATCTCGGTACGGGTCTTGGGGCCGGGCTCGTCCTGGGCGGGGCCGTGCACCGCGGGGCCCGTACGGGGGCGGGGGAGTTCGGGCATCAGGTCGTCCAGCTGGACGGACCGCCCTGCCCGTGCGGCAACCGGGGCTGTGTCGAGGCGCTCTGCCTCGCGGCGGTGGCCCGGGGCGACATCGACGGGGCGGCCCGTGTCCTCGGCGAGGGCGCCGCGAACCTCGTCGGGCTGCTCGACATCGACCTCGTCCTGCTCGGCGGCCGTACGGTCACCGCGGAGCCCGAACGCTTCGTACGCGGTGTCGGCGCCGTCCTGGACACCCGCGCCCGGCGCGAGGGCGCGAGCAGCCCCGTACCGGTGCGGATCGCGCCCGGCGGCGCGCGGGCGGTCGCGGAGGGGGCGGCGCAACTGCTGCTGGCCCCGCTGTTCGGACGGACACAGGACTGATCGGCCGGGCGGCCCCCGGCACTGGCCCGTCCGGACGCACCGCCGCCCCTCGTCCGGACGAACCCCCACCCCCGACGGCCCCCACCCCCGCGCGCCGCGGCCACCACCCGCCACCCCCGTGGCAGGCTCCCGTGTCCATGCGACTGAGCAAGCCCCTGTCTCTCGCCGTGACCGCTGCAGCCGCCCTCACCTCCGTGCCTGAAGCACAGGCCTCCGCACAGGCCTCCGCGCAGGTCTCCGCCCAGGCCCAGCCCGGGGCCGGACCCGCCTGTGCCGTGTCCGGGAAGCGGGACTTCCCCGTCCGTACCCGGATCCACGGCGGCCCCGACGCCTACGAGGCCGGCGGCGGATTCCGGATCTGGTACATCGACCTCACCAACACCACCGACACCCCCTGCGAGAACGTCCACCCGGTCGTCGTCCTCGTGGACGAGAAACGGGCGCTGCGGCCCGAACAGCCGCGCCTGGAGTTCTACGACGGGGAGCAGCGGCCCCGCCCCGTGACCTTCGAGCGGACCGACGAGGACGAGCACATCGGCGTGCTCGGCTCCTCCGGGCCCGGCTCCCCGGCGCCCGACTCCTCCTCGGCACCCGACTCCGCCGAGGAGGGCGACTTCCCGGGGTTCACCGTCGCGCCCGGCAAGACCCTCTCCATCAAGGTGCGGCTCGCGGTCACCTCGGACGCGGTCGCCAACGACATCGTCGCCAACGCGGCCGTCGTACAGCGGCACCGGGACGACGGCTCCTGGGTGGGCCAGTCGAACGACTACCGGTTCCGCATCGTCGGCGGCGTGGCCGGGGGCAAGGAGACGGGCGAGCCGCGCGGTGACACGGGCGTCCGGGACCGGGACCGGCAGGGCGCCGCCGACGGCGTACCGGACGGCCTGCCGTCCGCCGGGGAACTGGCCGGTACGGGGCTCTCCTCGCCCCGCGCCCTCCTCGCCGCGGCCGGGGGCGCGCTGCTGCTCCTGACCGCCGGGGCCACCGCGCTGGTCCTGGCCCGCCGCAGACGCTGAGCGCGCGACCCCCTCCCGCGACCTCCCCCCGCGTCCCCTTTCCCCTGGTCCTCCCCTCCTCCAAGATCCAGCGGATGGCTAGGCTGGGGGCGTCGGCACACGGTGGTGACCGGCGGCGCCGGCGCATCCGCACGGCTCACGCAGCACGCGTACGGCAGGAGACGGCACATGGCAGAGCGCAAGCCCATCGAATCGTGGCTCACCGACATGGACGGGGTGCTCATCCACGAGGGCGTGCCCATCCCCGGCGCCGACGCGTTCATAAGGAAGCTCAGGGACTCCGGGAAGCCCTTCCTGGTCCTCACCAACAACTCCATCTACACGGCCCGCGACCTGCACGCCCGGCTGCGGCGGATGGGCCTGGACGTGCCCGTCGAGAACATCTGGACGTCCGCCCTGGCCACCGCGCAGTTCCTGGAGGACCAGCGCCCCGAGGGCTCCGCGTACGTCATCGGCGAGGCCGGTCTGACCACCGCGCTGCACGACATCGGGTACGTGCTGACCGACCACGACCCCGACTACGTGGTCCTCGGCGAGACCCGTACGTATTCCTTCGAGGCGATGACCAAGGCGGTGCGGCTGATCAACGACGGCGCCCGTTTCATCGCCACGAACCCCGACGAGACCGGCCCCTCCGCCGAGGGCGCGCTGCCCGCCACCGGCGCGGTCGCCGCGCTGATCACCAAGGCGACCGGCAAGCAGCCGTACTTCGCGGGCAAGCCGAACCCGCTGATGATGCGGACCGGGCTCAACACCATCGGCGCGCACTCCGAGACCAGCGCGATGATCGGCGACCGCATGGACACCGACGTGCTGGCCGGTCTGGAGGCGGGCATGGAGACCTTCCTCGTCCTCACCGGCCTCACCACGAAGGCCGAGATCGAGAAGTACCCGTACCGGCCGTCCACGATCGTCGACTCCATCGCGGACCTCGTCGACCGCGTCTGAACCGGCCGTACGGGCCGCCACCCGTACGGAGCAGCGGGCCCCCTCCCCGGATGCGCCCGCCCGGCCCGCGGAGGACGCTCCAGATGTCTGGAGGTTCACGATGGGTTCACTGCGACTCGCTCTCTGTGCCGGTGCGGCGGCAGCCGCCGCACTCGCCCCCACGGCGTACGCCCCCTCTGTGTTCGCGGCCGACGGAGGTGTCCGGGTGACTCCGGGGTCACCGGCTCCCGGCAGCGACATCCGGCTGCGGGTCCAGGGGTGCACCGGGCTGACCGGCACCGCCGCGTCCACGGCGTTCGTCGCCGACGCGCAGCTCACCGGGGGTCGCGGGGACCTCGCCGGCGAGACCCGTGTCCGCTCGACGCTCGACCCCGGCACGTACGACATCAAGGTCACCTGCGACGGCTTCGAGCACAAGATCAAGGGCACGGTCACCGTCGCCGACAAGAAGCACGAGACCGGCAAGCACGAGGCCGACGAGAAGCGCGAGGTCGGCAAGGAGAGCAAGGCCGACAAGGATTCCGGCGAGAAGCGGGAGTCCGCTCCTCCCGCAGCGCCCGCGTCCCCCGTCGCCCCCGTGCACGCGGGCGGTGGCGGTACCTCGCGGCTCGTCGCCGCCGAGGCCAGGTCGGAGGGGCCCGGCACCCGGCACGCGGTCGTCGGTCTCGTCCTGGCCGGGGTCGCCGCCGTCGCCGTGGCCGTCAGCAGCGCCCGGCGGGGCCGCCGCCGTACGGACTGAGGGGCCATGTCACCACGCACACACACGGAACACCGGGAACACCCGGGCGGCGGCCGGCTCCTGATGGGGGTCGCCTGGGCACTGCTGCTGCTCGGACTGTGGCTGTGGGGCCGCGAGGTCACCGACGTACGGCAGGGGATCTCCGCGCCGACCACCGGTGACATGGCGGCGGTCGGCCGCCCGCTCGGCGCCGAACTGCCGCCCGCGGCACGGCCGCTGGGCGACGCGCGCCCCCAGCGCGTGGACGTGCCCGCACTGGGCGTACGGGCACCCGTGGTGAGCCGCGGCCTCGACGCGGACGGGGCGGTCGATCCGCCGCCGTACGGACGGCCCGGGACGGTCGGCTGGTACGCGGACGGGGTGCGGCCCGGGGCGGCCGGGACCGCGCTGCTCGTCGGGCACGTGGACACCGAGACCCGGCCCGCGGTCTTCTACCACCTCAGCGAGATACGGCCGGGCGCGGTGGTTCGGGTGGTCCGGGACGACGGCACGGTCGCCGAGTTCACCGTCGAGGACGTACAGGTCTTCACCCGCGACCGCTTCGACGCCCGGAAGGCGTACGGGGTCCGGCAGACCGGCCGCGCCGAGCTGCGGCTCATCACCTGCGGCGGCTCCTTCGACCGCGAGAGCCGCACCTACACGGCGAACGTGGTCGTCTCCGCGTACCTCAGCGGGACCCGGCACGGATGAGCGGTGGCGGCACCTGGCCCGGTCGACGGCCCGCTCCCCCCGGAGCCGTCGACCGGGCTGGTCCTCGACCGTGGGCGCACGGGCTGCGGGAGTAACCCGGCGACCGGCACGGGAGGTTCAGGATCCCATCCGCGGGCGGGCGGATGGCCGGACAGCCGGGGGCCCGGGCCGTCTGAGACGACTCTAGAACGGATGAGCGCCCCGGCCTAGGGGCTGAATGACGCCAAGTCCCGCCACGGTGGCACTGCGTCATCCCCGCAGGTGGCCGCCGTGTCCGGCGAGGTCCGCGGGACCCCGCTACCGTCCGGCCGTTCAGCGCTGTAACAGCTGGCCGACAAGGCGTGACTGTGCTCGTGGGCGGCCCGACACGTATGTCAGGATTGGTACTTCGGACGGTGCACCCGAGGGGGAGTTTTTCGATGTACGGGAGCAGGGGGGCCGGGGCAAGGGCGTCCGTGGCGGTCGCCGGAGCTGTGCTGCTGCTCGGGGCGTGTTCGTCCTCGGGCGACGACGGCGACAAGGACAAGTCGGGCGCCAAGGTGAGCCAGCAGCCCAAGGAGAAGGACCCGTTCTGGGTCAACCCGGACGGGAACGCGGCCGAACAGGTCGCCACCTACGTGAAGGACGGCAAGGACGAGAACGCCGAACTGATCCGTACGATCGCCGAGCAGCCCACCGGGCAGTGGCTGACCCCGGAGAACGCCGGGCAGGAGGCACGCGGCTTCACCGAGGCCGCGGCGAAGGCCGACCGGGACGCGCTGCTCGTCGTCTACAACATCCCGCACCGCGACTGCGGCCAGTTCTCCAGCGGCGGCGCCGCCGACGGCAACGCGTACCGGACCTTCATCGACCAGGTCGCGGGGGGCATCGGCGACCGGGCGGCCACCGTGATCCTGGAGCCGGACGCCGTGCTGCACATGGTGGACGGCTGCACCCCGGACGAGTTCCACGAGGAGCGCTACGACCTGCTGCGGGGCGCGGTGGAGAAGTTCAAGTCGCTGAAGAACACGAAGGTCTACCTGGACGCGGGCAACGCGGGCTGGGGCAAGCCCGACGACATCGCCGAACCGCTGAAACTGGCGGGCGTCGAGAACGCCGACGGGTTCGCGGTCAACGTCTCCAACTTCTACAAGACGCCCGACAGTACGAAGTACGGCAAGGAACTGTCGTCGAAGGTCGGCGGCAAACCGTTCGTGATCGACACCAGCCGCAACGGCAACGGCCCCTACACGGACGGCGACCCGGAGGAGAACTGGTGCAACCCGCCCGGGCGCGCACTGGGCGAGACACCCACCACGGACACCGGTGACGACCTCGTCGACGCCTATCTGTGGGTCAAGCGGCCCGGCGAGTCCGACGGCACGTGCAAGGACGGACCGAAGGCGGGCCAGTGGTGGCCGGAGTACGCGCTGAAGCTCGCGAAGGCGAGCAAGCAGTAACTGCCCGTAGGTGAGATGTACGTGACCGGGGGCGCCCTCCTTGTGCGGAGGGCGCCCCCGGTCATGTACGAACCGTGTCCGTCAGGGGATCTTCACCCACTGCGCCTTGCTCGGGGTGCCCTGGTCGTCCGTCACGAACAGCATGTACCAGCCGGACTCGACCAGATTGCGGCTCTTGGGGACGGTGACCTCGATGCCGTCCTTCGTCTTCTCGAAGTCCAGCGCGATCGACCGCTGGTCGACGTCGGTGACGTGCGTCGAGGCGCTCGGCCGGATCAGCCGGGCCGACTTGATCGACGAGGAGTGCTTCGAGGTGAACGCGGCCGTCCCGCCGCGCTCGACGGTCTTCGGACCGCCGGAGAGCGTCGGCCGCGACCCCTGGTAGAGGTACGGCGGCGTGTAGATCTCCACGCGCTGCTCGAACTTGCCCGGCTTGGTGTTGGCCTTGTCGGCGTAGAGCGAGTCCGAGCCGAAGAACATCACGCGGCCGTCGGGCAGCAGGATCGAACCCGAGTGGTAGTTGCGGCCCACCAGCGGGTCGGCGACCCGCTTGAACTCGTTGGTCTTCGAGTCGTACATCCGCGCCTGGAGGATGTTGGTGTCACCGCGCCCGCGGTAGTCCTCCGAACCGCCCGAGACCAGCACGTCGTCGTCCGGGAGGATCGAGTACTGCGGATAGCGCGTGCCCTTCTCCAGCTCGGGACCGTCGACGAACTTCGGGTCGTCGGACAGCAGATCGACGATGCGGGTCTTCTTGCTGGACAGCTTGGACTCGCCGACCCCGCCACCGCCGATCACCATGTACTTCTCGTCCTGCGCGGGCGGCAGCAGCACCGTGCCCGCGGTCTCCAGGAGCTTCGGGTCGGACATGCCCTTGAGCTTCTTGAACTTGTTCGTCTCCAGGTCCCAGACGCCCGGGTCACGGCCGACGTCGTCGGGCCCGTAGCCGGCGTTCGCGCCCGAGTAGAACAGCTTGCCGTTCTGCATGAGCGAGATCGCCGGGTAGGTCGGGAACTGGCGGACGCCGTCGGTGTACGTCCACTTCTTGGTCTTCGGGTCGTACACCTCGTTCTTGCCCGGGACCAGCTGGCCGATCTCGTCCAGGCCGGAGAGGCTGAGAATCTTGCCGTCCGAGAGCGTGGTGAGCGTCGGGTACCAGCGCGCCTCGTTCATCGGGTCGACCTTGATGTACTTCTCGGCGACCGGGTCGAACTCGTAGGCGTCCTTGATCCCCTGGAAGTCCTTCTTGTCCAGGGCGAGCTTCTGCGCGATGCCGTACGTGTTGCGGGCGTCCGCGCCCGAGAGGCCCTGCACGCGGTAGTTGTCCTGCGTGCCCGTCTCGTACTTGGAGCCGCTCTTCTGCGCCTCGACGTAGATCCGGCCGAGGCCCGGTTCGTTGCGCAGGAACTTGCCGGTGGCCGGGTCGAAGACCTTCTTGGCGCGCTCGACGACGACCGGGTCCTTCGACACGAACGTCTTGCCGTTCTCCTTGCCCGAGAAGCGGGTGCCCGCGGGCAGGGTGATCGGCTCGTCCGGGTTCTCGTTGTGGACGACCATCAGGCCGCCCGCCTTGGTGATGTCGCCCTTGAGCTTCTCGTAGCGCTTGGTGCCGCCGGCGATCAGCAGATTGCCGTTGGGCAGCTGGGTGTGGCCCGTGCAGAACAGGTCGGCCGGCGTCGGAACCTTCTTGATCGTCTTCTT
Source organism: Streptomyces liliiviolaceus (assembly GCF_018070025.1). Taxonomy (NCBI): domain Bacteria; kingdom Bacillati; phylum Actinomycetota; class Actinomycetes; order Kitasatosporales; family Streptomycetaceae; genus Streptomyces; species Streptomyces liliiviolaceus. The sequence continues at coordinate 2,551,793 of NZ_JAGPYQ010000001.1, forward strand.
GACCGGGTCCCAGATACGGGTGTCGAACTTCTTCGCGTCGAAGTTGTCCTGGTTGTTCCCCGAACCGGCGATCAGCAGGATCTTGCCGGTGTGCAGCAGCGCGGCGTGAATGGTGTTCAGCCGGTACTTCTCGGGGAACTCGACTATGTCCCACTTGCCGTTCTCGGCCTTGTACTCAGGTCGGTTGATCTTGTACTCGTGGTACTGCTCCGACCCGAAGCGGTAGAGCGCGGGTCCGTTCATCCCGGCCAGCGCAAGCACCACCGCCGCACCTATCGCGATGCGGCGGGCACGGCGGCGGCTGGAACCGTCTTTCACTTCAATTCCCGTCTAACTCGACTGACTTGGCCGGCGCGGACCAGGCCTCGTCCCTGGTCCGGCCCCTGGGGTGGGATACGCGGCGCGGCGGCCGCGCACCTCATTCCCCGGACGAACGGTGCCGGCCCCCGAGGGAGATCTGCACGGTCTGGTCGGTGCCCCCGCCCGACGCCCAGCTCGGCTTGTGCTGGGGCGCGTGCTGCGGCGCCTGCTGCCCGTGCTGGGCCGTGTGCTGAGGTGCCTGGGACTGCTGCGGCTGGAGGGGGATCCGGCTGTCGTACACGGGTGCCGGGGCGGCCGGGGGCTCCTGGGGGGAGCCGTGCCGGTGCTTCCTGCCCTTCCTGTCCTGCCGCATCATCCAGCGCCAGGCGAACATCGGCGAGGCCGTGATGAGCAGTGCGAACGTCGCCCAGATGATCATCGCCGGGTGGGCGTGACCGTAGACGAAGCCCGCGGTGATCGAACCGCTGAAGATCGCGATGAAGTACCAGTGGTACCGGAACGTCCCGAACCAGGTGTCCGGGCTCGCGGAGTCGCCCTTCGGGGTCACCACGAACTTGCTCTTGCGGCGCAGCATCGAGTCGATGAGGGCCTTCGCGTACAGCGGCGCCGACAGCGCGGACATGATCATGCCCGCCACACCGCCGGAGCCCTCGGGCTCGTGCGGCGACACGTTGTGGCGGCGGTTCCAGACGTAGAGGCCGATCTGCAGCGCCGAGGCGTTGCCGTAGAGCATCAGCCAGATCGCCGGGTCGATGTTCACACCCGAGGCGCCCAGACCCAGGAACAGCGCACAGCTCAGCGCGGCCAGGATCCAGTTGAGCGCCGACATCGGGTAGAAGATGATCATCATCGTGTAGTTGAAGAACTTGCTCGGCGGCAGCGAGTAGGCGCCCTTCCAGTACTGCTTGAGGATCGTCTCGTACGTACCCCGTGACCAGCGCATCTGCTGGGTGAAGAAGTCCGTCCAGGCGTTCGGGCCCTCACCGACCGCGAGGACGTCCGGGGTGTAGACCGAGCGCCACTTCCTGCCCGTCGCCGGGTTCTTGTGGCGGTGGATCTCGAAACCGGTCGCCATGTCCTCGGTGATCGAGTCGTACAGGCCGCCGATCTGCTTCAGCGCCTTGATGCGCACGGCGTTCGACGTGCCCACGAACATCGGCGAGCCGTACGCGTTGCCCGCGCGCTGGATCAGCGCGTGGAACAGGAACTGCTGCGACTCGGCGGCCTTGGTGATCGGGTTGTCGTAGTTGCCGTAGACCTGCGGGCCGATCACGAAGCCGATGTCCGGGTCGCGGAAGAAGCCCAGCATCCGCTCCAGGTAGTTCGGCAGCGGGACATGGTCGGTGTCGACGCTGGCGAAGAAGTCGTACTGGTCGCCGTGCGCGTCCAGCCAGGCGTTGTAGTTGCCGTGCTTGGTCTTGGCGCGGTGCGGGCCCTTCTTCTGGTTCCACTTCGCGACGCCCTTGCGGGAGAAGTGGTGCACGCCGAGGCGCTCGCAGACCGCCTTCACCTCGGGGTCGTCGCCCTCGTCGAGGAGCCATACATGCATGAGGCCGCGGTGCCGGATCCGCACCGCGGCTTCCAGGGTCTTCGTCACCATCTCCAACGGCTCCTTGCCGGGCACGAAGGAGGTGAGGAAGGCCACTCTGGTGCCGGTCTCGGGCACCACCGGGATCGGGTCGCGGGCGACCAGCGTGGCGTGCGCGTTCGACAGCACGTTCATGCAGCGGAACAGCTCGATCAGACCGATCGAGACGAGCATCACCATGTCGAGCGCGGGCAGGAAGTCGTAGGCGGGATAGTCCCGTTCGGTCCAGTGCGTGGGCTGCAGCAGCCAGGCCAGCAGCACGAGCGACAGCAGCGGGGCCGCGCCCAGCATCAGGGCGGCGCGCAGCCGGTGCGGCTCCTGCGAGAGCAGCGTGCGGTACTGCACCTTGTACGGCTTGGTCGGGTCCGGCTGCGTGAGAGGACCCGCGAGCCTGCTGTAGTGCTCGTAGTCGTATCTCGGCAGGTTCTTCTTGATTCTGCGGAAAGTGCCGGTCCGCGTCTGTGACGGCACCCTCAGCTGGGTGGTCTCGGACGGGTCGGAGTTCTGCCGGGCGCCCGTCGGCGTCGACGTCATGAGTCATCCCCCCACACGCGAGTTTCCACGTGCTCGTTGTTCCCTTCGCCGGCCGGTCCCCCTGAACCCGCACAGGCGTATCAACAGCAGGCCCCCGTCACCACATCATCCACACACCTTATAGACATGGCGGAGCGGCCTTCCGGTTGCATGATGCCCCCCTCGACATCCGTTCATTGACAGGGCCCCAATCCCCGCCTTCGCACGCAACCGCTTTCATGCCCCCAACTGCGCTGTAACCGCAGCCTCTTGTTGCCCAGGGTTCTATGCCGTTCATCATGATCGCAAGATGCGAAACACGGTGTTTACCGGTCATACGCGCTCATTGGGGAGCCTGCTGGTCTCGTTCGGTACCGTTGCTGTCAACCGCGTACGGATGTTGCCGAAGTGTTCTCTTATTGCGTCCTCGGCCCGCCCCGGATCACCGGAGCGCACCGCGTCGAGAATCTCCCGGTGTTGCCGGCAGGTGACCTTCGGATCCTGCGGAAGTTCCACGAGATCCGTGCGTACGCGGTGGAAGGCGTCCCAGAACGCCTCCAGGAGTTCACTCAGCAGCAGGTTGCCCAGACCCCGGTAGAGGGTGGCGTGAAACGCGCGGTCGGTCTCGGCGAGACCCGCTCCCGCGGTGGCCTCGGCCTCCATGCGCTCGACCAGTGCGTCCAGAGCGGCCAGATCGTCCGGCGGGACGTGGCCCGCCAGGCGTGAGACCAGGCCGGTCTCCACTGCCTCGCGCAGTTGCAGGAGCTGCAGGAGGCTGTCCTCGCCGCGGTAGTGCCCGGCGACCGTGCGGAAGGCCAGGCCCTCGATCATCGGGGCCATGGACATCGGTCCGACGTAGGTGCCGAAGCCGTGCCGGATCTCTACGATGCCCATCGCCTGGAGAGCCTTGAGGGCCTCGCGCACGGAGTTCCGGCTGGCGCCGAGCAGCTCCATGAGGTCGGGCTCGGTCGGCAGTACGGCGCCCGAGGGCAGCCGACGGTCGATGATGAGCTTCTTGATCTGCTCCTGGAGGTCGCGCGCCATGGCGAGAGGGTAGCGGGCCGTAAGGGTTCGGCCATACGCGAAGAGGCTCCCCGCTCGGTGCGGGGAGCCTCTTCGTTACTTCTCGTGTCTCTTCTTGTCCTTCTTGTGCGCCGCCAGGGACTCGAACCCCGGACCCGCTGATTAAGAGTCAGCTGCTCTAACCAACTGAGCTAGCGGCGCGGGTGGCTGTCGCCGACGAGAACTCTACCGGACCTTTGCGGGGCGGTTGACCGGGGGATTTCGGCTGCGGGTCCGGTGGGGGTTGCTCGCGCAGTTCCCCGCGCCCCTGAAAGGCGGGGCTGCGCCCCTGCCCACCCAGGGGCGCGGGGAACTGCGCGGCCCGCCCCCACCGGAGCCGCAGCCGACGACGAATACATCATTCGGACCGTCAACATGCGGTCCGAGCAACACGTTGCGAAACTGACGCACGTGCAGAAGCGCGGAAATCTCAGACAGGACGACGACGGGAAAAGCATGTCCGCTCCGGCATTCGAGGAATTCGATCCCGAGAGCGACTGCGACTGCCCCGGATGCACCCACTGGCGGCGCGTACTGCCGCATTCCAGGACCGGCGGACACGGCGGCCACCCGGCCGCGCTCTCCCCCGTGGCGCTGGCCCTCGTCGCGGCCACCGGCACGGTGCTCGGCGCGGCGGGCGCCACCCCCGCCGTCGCCGCCGCACACGCCCCACAGCGGCCCGGCGCCCCCGCGGCCGACGACCCCGGCACGCCCCAGGGCGGCACGACCCCGCTGCACGGCCCCGGCGGGGTGCCGGCCAGGATCAAGGCGCCCGGGACGACCCGGGCCGAGATCATCAACCGGGCCAGGGAGTGGGTCGCCGCGCAGGTGCCCTACAACATGGGCGCGTACTGGTCCGACGGCTACCGCCAGGACTGTTCCGGCTTCGTCTCGATGGCCTGGAACCTCGGCGGGAACGAATGGACGGGCAGCCTCGACAAGTACGGCGTCCGCGTCGCCCGCAGCGATCTCCAGCCGGGGGACATCCTGCTCTTCCACAATCCGTCCGACCCCGAGAAAGGGTCCCACGTCGTGATTTTCGGCGGCTGGACGGATTACACGCAGAGCCAATACATCGCGTACGAGCTGACGCGTCCGCACGCCCGCAGGCAGGCCACTCCTTACGCCTACTGGAGCAATTCGGACCGCTATCTCGCGTACCGCTACAAGGGGCTCAAGCCGGAGCCGGGCAAGGGCGGCACCGGCACCGGTACGGGTACCGGCACGTCCGTCACCTCTCCGGCCGGGGCCGGCTATCCCGGCGCCGCCGCCTTCGGGCCCGGCGCGAACAACGCGTACGTCACCCGGCTGGGGCGGATGCTCGTCGCGCGGGGCGCGGGGAGTTTCTACAGCTCGGGGCCCGGGCCGCGCTGGACGGACGCGGACCGGCGGGCGACCCGGGCGTTCCAGCAGGCACAGGGCTGGACCGGGGCCGACGCCGACGGGCTGCCGGGGCCGACGACCTGGTCGTACCTGGTGAACGGGAAGGGCCGGGACGTCCGGGCCGCGAGCGCGGGCAGCCCCGGCACTTCCGCGAAACCCCCGGCCGGCGATGTCGCCTCGCACGGCGTCCCCGGCTATCCCGGGCGGGCGATGTTCCGGCCCGGTGCCGACAACGACCACGTCACCCGGCTGGGGAGGCAACTGGTGAAGAAGGGGTTCGGCAAGCACTACACGCGGGGCCCGGGATCGCGCTGGGGCGAGGGCGACCGGCGCAACGTCGAGGCGTTCCAGCGCGCGCAGGGGTGGCGCGGCGGGGCGGCGGACGGCTACCCGGGGCCGGAGACCTGGCGACGGCTCTTCGCCGAAACCTCCTAGGGGGTTGTTCCACCGGCACGACGGTTCTTCCTGGCGCGGAGGCACGGAGGCACATATGAGTACGACGACCACTTCACACTCGCCGGAGTCCGAGGGGCCGCCCGAGGCGGGCGGCCGGGACACCGGCGGACGCGACATCGGCGGACGCGACACCGGCGGTCGGGAGACGGGTGGCCGCGGGGCTCGGGTCATCCACAACGAGGCGACCACCGAGATCCCGGTCCACCTGCTCTTCCGTGACGAGCCCGGACCGGTGTCCGTGGCACTGGCGCCCGCGGTGGTGAGCCGTCGGCGCGGTACGGGCGAGCAGCCGCGGATCGCCCGGCGCACCCCCGCCCCGCTGCGGCCGAGGCCCACGCCCGAGGTCGACCCGGACCTGGTCGAGCGGCCCGCACGGGTGCTGCCGGGCCTGGCCGGGGTGCTGGCGGGCGCCGTGGGGACGACCGGGTGCGTCCTGGCGTCCTGGTGGGCGGGCGTCCTGCCGCCGCTCGCCGTGGACGCGCTGGGACTGCCGGCGCACACCGGTGCCGGGCTCGGCGGACCGCAGTGGGCGGCGCTCGCGGGAGGCGGGGCGCTCGCGCTGTTCGGGTTCGGCGGGCTGGCCCGCGGCCGGACCGGACGCGCCTGGGTGCTCGGCCTCTTCGGCCGCTACCGGGGCACGGTCCGGCGCACCGGACTCATGTGGGTCAACCCGCTGGTGCTGCGCCGCCGGATCGACGTACGGCTGCGACACTGGCGCAGCGAGCCGATGCCCGCGGTCGACGCGAACGGGGTCGCGCTGCGGGTCGTGGTGCTCGTCGTCTGGCGGGTGCGGGACACCGCCCGCGCCGCGCTCGGCGTCGAGGACCACCAGCTGTATCTGCGCGAGTGCGTGGAGGCGGCGCTCGCCCGGGTGCTCGCGCAACTGCCGGTCGATCTCTCCCCGAACGCGCCGGGCGGCGCGGACTCCGCGACCCTGCGCAACACGGAGGCCGTCAGCGACGCGCTGACCCGGCTGGTGGCGGCGGAGGCGGCGGCGGTCGGGCTCCAGGTGTACTCGGCGCAGCCGCTCGGGGTGGAGTACGCGCCCGAGATCGCCGCCGTGATGCAGCGCCGCCGGATCGCGGCCCTGGACGCCCAGCACCGCGACACGGTCCTCACCTCGGTCGTCGACTCCGTCGAGGACACGGTGACCCGGCTGACCCTGCGCGGACTCGTCGAGCTGGACGACTACGAGCGCAAGGCCCTGGTGAAGGACCTGACGGTGGCGTTCTATACGGGGCATGGAGATCGATGACCCCCGCACCCTCGAAGGCCTCGCCGCGGACGCCTGGAGCCTGACCGAGGGCACCCCGCGTGCCGTGCTGGGCCTGGCCGGGCCGCCCGGTGCCGGCAAGTCCACGCTCGCCCGCGCCCTGGTCGCGCACCTCGGTGAGGGCGCCGCCTATCTGCCGCTCGACGGCTTCCACCTCTCCAACGCCCAGCTGGAACGCCTCGGCCTGACCGCCCGCAAGGGCTCCGAGCCGAGCTTCGACGTGTGGGGTTACGTCGATCTGCTGCGCCGGGTCCTCGACGAGACCGTCCGCGACATCTACGTACCGGACTACGACCGCACGCTCCACGAGCCCGTCGCCGCACGGCATCTGGTGCCCGTGGCCGCCCGGCTCGTCGTCACCGAGGGCAACTATCTCGCCTGCGATCTGCCGGGATGGCGGGACGCACAGGTGCTCATGGGGGAGTGCTGGTACGTGGAGACGCCGGGGGGCGTGCGGCACAAGAGGCTGGTGGAGCGGCAGTTGGCGGGTGGGAGGGACGAGGCGCAGGCGCGGGACTGGGTGGCCACCAACGACGATCCGAACGGACGGCTGGTGGAGAAGTCGCGGGACCGGTGCCGGCGGGTCCTCTCCACGATTGGTATGGACCCATCCGGCTTTTGACGCGGACTTGATATGGACACAGCCAAGTCCTGGCAATAATCTGGTACTTGGTCTAGACCTGAATCATCGGCTCGACTTCACCTTCGTCCTCACCTTCACGCATCGCGATGCGCACGCACGGCTCACGGAACTTCCCCCACGTTCTCCAGGAGCGGCAGCATGCGAGAAACTCCCCAGCCCACCCTCCGGCCAACTCCCCCGCCCCGAAAGCGGCTGAAGTGGTACGCCGCCGCCGTCGGACTCGCCACCACCGGAGCGATCGTCCTCTCCAGCGGCGGCGCGACCGGCCACGGCTACACCGACCTCCCCGTCAGCCGGCAGAAGCTCTGCCAGAACGGCGGCGTGGCCAACTGCGGTGACATCCAGTGGGAACCCCAGAGCGTCGAGGGCCCCAAGGGCTTCCCGGCGGCCGGGCCCGCGGACGGTCAGATCTGTTCCGGGAACCACGGCAACTTCGGCGCGCTCGACAAGGCGACGACGCCCTCGGGCGGTGCCTGGCCGACGACGAAGGTCAGCGGCGGGCAGAGCTACACCTTCCGCTGGCAGTTCACGGCACGGCACTCGACGACCGACTTCAAGTACTACATCACCAAGAGCGGCTGGAACCAGAACGCTCCGCTGACGCGGTCCGCGCTGGACACCACCCCGTTCCTGACCGTCCCCTACAGCGGTCAGCCCCCGGCGACGCTCTCGCACAGCGGCACCCTGCCGTCGGGCCGGAGCGGACACCACGTGATCCTCGCGGTGTGGACGATCGCCGACACGAGCAACGCGTTCTACGCCTGCTCGGACGTCACCTTCTGAGCGACCGCACGGCCACCCCCCACGGGTAGGTTCCACGCACGTCGGTATCGAGTGACGACGTGCGTGGAGCTGTACCGCCCCCGCTCCCACCCCTCGTCATCTGACGCTCCGTCAATTATGGTGCGCCCCCATGGGAGTCAGGAGCGTGGGCACGGGCGCGCGTACCGTCGCCGAACTCGTACAGGAACGGTGGGACGACCACCGGCCGGGGCTGTGGTCCGGGGAACGGACCCTGACCCACCACGAAGTGGCCTCGGGCGCCGCCGCGCGGGCCGCGCTGTTCGCCGAGCTGCTGTCGCCCCGCGCGGAACCGCACATCGGCGTGCTGCTCGACAACACCCCCGAGTTCCCGCTCTGGCTGAGCGCCGCGGCCCTCGCGGGCGCGGCCGTCGCGGGGATCAACCCCACCCGCCGCGGCCCCGAACTCGCCCGCGACATCCTGCACACCGAATGCCGCGTCCTGGTCACCGAGCGGACCCACCTCCCGCTCCTGGACGGTCTCGAACTCCCGGGCGTACGCGTCCTGGTGACCGACACGCAGGCCTACGAGGACCTGCTCGCGCCCTACGCCGACGCGCGCCCCGAGCCGGGACCGGCGACCCCGCGCAGCCGCTTCCTCCTCTACTTCACCTCCGGCTCGACCGGCGCCCCCAAGGCGGCGATCTGCTCGCAGGGGCGGCTCGCGGCGGCCGGGCACTCGCTCGTCGGTCACTTCGGGGTGCGTGCGGACGACGTGCACTACATCTGCATGCCGATGTTCCACGGCAACGCCGTGATCGCCGACTGGGCACCCGCCCTCGCGGCCGGCGCGGGCGTGGCGCTGCGGCGCCGCTTCTCCGCCTCGGCCTTCCTGCCGGACGTACGGGCCTACGGGGCCACGTACTTCACGTACGTGGGACGCGCCGTCCAGTACATCCTGCAGACCCCGGCCCGCGCCGACGACCGCGACAACCCGCTGCGCACGGGCTTCGGGACGGAGGCGGGGGCGGTGGACGCGGCGGCCTTCGAGGAGCGGTTCGGGGTGCGCCTGGTGGAGGGCTACGGATCGTCCGAGGGCGGGGCGGCGATCCAGTGGTCGCCCGGGACGCCGAAGGGCGCGACCGGACGGGCGGCACCCGGCGACGACCTCGCGGTACTGGATCCGCGAACCCGCGCCGAGTGCCCCGCGGCGGTCTTCGGCCCCGACGGTCTGCTGCTCAACGGCCACGAGGCCATAGGCGAGCTGGTGAACCGCGGCCCCAACCCCTTCGAGGGCTACTGGCGCAACCCGGCGGCGGACGCGGCCCGCGGCCGGGACGGCTGGTACTGGACCGGCGACCTCTTCTACCGGGACGCCGGGGGATTCCTGTACTTCGCGGGCCGCACCGACGACAGGCTCCGCGTCGACAGCGAGAACCTGGCCGCCGCGGTGATCGAGAACATCCTCGCCCGCTACGAGGGCGCGGACGCCGTGGCCGTGTACGCCGTCCCCGACCCGGTCGCCGGCGACCAGGTCATGGCCACCGTGGCCGGCACGTTCGACCCGCTCGCCTTCGAGGCCTTCCTGGACGCCCAGCCGGACCTGGGCACCAAGATGGCCCCCCGTTTCGTACGGGTCCTCGACCGGATGCCGGTCACCGCCACCAACAAGATCCACCGGGCCGCACTGCGCCGCGAGGGCTTCCGGTGCGCGGACCCGGTGTGGTGGCGGCCGACGGGGGAGGCGGGGTGCACCGGATACCGGCTGCTGGAGAGCGCGGACGTCGAGGCGCTGGTGGAGCGGTACCGGGCGCGGGGGCGCGAGGAGCTGCTGTCGCGGTGAGGCGGGCAACGCAAGAAGCCCCCGCTCTCGCGGAGGCTCCTGCTTGTGCTTCTGTGCGCCGCCAGGGACTCGAACCCCGGACCCGCTGATTAAGAGTCAGCTGCTCTAACCAACTGAGCTAGCGGCGCGTGACTCTCGCCTTCCGCTCTCGCGGCTGGCGACAGGGAAAATACTACCCGGTCCTCAGGGGTGCTCCGGACCACCGGCGGGGCGGCGACGGATGCCGGGGTGCCGCTCGGACGGCCTGCTCAGATGGCCAGCGAGAGGAGCAGCGGCGCGGCGCCCCGGTTCAGGGTGTCGGCGGCCTCGCGCAGCCGGTGGGCGTGCTCCACCGGCAGGGAGAGGGCGAGGCAGCCCACGGCCGAGCCGGCCGTGATGGGGACCGCCGCGCAGACCGTGCCGATCGCGTACTCCTGGAGGTCGAGCACCGGCACGGTGGGTGCCTGGGCGTCGAGCCGGGACAGCAGCACCCGCTCGTTCGTGATGGTGCGCGAGGTGAGCCGGGCCATGCGGTGACGGGAGAGGTGGTCGCGCCGGCCGTTGAGGTCGAGCTGGCCGAGGAGGCTCTTGCCGATCGCGCTGGCGTGGGCCGCGGAGCGGAAGTCCACCCATTCGTTGACCGCCGGGGTGGCCGGGCCCTCCGCGCACTGGGTGACGTGGATCTCACCGTCCACGTACCGGCTCATGTAGACGGCGGCGCCGACCGAGTCGCGCAGCCGGTCGAGGTTCCGCTGGAGCTGGCCGCGCAGCGCCTCGTCCCGGTCGTGCACGGAGCCGAGCCGGCCGAAGGCCTCCCCGGTCACGTACGCCCCGTCCGCGAGCTGTTCCACGTATCCCTCGCGGCGCAGCATGCGCAGGAGGGCGGTGAGGCGCTCGGTGCCCAGGCCGGTGTGCCGGGCGAGCTCGATGTCGGTGATGCCGGTGGTGTGCCGCGCCACCGTCTCCAGGACGCGCAGGGCGTCCTGGGCCGAGTGGTACGGCGCGGTCGACTCACGCTTCAGCGCCACGGTGATCCCCCTGCGCTTTTCGGCCCGGCGCGCGGATCGACGTCACGCGCATCGACCCGCACATCAACGCAGCCCGGACGGCCGGGCCCCCTCCACGATAGCCGTCGGGCCGGGGGCGTGGAGGGGCTGTTGGCGGGATTGATGGCGCGATCCGATCCCCTCAGCAGTGGCTCACCCGTCCGGCATATGCCACAGGCGTGAGCCGGTGCCCCGGCCTCTCCGGCCGGGGCGGGGGATCACAGCACCGCGCCGAGGAACTCCCTGGTCCTGTCGTGCTCCGGGTCGCCGAAGATCTTCTCCGGCGGCCCCGACTCCAGGACCCGCCCGGAGTCGAACATCAGCACCTGGTCGGAGATGTCCCGGGCGAAGCTCATCTCGTGCGTCACGCACAGCATCGTGATGTCGGTGCTGCGGGCGATGTCCCGCAGCACGTCGAGGACGCCCACGACCAGCTCGGGGTCGAGCGCGGACGTCACCTCGTCGAGGAGCAGCACCTGCGGCCGCATGGCCAGCGCCCGCGCGATCGCGACACGCTGCTGCTGCCCCCCGGAGAGCTGGCTCGGGTACTTGTCGATGTGCTCGGCCAGGCCCACCAGGTCGAGCAGTTCGCGGGCCCGCTCCTCGGCGGCGTCCTTGGACATGCCGAGCACGGTGACCGGCGCCTCGGTGATGTTGCGCAGCACCTTCATGTTGGGGAAGAGGTTGAACTGCTGGAAGACCATCCCGATGTTCTTGCGGACCTCGCGGATGTGCTTGTCGCCGGCCGGGACCAGCTTGCCGTTCTTCTCCTCGTGGGTGAGGTAGTCGCCGCCCACCTTGATGGTGCCCTCGTCGGGCTTGAGCAGGGTCATCAGCAGCCGCAGGATCGTCGTCTTGCCGGAGCCGGACGGGCCGATCAGTGTGACGTGCTTGCCGGACGCCACGGAGAAGTCGAGGTCGTCGAGGACCGTGTTGTCGCCGAAGCGCTTGGTGACCTTGTCGAACCGGATCAGCTCGCTGCCGTCCACGGCCGGGTTGGCGGCGGAGTCTTCTGTCAGGGGGGTGTCAGCGGACAAGACGTCGCTCCAGGGCTCGCATGAGGAGGGAAGCCGGATAGGAAATGAGGATGAAGGCCACACCGATGACCGTCAGCGGCTCGGTGAACTGGAAGTTCTGCTGGGAGAACAGCCGCGCCTCACCGAGCATGTCGAGGACGGTGATCGCCATCAGCAGCGGTGTGTCCTTGAGCATCGAGATGACGTAGTTGCCCAGCGCGGGCACCACCCGGCGGATCGCCTGCGGCAGGATCACCGCGGTCCACGTCCGGGTCATGGGCAGGTTCAGTGCCGTGGCCGCTTCCCATTGGCCGGCCGGCACGCCCTCGATACCGGCCCGGTAGACCTGCATCGTGTACGTCGAGTAGTGCAGCCCGATGGCGACGACACCGGTGGTCATCGCGGAGAACGTGATGTTCCACTCGGGCAGCACGTAGAAGAGGAAGAACAGCTGGACCAGCAGCGGGGTGTTGCGGATGAACTCCGTGACGACCCCGACCGGCCAGCGCACCCAGCGGGTCGGCGTGCGCATCAGCAGCGCCCACACGAGCCCGAGGGCGAAGGAGATCAGCGAGCCGAGCACCAGGGCCTGCAGGGTGACCAGCAGACCGTCCCAGAAGTGCGGCATGAAGTCGCCGACGGCACTCCAGTCCCATGTCATACGGCACCTCCGCCGACTCCGGTGGTCTCCGGGCGGTGCAGCTCGCCCTGGGACACACCCTTCTCAGGAACTTCGCCGACCCCGGCCTTGAGCTTCTTCTCCAGCCCGCGCATGAGCCGCGTGAGCAGGAAGGCGATCACGAAGTAGATCAGCAGGATGTACGTGTAGATCTCCGCGCTCTCCTGCAGCGCGAGCCGCACGAGGTTGCCGCTGAAGGTCAGGTCGCCCATGCCCATCACGGACACCAGGGCGGTGCCCTTGAGCAGCTCGATCAGCAGGTTGGAGAAGGGCGGGATCATCTCCGGCACGGCCTGCGGCAGCAGGATCAGCCGCAGCCGCTGCCAGGGCGTGAAGCTGAGCGCGATACCGCCCTCGACCTGCGCCTTGTCGACGGAGTTCAGGGCGCCGCGCACGATCTCGGAGCCGTACGCCCCGTACGTCAGACCCAGTGCCAGGGTGCCCGCCCACAGCGGGACCAGCTGCCAGCCGAAGGCGATCGGCAGCACGAAGAACACCCAGAAGATCATGATCAGTGCCGAGGTGCCGCGGAACACCTCGGTGTAGAAGCCCGCGAGGAAGCGGACGATCCACAGCCGGTGGACGCGTGCGATGCCCACGACGAAGGAGACGGCCCCGGCCAGCAGCGCGCTGAGGACCAGCAGCTGGACCGTGACCCAGATCCCCTTGAGGACGAGTTCCCAGAGTCCCGATGTCATCCGCCGCACAACTCCTTCGCGGTCAAATCGGTCATCTCGTTCTTGGTGAAGCCGAAGGGCCGCAGGATCCGCAGCAGCTCGCCGCTCTCCTTCATCTTCTTCAGCTCCACGTTGAAGGCGTCCCGCAGCTTCGTCTCCGTCGGGCGGAACGCGAAGCCGCCGCCGTCCGTGTGCGGCTTGCCGTCCACGAGGGGCGCGAACGGCTCCGTCGACTCCACCTTGCTTGACTTCTTGACGACCTCGCGGGTGGTCAGCGCCGTCCCGGCGAAGACGTCCACACGGCCCGCCTCGACGGCGTTCATGCCGGCGACCTGGTCCTGGACGATCAGGATGTCGCTCTCCTTGTACCCGGCCTCGACCGCGTACTGGATCTCCGCGTAGCCCGTTCCGGTCGCGAACTTCGCCCCCGACTTCACGACGTCCTTGTAGTCGCGCAGGTTCTTCGGGTTGCCCTTGCGGACGATGAAGGCGTCGAGCATCTGGTAGTCGGGGTCGGAGAAGATCACCTGGGCGCAGCGGTCGGCGTTGATGTACATCCCCGCGGCGACCACGTCGAACTGCTGGGACTTCAGACCGGGAATGAGCGAGCCGAACTCCGTCGGCACGGGCTGTACGCGGTCCACCCCCAGCCGCTTGAAGATGACCCTCGCGAGTTCCGGGGCCTCACCCGTGAGCTCGCCGTCCTTGTCGATGTAACCGAAGGGGATCTCGCCGGCGATACCGAGGCGGACGACACCCTGGGCCTTGAGCCGGTTCAGGAGATCACCGCCGTTCTCGCCCGACGCCGTGGCCACACGGCTGCAGCCGGCGGCACCGAGCGCGCCGAAGGCGCCGAGTGCCGTGACACCCGCCAGCAGTGACCGGCGGCTCGTGCCGCGGTTTCCGACGTCCGGCGAAGCTTCCCTAGAGTCGTTCCCAATTGGTGGAGCCATGGCCGCGCGGCTACCCCAAGAGATGCAAATTATTCGGATTAATTCACGCCCCGATCCTGACGGCTGCGGTATTGACCCCGGGTGGACCATGGAACGCATGGCTGACCGTTACATCGACGTGTCCCTGTCCAAGCGCGGAGTCCACTGCACGGCGAAGCTCCTCGACGACCGCGCACCGATCACCTGCGAAGCCGTCTGGAACGCGTTGCCGCTCGGCGGTGACGTCTACCACGCCAAATACGCCCGCAACGAGATCTACGCCCTGTTCCCGGCGTTCGCGCCGACGGAGCCACCCCTGGAGAACCCGACCGTCACGCCCATCCCGGGCGACCTCTGCTACTTCTCGTTCTCCGGCACGCAGCTGGGGTCGCAGGCGTACGGCTACGGGGGCGCGTCCGGCGTCAGCGCGGGCACGCCGGTGATCGACCTGGCCCTGTTCTACGAACGCAACAACCTGCTGCTCAACGGTGACGTGGGGTGGGTGCCGGGGATCGTGTGGGGCCAGGTGGTGGAGGGCCTGGACGCGATGGCATCGGCGTGCAACGACCTGTGGCGGGCGGGGGCGGTGGGCGAATCCTTGACGTTCCACCGCGCGTAGCCCCGGGGCCGACCGGTGGATGGGCCCCTGCGACCCGGTGGGGGTTGCTCGCGCAGTTCCCCGCGCCCCTAGGAGGGGCTGCGCCCCATCAGGGGCGCGGGGAACGGCGCAATCTTTTGTCTTTAGGGGCGCGGGGAACTGCGCGACACGCCCCCACCGGGCCGCAGGTGCCCCCGACCTGGCCGCTCCTACGCGCGCGGCGGCGCAACCCCCGCGATGCCCGCCGCATACAACGCATGCGCCGTCCGCAGGACCACCGCGTCAGCGTGCCGCGCACCGACCACCTGCAACCCCACAGGCAGCCCACCCGAGTCCACCCCCACCGGCACCGTCGCAGCCGGCTGCTGCGTCATGTTGAAGGGGTACGTGAACGGCGTCCACCCCGTCCACCGGCGAAGCCCCGACCCACCCGGCACCTCCACCCCCGCCTCGAACGCGGTGATCGGCATCGTCGGCGTCACCAGCACGTCGTACGTGTCGTGGAACCGCCCCATCCGCCGCCCCATCTCCATCCGCACGTCCACCGCCGCGAGATAGTCCAGCGCGCTGAACCGCTCACCCAGCCCGACGATCTCCCGCAGCCCCGGATCGAGCAGCTCCCGCTGCCGCGGCCCGAGCCGCTGCGTCACGCGCGCCGCCCCGCTGAACCACAGCACGTGGAACGCCTCGACGGGGTCCGTGAAATCGGGGTCGGCCTCCTCGACGTACGCGCCGAGGGCCGCCAGCCCCTCCACCCCGCGCCGCACGGCCGCCGCCACCTCGGGCCGTACCGCGACCTGTCCGCCGAGGGAGGGCGAGTACGCCACCCGCAGCCCCCGCACACCACCGCCCAGCCCCTCCGCGTACGAGCCCGCCGGCGGCCCGAGGCCCGACCAGTCGCGGGTGTCCGGGCCGCTGATGACGTCCATCATCAGCGCCGCGTCCGCCGCGTCGCGCGCCATGGGCCCCACGTGCGCGAGCGTCCCGAACGCGCTCGCGGGATACAGCGGCACCCTCCCGTACGTCGGCTTCAGCGCGAAGATCCCGCAGAAGGAGCCGGGGATGCGGACGCTGCCGCCCCCGTCGGTGCCGAGCGACAGCGGACCCGCGCCCAGCGCCACGGCCGCCGCGCTCCCGCCGCTCGACCCGCCCGAGGTGCGCGAGAGGTCGTACGGGTTGCGCGTCACCCCCGACACCGGCGAGTCGGTGACGCCCTTCCAGCCGAACTCGGGGGTGGTCGTCCGGCCCAGGAACACCGCCCCGTGCTCGCGCAGCCGCGCCACCGACGGCGCGTCCTCGTCCCAGGCACCGGACGCGGACACGGTCCGCGACCCCCGCAGGGTCGGCCCGCCCCGCATCAGCAGGATGTCCTTCACCGAGACCGGCACACCGTCCACGAGCCCGGCGGGCTCACCGCGCCGCCACCGCTCGGCGGACTCCGCGGCCTGCGCGAGCGCCGCCTCCTCGTCGAGGCGTACGAACGCGTTCACCGCGGGCTGGATCCCCCCGGCCCTGCGCAGCGCGGCCCGCACCGCGTCCACAGGGCTGAATTCGCCCTTGCGGTACCCCTCGACGAGTCGTACGGCCGTCAGTTCGGTGAGCTCGGTCATCCGGTCATCCGCCCCTCCAACGTGTGCCCCAGACGTGCGCCCCCGACGGGTGTCAGGGGCCGGGTACGTATCCGCGCCGCTTGTCGACGAGGTTCGGCAGGGGTTCACCCGCCTCCCACAGTTCGTACAACTCCACGAACTGCGTACCCAGTTCGTCCCGCCAGCCCACCGTGTCGCCGCTCATGTGCGGGGACACGATCAGACCGGGGACCTCCCACAACGGGCTGTCGGGGCCCAGCGGTTCGTGCGCGAAGACGTCGAGCGCCGCCCCCGCGATCCACCGGTCCTTGAGGGCGCGGACGAGCGCGTCCTCCACGACGAGCTGCCCGCGTCCGACGTTCACGAAGTACGCCGACGGCTGCATCAGGGCCAGCCGCCGCGCGTCGAACATCCCGGACGTCTCCTCGGTGAGCGGCGCCGCCGACACCACCCAGTCGGCCCTCGCCATCAGCCGGTCCAGCTCCCCGGGACCGTGCACGCCGTCGCGCGCGGTGCGCCCCACGAGCGCGGTCGTGATGCCGAGCGCCCCCAGAGTCCGCTCGATGGCCCGCCCGATCGGCCCGGAACCCACCACGCACGCACGCGTACCTGCGACGCGTCGTGATTCGCGGTGCCGCCACTCGCGCGCCCCCTGGAGCTCCAGAGTGCGCGGCAGATCCTTCGCCAGGGCGAGGACGAGCGCGGCCACGTACTCGGCGATCGGCTGGTCGAAGACCCCGCGCGCGTTCGTCACCAGCGTGTCGGAGGCGGCCAGTTCGGGGCACATCAAGTGATCCACACCCGCGCTCGCCGTGTGCACCCAGCGCGGCCGAGGGCCCTCGCCAGGCCAGGCCCCGCGCAGTGCGCGCGAGTGGAAGTCCCAGATCAGGAGCGCGTCGGCGGTGGGCAGCAGGGAGGCCAGCGTCCTGTCGTCCGCGTACTCGACGCGCACCCGCCCGGTGAGCCGGCCGAGCCGAGGGGGCGGATCGGAACCCAGCACCAGCAGCGTCGGCTTTTCGGCCATGTTCGGGGTGAGGGGCGCGGTCGGGAAAGTGGTCATCGGGGGGAAACCGTTTCGCAACGAGGGTCCGCTTCTCTGAGTCCGAAGCACTGCTCCGAGCACTGCGGCGGGACATCGGCCAAGTCGTCTGAGATGGGCGGATTGACCACGCTCGCACCCGAACCTACCTTCGTCAACACGGGCATTGCTCCCCGGGGTTCCGGGGGTCCCGTCTGTTCCTGTCCCGACGTCCCGGCCCAGGCGCCGGCATGTGTCCCCCGGCCCGCGGCCGGCCTCCTCCACTCGCTCGAACCGAGTTTGGGGCTGCTCATGGACGTCTCCTTCCTTGGCGGACCGCACCCTCAACGGGGTGTCGGCGTCGTCGCCCCCTTCGACTTCGCCCTCGACCGCGAACTGTGGCGATGGGTGCCCGACGAGGTGTCGCTGCACCTCACCCGTACACCGTTCGTGCCCGTCGAGGTCAGCCTCGACCTGGCACGCCTGGTCAGCGAGCACGAGACGCTCGGCGACGCGGTGCGCGCGCTGAACGCCGTCCAGCCCGAGATCGTCGCCTACGCCTGCACGTCCGGCAGTTTCGTCGGCGGGATCGCCGGGGAGCGCGCCATGTGCGAGGCCATGACCCGGGCCGGCGAGCTGCCGTCCGTCACCACGTCCGGCGCCCTCCTGGAGGCACTGGAGGAACTGGGCGTACGCCGGATCGCACTCGTCACCCCGTACACCGTCTCCGTCACCCAGGCCCTGGAGGAGTACGTCGCCGAGGCGGGCATCACCGTCACCGGCCGCGCCTACATGGGCCTGACCAGGCACATCTGGAAAGTCCCGTACCGAGATGTCGTCGACATGGCCCGCGGCGCGGTGCGCGGGGCCGCCGACGCGCTCTTCATCAGCTGCACCAACCTTCCGACGTACGACGTCATCCCGCAGCTGGAGGCCGAGCTGCGCATCCCGGTGATCTCGGCCAACCAGGTCACGATGTGGGCGGCGCTGCGTCACCTGGGTACCCGGGCGGTAGGGCCGTACCAGGCGCTGATCGACGCGTCGGCGCGAGCGCGGCCCGTACCGCCCGCACTACCGGAAGAACAGGAAGGTTGGGCATGACGGCTCTCGGATTCCTCTACCCGGGCCATTCGGCCGAGGACGACTACCCGCGCATCGAGCAGCTCCTCGGCAGCGACATCCGCCTCCAGGTCGTCCACACCGACATCGGCGAGGACGCCCACCGCGTGGACGCCCTCCTGGAGATGGGCTCGGCCGACCGCCTCGCCGCCGGGGTCGAGGAACTGCGGCTGTCCGGGGCCGAGGCGGTGGTCTGGGCCTGCACCAGCGGCAGCTTCGTGTACGGCTGGCAGGGCGCCCACGACCAGGTCCGCACCCTGGCCCTGACGGCGGGGCTGCCTGCCTCCTCCACGTCCTTCGCGTTCGCCCACGCGGTGGGGGAGCTGGGGGCGAAGCGGGTCGCGATCGGGGCGACGTATCCCGACGACGTGGCCGGGCTGTTCTCGACGTTCCTGGCGGACGGGGGGTTCGAGGTGCTCTCCGTGCGGGGGGCCGGGATCATCACCGCGGCGGAGGTCGGGACGTGGGGGGAGGGGGAGGTGCTGGCTCTTGCCCGGGCGGCCGACCATCCCGAGGCGGAGGTGGTGCTGCTGCCCGACACCGCGCTGCACACGGCCTCCTTCCTGCCTTCGCTTGAGGCGGCGCTGGGGAAGCCGGTGCTGACCGCCAACCAGGTCACGGTCTGGGAGGCCCTGCGCCTCGCCGACCGGCGGGTCCACGCGCCGGGCCTGGGCACACTGTTCACGAGGGAACGCCCGGTGCAGGCGTAGGGCCTTTTCCTCGCCCCCGCCGCCCCTACCCGTTCCCGTCCACGCATGGGGGCTGCGCCCCCTCGCCCCCCTTTGTCCTCAAACGCCGGACGGGCTGAGATGTCGCCGGGCGGCCGGAGATCCTCAGCCCGCCAGCGGATCTTTCAGCCCGTCCGGCGTTTGAGGACCGGGGGTTCGGGGGCAGCGCCCCCGAGTCGTGGACGGGAACGGGTAGGGGCGGCGGGGGCGAGGAATAAGCGGAGACTCCCTCCTGTTAATGCCACGCGGAGAATCGCGAGCACTCACAGGAGGAACCACCGTGGCGGTAACGGAGACCGGCGACATCCGAGCGGAAGCGAAGGGCACCGCCCCCACCCCCCTCTCGGTCCTGGACCTGGTCACAGTCGGCGCAGGCCACACCGCGACCGAGTCCCTGCGGACCGCGGTCGAACTGTCCCGCCTCGCGGAGAGCCGCGGCTTCCACCGCTACTGGGTGGCCGAGCACCACTCCATGCCGGGCGTGGCCTCCTCCTCACCGGCCGTGATCCTCGCCCACCTGGCAGCCACCACGACCCGCATCCGCCTGGGCTCCGGCGGCGTGATGCTGCCGAACCACGCCCCCCTGGTCATCGCGGAGCAGTTCGGCACGCTCGAAGCGATGGCCCCGGGCCGTATCGACCTCGGCCTCGGCCGGGCCCCCGGCACGGACGGCGCCACGGCCGCCGCCCTGCGCCGCTCGGACCGGCTGAACGAGGGCGCCGACGATTTCCCCCAGCAGCTCGCGGAACTGACCCGGTTCCTGGACGACGACTTCCCCGACGGCCACCCGTACGCCCGTATCCACGCGGTCCCGGGACCGGTCCAGGCGACCTCGCCCGGCGGAGTCCAGTCCCCGCACCGCCCGCCGGTCTGGCTGCTCGGCTCCTCCGGCTTCAGCGCCCGCCTCGCCGGCACCCTCGGTCTGCCCTTCGCCTTCGCGCACCACTTCTCGGCGCAGAACACCGTCCCGGCGCTCGACCTCTACCGGGAGTCCTTCCGGCCGTCGGCCGTGCTCGACGAGCCCTACGCCCTCATCGGCGTCTCCGCGCTCGCGACGGACGACGAGAAGGAGGCCCGCCGCCAGGTGGAGGCCGCCGCGCTGAACATGGTCCGCCTGCGCACCGGCCGCCCGGGCCTGGTCCCCACTCCGGAGGAGGCGGCGGCGTACGACTTCAGTCCGATGGAGCGGGAGTTCGTCGACTCCTGGAACGCGAACGTCGTCCACGGCACCGCCGACGAGGTCCGCTCCGGTCTCGACGACCTGCAGAAGCGCACGGGCGCCGACGAGCTGATGCTCACCGCCAACGCCCACAGCGGCGCCGTACGCCTGCGCTCGTACGAGCTGATCGCGGACGCGTACGGGCTGCCCGCCTAGGACCTGTCCTGCCGGTCACGACTCCGCGCTCTACGGGACGGCCGCCGCCGTCAGGAGCGCGGAGATACGATCCGGCGCCACCGGCCGGGAGTACAGCCAGCCCTGGCCGGTGTCGCAGCCGATGCGCCGCAGGCGGGTCGCCTGGCCCGCCGTCTCCACGCACTCGGCGGTGACGGTGAGGCCGAGCCGGTGCGCCAGCTGGATCATCGCCTCGACGACGACCTCGTCGGCGGGGTTGGGCGGAGTGCCGGTGCCGTCCGCGCCCTCGTACTCGCCGTTCTCGTACTGGAAGCCCCGGACGAACGACCCGTCGAGCTTCAGCACCGAGACCGGCAGCCGGCTGAGGTAGGCGAGGTTCGAGTACCCCGTGCCGAAGTCGTCGATGGCGATGCCCACGCCCATGTCGCTGAGCGCCTGGAGTGCCTGGAGGGGCCGCCCCGCGGAGCCCATGACCGCCGACTCGGTCAGTTCCAGCTGGAGCAGGTGCGGGGCGAGCCCGGTCTCCGCGAGGATCGCCGCCACGTCGGACACCAGGTCGGAGTCCCAGACCTGCCGCACCGCCACGTTGACGCTGACGAAGATCGGGTCCGCGTCCGGGTGGTCCAGCTGCCAGCGGCGGGCCTGGCGGCAGGCGGTGGCCAGCACCCAGCGGCCCAGCTGCACGATCGACCCGTCCTCCTCGGCCAGTCCGATGAACCGATTCGGCGTCAGCGTGCCGAACTGAGGGTGGTTCCACCGCACCAGCGCCTCGACGCCGCGCACCACGCCGTCCTCCATGCACACCAGTGGCTGGTACTCCAGGGCGAACTCCCCGCGCTCGACCGCGGGACGCAGGGTGGAGGAGAGTGCCTGGCGGGTCATGCGGTGGGCGTTGCGCTCCGGGTCGAAGAGCGTCCAGCGGGCCTTGCCGTCGGCCTTCGCCCAGTACAGCGTGGTGTCGGCGGCCTGCATCAGCCCGGTCGCGGTGGTGCCGGCCGCGTGCCGCTCCACGACACCGATCGAGGCCGAGACCGACAGCCGCTGCCCGGACAGGTCGAAGGGCACCTGCAGGGACTTCAGCACGGAATCGGCCAGGTCCGCGAGCTGTTCCGTACCCGTCGAGTCCTCGACCAGCAGCGCGAACTCGTCGCCGCCGAGCCGGGCGACCAGCGGGGTGGCCGTTCTCGCGTAGCCGGCCTCGTTCGCGCAGCGGGTCAGCCGTTCGGCGACGGCCGCCAGCAGCCGGTCGCCGACCCGGTGACCGAGCGTGTCGTTGACCGCCTTGAATCCGTCCAGGTCGAGGTAGCACAGCCCGATCCGGCCGGTGCCGGACTCCTCGTACGCCTCGGCCTCCAGCGCGGCCGAGAGGCGCTCGAAGAACAGGGTGCGGTTGGGCAGCCGGGTCACCGGATCGTGCATCTGCAGATGCCGCAGCCGCGCCTGGAGCTCCCGGCGCCCGCTGATGTCGGAGACCGAGATCAGCACCGCCCGCTCCTCCTCGGGCAGCGGACTGACCGTCACCTGCGCCCAGAGCGAGTGGCCGTCGGGGTGCTTGAGGCGCCGGGTGCAGCGCAGCCGGGCCTGCCGGCCGCGCAGCACCTCGCGGTACGCGTGCCAGGTACGGGCGTCCGAGGCGAGGTCGACCAGGTCGGCGGCGATGCGGCCGACCAGACTGTCCCCGTCGGAGCCCGTGCCGAGCAGCGCGGCCAGCGTGTCGTTGGCCGTGACGACCCGGCCCTCGCGGTCCACGACGGCCATCGCGAGGGGCGCGGCGGCGAAGGTGGCTCGAAACGTACGGCCCTCGACGCCCGCGGCGGCCCCGGACGCGCTCTCCGGGTGCGCGGGGAGTCCGGCCGGGGCGGCGGCCGACAGCCTCGCCGGAAGTCCCGCGGCCAGACCGACCGGGAACGTGGACGAGAGGCCGACCGGAAGTCCGGCCGACAGATCGACCGGGGTGTCGATCAGGGGCTCTACCAGGGGCTCGACACGTCGAGCCCGCTCCTCAGGGGAAAGGGTCCCGGCACGAAGAGAGCTCGTGACATGACTCTCTGTGACGGCCGACCGCACGAGGTCTGCCGTGGGCGCCGGTCCATCGGACGTTCCGCTCACCGTTCGCTCCCGCTGTGCACTCGTTCGTCGTACAGGTCTCGTCGGGGGTCGGCCGGTGGTGGACGGCCGCTCCAGCCGTGTCCGCGCAGGAAAGTGTGCCGATCATAGAGGGTGGCCGTTAGGCCTTCCAGCTACCGTCCAGTGTCCCGGACGGGCACCCCTTTCTGACAGATCGTTTCTGCCCGCACCTGGACAGGTTCCTTCATCGGCCGATCACTTGTGACGTTCCGTGAGTGCTCGGGGTGTCGGCGTGTCCTGGCGCCCCCTTGATGCTTCCCGATGTTCTCGGTCGGATGTCGGCCCGCTCACTCCTTTGGATCAGATAAACAGGGCATGGAGGAACAAATCGTCACAGGCTGGTTGCGGTTTCCCGAATTCCGCATCCGGAGGTCGACGTGCCGCGTCTGCTCCCCCTCAAGGGGCTCACCCGTGGCGGGGTCCGACCCCGTCCGCGCGGGCGGCTGTGGACCGGTCACGGATGGCGCGTGCCCGCGGCCGTGTTCACCTCCATGACGGCGCTCGCTGCCACCTCCCTGGCGGTCCCCACGGCCGCCGTGCCGCTCTCGATGCCGTGCGCGCTGAAGCGGACCGCGGCCCACCACTCGGAGGGCGTGGACACCTGGAACGCCGCCTATCCGCGGCCCGCCCGCCGCCTGGACGCGGTGATGGTCTTCCTCTCCTTCCCCGACGCCACGCCCCTGACCAGGCCCGCCGAACTGACGGCCGACTACTTCCCGGCCACCAGCCGCTTCTTCGAACGGGCCTCGTACGGAAGGTTCCAGCTGCGCCCGCACCCGCTGCGCGACTGGATCCGGATGCCGCGGCCGTCGACCGCGTACGCCATACAGCGGGACTGGAGCGCGGCGTCGCGCTCCGCGTATCTGCGGGACGCCCTCGCGGCGGCGGACGCCCGGGTCGACTTCTCCCGCTACGACGTCGTCTACTTCGTCGCCGATCCCGACGCCCCCGGGGTCGACTCGGACGCGACGAAGGTGGTGAACATGGACGTGCCGCTGCGGGCCGACGGCACGGACATCCGCCGGGTCGTCACGGTGTTCGAGAAGCATCCGCCGGACCGGCTGGTCCTGGCCCACGAGACCGGTCACGTCTTCGATCTGCCCGACCTCTACCACCGGCCCGTCGACGGCAAGGGCGACTGGGACACGTACGTCGGCGACTGGGACCTCATGGGCAGCCAGTTCGGACTCGCCCCCGACCTCTTCGGCTGGCACAAATGGAAACTCGGGTGGCTGGAACCACGTCAGGTGGCGTGCGTACGGGACGCGGGCGGGCGGGGTACGCGACTGACGCTGGAGCCGCTGGCGGCGGGGGCCGGGGTGGCCGCGGCGGGCGGCACCGCGGCGGGCGCGCCGGGCTCCGAACCGGGATGGGCGGGGTTCGGGACGGCGGGCGGGACGAAGCTGGCGGTGGTGCGGACCGCACGCGACAGCGCCCTCGCCTTCGAGGTGCGGGGACCGGCCGGCAACGACGAGGAGGCGTGCTCACAGGGTGTGCTCGTCTACCGCGTGCGCGGCGGGGCGGAGTCCGGCCGCGGGCCGATCGAGGTGGTCGACGCGCACCCCGGCTCCGGGACCTGCTGGGACGACTCGGTGTACGCCCCCCTCGCGGACGCGCCGGTCGGCCTCGGGGAGAGCTTCACCGTGCCCGGCGAGGACGTACGGATCGAGGTGTCGGACCGGACGGCGTCGGGCGCGTGGACGGTGACGATCTCGACCGGGCGGGACAGTCCATAGGCAGCCCCTGGACAGTCCCCAGGGGGCGCGGACAGCGGACATGCGAAAAGCCCCCCGCTTCCGCGAGGGGCTTTCCACCGTCTGTGCGCCGCCAGGGACTCGAACCCCGGACCCGCTGATTAAGAGTCAGCTGCTCTAACCAACTGAGCTAGCGGCGCCTGCTGACGTCGTAGACCTTAGCATCCTGATCGGCGGGAGGAAAAATCGATATCGGCGCAGCCGGGAAGGGCTCCGAGAGACGTCGCCGGGCCGCCGACCGGGCCGCTCGCAGTGCCGCCCACAGCATGATCTCCGGCCCCGGCAGCCAGGGGGCGCGGGTGTCGGGGGCGACCAGCCAGCGGGAGCCGAGGCGGCCGGCGGCGGTCGGCTCCGGCGGTGCGAAGGGGGTCGGGGCGGGCACGGTCACCGCGTCACCGGTGCCGTGGCACAGGAGCGGCGGGATGGCCCGGCCCCGCTCCGAGGCGCCGCCCGATCCCCACTCCTCCCACTCCAGCAGCGAGGGCAGGCGCTGCGCGGTGCCGGGGGCGGCGAACAGGAGCATCCGGCCCCGGTGGGCGGCCACGGGGCCCGAGCCCGGCCCCTCGTCCCACAGCCCGTCGAGCATGAGGCGGCCGAACAGGGCGGGGGCGTTGACGACGTCGAAGACGGATCCGCAGGCGAGGACCACCGGAGCGGTGGGCCGGTCCTCCCACAGGACGCGCGTACTGCGCGGATACGTTCCTGCCGAGGCGAGCCAGGCAGCGCCCTCGGGAGTGACCCCGGTGACCGCGGCCCCGCCGTAGTTCCCATCGATGCTCATACCACCCAGGTCTACCCGCCGTGATCGCCCACTTCCGCAGGGTTGCGAGAACCCGGGACAGGAGAGGACAGGGTGGAGTATCTTGCCCGCCTGGCATATGCCAAGCCGCCCTTCAGGGGCGCGGGGAACGGCGCAGTCTTTTGTCTTCAGGGGGCGCAGCCCCCAAGGGGCGCGGGGAACGGCGCGACCGGCCCCCACCGGACCCGCACCCGACGACCACCCCCGCCCGGGAGGGCGATCACACCGGATCCGCGTACCCCTCCGCGTCAGCCCCCCGCAACAACTCCCGCCCGAACTCCACCATCTTCACCGCATAGTCCTCGGTCCACTCGGCCCGCGCAGCGACCTCCGCCGGGGTCAGCCGATCGAACCGCCGAGGATCCGCGAGCTGCGCCGCGGCCATCGCCTGGAACTCCACGGCCCGATCGGTGGCCGCGCGGAACGCGAGCGCCAACTCCGTGGAGCGCGCCAGCAACGCCAGCGGATCGTCTATCGACTCCAGGTCGAAGAAATGCTCCGGATCGGTCGCCGCCTCCGCCGGCTCGAAGAGCAGCGGCGCGGGGCGAAGCCGCGGCTCGTTCCGACGCGGCGTGGGCTCCGCCATGACTTCTCCTCCTCGTACAGCGGTCGGCCCGTCCGTGTGGGCGGGCCACCGTCCATTGTCCCTTGACCGCGCAAGAGGGCCACCGGCCCCGACGCACGCCCCCGAACCCCCGAACACCCCCGTACGAACTCACGCGCTCCCTTACGACTCCCACACCACCCGGTGTTCAGACAGATGCGAGAACACGGCGTGATTCGCCTCCCAGCCGTCCGGGAACTTCACCGTGACGCCCAGCTGCACCGGCTCCGTGGAGGGGTGGTCGTCCAGGAGGTCGGTGACACCGGCGCGGCACACGACGATGCAGGCGTGCCGGTGGCGCGAGGCCAGCACGCACAGGCGGCCCGTCTCCAGATGGAAGGCCGTCGCGTCGGGCCGCCCCGACAGGGGGTGCAGGACGACGGTCACGTCGAACTCGCGGCCCTGCAGCCGGTTCGCCGTGTCGACCGTCACCTCGGGGACGCCCAGTTCGGCCAGCGCCGCCCGGACGGCCGCGGCCTGGTCGCGGTGGGCCGTGCCGACGGCGATGCGGTCGGCCGTCAGCGGGGCCGCGTCGGGAGACCGCTCCGAGGTCGCCGCGCCGCCCCGGTCCAGCAGCCTGCGTACGACCAGGGCGAGGGCCCGGATCGCCTCCGGGTCCGTACGCGGGGTGTGCCGGGCGGGCAGCTCCAGCAGGCCCCAGCCCGACTCGGCCGCCTCGTCGATGACGCGGTCGGGGCCCGAACCGTCCGACGGCACCGCGAAGGCGAGCCGCCGGTCGCCGTGGCCCGTACCGCTGCGGAACGGGGTGAAGGGGTAGAACGCGGCCGACACCAGCGGCGCCGCCGACGCCGGGAGCCGCCAGGAGACCGGCAGCCGGTGCTGCGGCAGCTCCGGATTGTGGGCGAGGAGGGTCGTCACCGCCGAGGCCGAGGGGTCGTACGACAGGCCCGCCCACTGCTCCGAGCCGACGATCGCGAACGGGTCCAACTGGCCCGGGTCGCCCACGAACAGCGCCCGCTCGAACAGCCCGGCCACGGCGAGCAGCGCGTCCGAACGCATCTGGTACGCCTCGTCGACGATCGCGTGCCGCCACGGCTCGACGCCTTTGACGTGCGCCCACTTCGCGGCCGTCGAGATCACCACGTCGAGCCCGGCGAGGTCGCCCGCCTTCGCGGACTTGCGGACGTTCGGCAGGTCGTCGAGCGCCTTGTCGTACGGGTCGGAGTCGCTGCTGTGCAGCCGGCCGACGGGCAGCTCCGGATTCTTCTCGGCGAGCCGCAGCACCAGGTCGTCCACCTGGGCGTTCGTCTGCGCGATGACCATCAACGGGCGCCCCGCCTCGGCCAGTTCGAGCGCGGCCCGTACGACGAGGGTGGACTTGCCCGCGCCGGGCGGCGAGTCGACCACGACCCCGCGGTGCGCCCCGTGCAGGGTGTCGCGCAGGATCGCGTCGGTGGCGCGGGCGGCCTCGGCCCCCGGGTCGAACACGGTGGTCACAGAACGTCCTCCGGGGTCACGGCGTCGGGCTGCGGGGCGGCGTCGGTCTCTCCGGGCGGCCCGCCGTGCGTCCACGGCGTGTCCTCCGGCTCGGGCAGCTTCGCGCCGCCCCGCTGCTCGTGCTCGAAGAGCGTGAAGCAGAGCGGATCTCCCTTCTCCGGTACGGATCCGGGCTCGGGCTCCTTGCCGCGGCCCATCTTGTCGAGGATGCGCAGCACGACGAGGGCGCCGCCGGACCCGGACCCGGACTCCGGCCCGGCCTCAGTTGAGTCGCCGGAGCCGTCCTGTTCGTACCCCACGAACTCCGCCGACTGCGGCTTTCCGCCGAGCGAGCGGTAGACCTTCGCCCGCTCGCCGAGATGCGGCCGGTCGTCCGTCCGCACGGTCACCAGGGGGCGCGGGGCGGCCCGCTTCCCCTCGCTGTACGCCATCACGACATCGACGACCTCGCCCGCGAACGCCTCGCCCCCGAGCCGGCGCCCGGCCATGACCAGCGGGTCGTCGAGGGCCTCCTGGGCCTCCAGCCGGGCCTGTTCGCGCTCGCGCGTGGCGAGTTTGTTCGCCGCGGTGACCGCGTCGTCGCGGCGCGGCTGCGGCGGCTCGCCGGCGAGGACCCGGTCCCGGTGGCCGGTGAACGACCAGCGGTCGCGGGTCCACCGGTCGGCCGCGCGCGGGCCTTCGGGCAGGGCCCGCAGCAGGTCCAGGCCGTGCCACACCGCGTCCCAGGTGGGGCGGGTGCGGCTGGCCACCAGCTCGTGGATGTGCCGCTCGGCCGCGGTGAGTTCACCGAGCCGGTCGTCCGCCTCGACACCGTCCTCGGCGGCCGCGAACGCCGTACGCGCGCGGTCGTAGCGCTCGATGGCGGGGGCGAGCAGCTTGTTGTCGAAGGCCGGGTCGGTGGCCGGTCCGGCGGGTGGGCAGACGAGCTGGCCCTCGGCGTCGCGCTGCAGTTCGGCGCGCAGTGCCGCGTCGGCGCCGGACTCGCCCTGGGGCGGGTCGATCCACGCGAGCAGCGCGCCGAGGTGCTGGTCCTCCAGGGAGGACTGGCCGGTGGCCCAGTGCCGGGACAGGGCGTCGGTGAGGGCCGTCAGGAGCGAGGAACCCGGCACCCGCGCCCGCTCCCCGTAGTGCGTGAGCCACCGCCCGAGCAGCGGCACGCGCGGCGGCGCGGGATAGGGGGTCTCCGGGTCCTGCTCGGCGGTCCGCCTGAACCGCATGGAACGCCCCAGCAGCCGTACGAGTTCGATGCCTGCCCGGCCCGGGACGATCAACTGCGGTGCGTCCGCGCACAGTTCGACCTCGACCTTGACCCGCTTGCCGGTCTCCGGGTCGGTCTCGTTGCGCTCGGCCGCCTCGACGTCGTCCGCGTAGGCGTCGATGTACGGCAGGACGATGTCGGCGAGTTCGGCGAGGAACGCGAAGCGGAGGTCGCGGTCGCGGGGCTGCGGCACGACGAGGAGGCGCGGGGCGTCGCGGTCCGTGCCGACCAGTGCGCCGAGGGGGGCGCCGGCCTCTCCCGCCGTGGTGAGCGGGACGAGGACCAGGGGGTGGTCGGTGAGGTGGCGGTGGCGGACCGTGGTGAGGGGCTGGGCTCGGCCGGTGTGCACGGCCTCCAGCCTTGCGAGGGTGGTGATCAGGGTCATTTCGACCCCTGGGGTTCGTTGTCGGGTGCTGCGGCGTCGTGGCTGGTCGCGCCGTTCCCCGCGCCCCTTCGGGGCGTGCCCAGGGCCTCTGCGCGGAGGGCTGCCGCTCTGCGGAGGGTTTCGACCGTGGGGTCCGTGGGGTCGCCCGTGTGGCCGTGGGCCGCCGAGAGGACGTCGGTGACCGTGGTCAGGGCGCCCAGTTCCGCTCGGAGGGAGCGGCCCAGGGAGGTGACCGCGCCCTCGGCGCGGGAGCGGGACCGGCAGTGGAAGGCCAGTTCGCAGGCGGCCAGGCACTCGGGGGCGTAGGTCGCCGGGACCGACTCCACCGCGGCCTTCAGTTCGGCGGCGGGCAGGTCGGGGGAGAAGCAGGTGCCCTCGGGGAGCGCGTCGGCGATGTCCTCGACACGGGTGAGGCGGTCCAGCTGCCGGCGGGTCACCGAGCACTGCTTGCGGACGTCCACGGCCGACGCGGTGGGCAGGTTGGAGAAGTCCTTCGGGCAGACCAGCAGCACCGTGTGACGGACCTCGGGCGCGGGGTCGAGCCGGGCCGCGACCTGCTCCAGCGCCAGGACGTACACCGCGGACTGGCGGGCCGCCGCGCCCACCTTGGCCGCGTCCGCCGAACCGTCCAGCATCGGGAAGGACTTGATCTCGACGACCGTCCAGCCGCCGTCGGGGTGCACGACCACCGCGTCCGGCTCCAGGAAGGCGGGGGAGCCCGCCACCTCCAGGGCGAGCAGCGGGTGGTCGAGCAGTGTCCAGCCGCCCGCCGCGGTGGCCTCGCGCAGCGCCAGCGCCGTACGGGCCGTGCGCCCCTCGGGGCCGCTGGCGCCGAGGTCGGGCACCGCGCCGCCCGCGGGCGGTTCGGCCCCCGCGTCCAGCTTCTCGTGCACGAGCCGCAGCAGCTCCGCGCCCCCGTCGGCCTTGACCCGCGCCTCGAAGGCGTTGCCCCGCATGAACGCGAACTGCGACTGCCCGAAGCCCGACGGCGAGCCGAGCGCGCTCGCCAGCGCCGTCTTGTTCACGCCCGCGCCGTCGAGGATCGCGCGCCGGCGGCACCCCGGATTGGCCGCGAGCGCCGCGAGGGCGCGCGCGTCCAGCGGCTGCGGGGGGACGGCCGGGCCGCGCAGCTCAGCGAGCCGCTGCCGGAGTCTCGTCCCCCGAGTCGACGGGACTGGCTGCCGGTTCGGCTCCCGGCTCTGCGGCACCCGGGGTGGCTGGGACCTTGCGTTGTCGGGGAAGTCGCTCACCCGGGGAAGTCTGGCACCCTGCACTGACAATTGAGGAACTTGTGTCGTGCGAGGCGACCGGTGCGGCGGGCGCAGGCCCCCCGAGGGACGGCGCGAAGGGGCGGATCCCGAACCGTGCCCGGAACGTGTCCGCGAGCCGCAGCACCGGCCGGGTGAGCAGGAACCCGACGCCCATGACGGCGAAGCCCGCGACCGCGTCCAGGAAGTAGTGGTTGGCGGTGCCCATCACCACGATCGTCGTGATCAGCGGGTACAGGACGCCCGCGATCTTGGTGAGCCGCGTGCCGCCGTACATCCAGAGCATCACACCGCACCACAGGGCCCAGCCGCAGTGCAGGCTCGGCATGGCCGCGTACTGGTTCGTCATGCCGCCGAGTCCGCGGGGCGCGCTCGCCTCGCCGCCCCACCAGCCGTAGTCGCTGTACTGGGCCATCGTGTCGACGAATCCGTGGCTCGCCGACAGCAGCCGCGGCGGGCAGGTCGGCAGCAGGGTGAAACCGATCAGGCCCATGAACGTGGACGTCATCAGCCAGGTCCGGGCGGCCCGGTAGCGCACCGCGCGGGACCGGAACAGCCAGACCAGGACGGCGGGCGTCACCATGTAGTGCAGCGACGCGTACCAGAAGTCCGCCGGGATGCCGAGCCAGGGTTCACGTGTGAACAGGCGGTTCAGCGGGTGCTCGGCGTTCAGGTAGAAGAACTTCTCCACCCGCAGGATCGCCAGGCCGTGGTCGACGGCATGGGTCACATCCCCGCGCGCGAGGAGCCGTCCCGCCGAGTAGGCCCCGTAGACCAGCAGGATCAGGGGCAGCTCGGTCCACCAGCGGAGGCGGGTCCGTGGTGCCGCCTCGCTGACTGGTGCATCGGTCCGCAGCATCCGATTCCTCCCCCTCCTGCTCCCCCGCGCGCAGTGCCGCGGACCAATGTACGGTCTGTGCGCTTCCCTCGTGGTGGCGCCCCCGGTGCTCAAAGACGCGGAGATCGCCCGCCGGGTTGCTTCTCGACCACGTGCGCGATGATTGAAGTGATCCATCCCTCGTTCTTCTGCGGTTCACCCGCCCGAGTTTCCCCGAAAGGCCCTTTCATGGCACCGCGCATCCTGTTGGCCCGGCACGGACAGACGCAATGGTCGCTGTCCGGCAAGCACACCGGCAGGACCGACATCCCTCTCCTGGAGGAGGGCAGACGCGGCGCGAAGCTGCTCGGCGAGCGCCTGCACGGGGCGCCGCTGGACGGCCTCCCCGGAGCGGAGGTCCTGACCAGCCCGCTCTCACGCGCGCGTGAGACGTGCGAGATCGCCGGCTTCGGCGGCCGGGCGACCCCCTGGGACGCGCTCATGGAGTGGGACTACGGGGAGTACGAGGGCCTGACCCCCGACGAGATCCGGGCCGACCGCCCCGACTGGCTGATCTGGCGGGACGGTGTGCCCGGGGGCGAGAGCCTCGCCGAGGTCTCCGCGCGCGCGGACGAGGTCGTCGCGCGGGTCCGCGCCGGGGAGCGTGACGTGCTGGTCTTCGCCCACGGCCACATCCTGCGG
The DNA here is from genome assembly GCF_018070025.1 of Streptomyces liliiviolaceus. NCBI lineage: Bacteria > Bacillati > Actinomycetota > Actinomycetes > Kitasatosporales > Streptomycetaceae > Streptomyces > Streptomyces liliiviolaceus. The sequence continues at coordinate 2,583,523 of NZ_JAGPYQ010000001.1, forward strand.
TCGATCGGTGCCCGCTGGCTCGGCCTGGACATCGACTTCGCGGCCCGCGTCCGCCTCAACCCCACGTCCCTCTCGGTCCTGGGCTGGGCCTACGGAGAGCCCGCGATCGAGACCTGGAACGACTGCGGCCACCTGGTCCCGTAGCCCGGTCACGGGCCGGCGGGCACTGCCCGGGCCGGTCGTGGCAGGGCGCCGTGCCGTTCCAGGAAGTCCGACACCCCCGAGGCGCGGCGGTGCGGCAGCAGGACCCTGGCCGTCCCCGCCAGCATGGTCTGCACCCGGGACGACTGGACCTCGTCCAGCAGGTCCAGGACGCGCAGCCCGGCCGCGGCGGCCTCGTCGGGGTGTCCGGCGCGGGCCAGGTCGTCGGCGAGCTCGGCCGTGTACAGCGCGAGGTTGCGGGTGAAGTGCGGGTCCTGGAGCCGGGTCGCCCGGCGGGCCTGGTGGGCGGCGCGCTGCCAGTCGCCGAGCGCCGACCAGCACTGCGCCTCCAGGCCGGCCAGTTCGGCGTCTCCGTAGAAGCTCATCCACTCCGGGTCGGCGTCACCGGGGCCCCGCCCGTACAGGGCCTGCGCACGTGTCAGTGCCTGTTCGCAGCCCCTCCGGTCAGCCAGCCCCGCCCAGCCGCCCGCCTCGCGCAGCGCGAGCAGCGACAGGAGCCGGGCCGAGCCCAGAGGGCGCGCCGCGTACTGCGCGGCCTGGGCCGCCCGTACCGCCTCGCGGGGGCGTCCCGCGTCCCGGGCGAGGAAGGACGTGTTGCAGAAGGCGTGCGCCTCCAGGGCGGGGTCCCTGGCCACCCGGGCCGTCGCGAGCGCCTCCGCGTAGTGCGAGCGGGCGTCGTCGAACCGCCCCGAGTCGTGCGCCAGCCAGCCGACCGAGATGGCCAGCTCACCGGCCCCCGTGTGCAGCCGCTCGGTGGTCGCCTGCCGTGCCGCACCGGCGTCCAGCAGGGCGTACGCGGCCCGCAGCGGAGCCGCCGCTCTCCGGTACAGCCCGTCGGCGCCGTGCCGGTCGTCCAGCACGCGGATCTTGCGGACGGCCTCTTCCAGCGCCCCCGCCTCGGCTTCGCCGGCGCGGCGCACGGAGCGCGGCGCGGCCTCGGCCATGCCGCCGAACGCGAGCCCCCAGGGGCCCAGTGAGGCGGCCGCCACCGTGGCGGTACCGCCGCTCATGAATGCGCGACGTTGCACGTCGCTCTCCTCGTCGTTCTGATCGTCGGTCTCATGCGGGTCGTACGGGGCGTGCTGGGCGTGCGACGCGGACGGGCCGTGTCCCGTTACATACGGCTCGCACACCCCGTCCGTCTCACGCGGGGCGGACAACGGGCTCGTGGTGCGAGGAGCGGGCGCCACCTCGGTGGTGCGCGCCCCCCGTCCACGCACCGCCGAACGGGGCACGAAGCCCAGGTCGGTCAGTGTCCGGCCGGGGAACATGTGCAGGAAAACCCGTTCGTACGCGTAGTTGGGGCAGCGGATCTCGCCCGCCTCGACCCGCCCGATGTAGCGCGCGTCGCAGCTGACCCGTTCGTCGATCTCCCGGGCCGCCCGCCGCACGGCGGCGGCGAACTCGCCCGGCGAGCGCTGTCCGCGCAGACGCCGGAAAGCGAGATTCGGCCGTGGCGGCCGAGGTGGTCGAGGTGACTGGGACGACGAGGTCGTCGGTGACGACGCCATGGCCGGGCCCTCTCTCGCGAACCGTCGGACCATGCCGGGACCGGCGCGAGTTGATCATGCGAGCGATCGGGCCGCACCTGTGTTTCCGGCGGGCACGAACGTACCCGCTGTGATGAGTCGACCACACGGGGTTTGGCTACAAAACGGATATCTCATCCCTGATCTGCCATGAACTGCCATCCTTTGCGGCCGAGTTTCGCCGTAGCCGTTGACGCTGTGCAGCGTTGAACCATGTGGTGTGCTCGATGGAGGAGGGGTTCCGTGGTGGAGGCCAGGATGGAGACCAGGCAGAGCGAAGGCCGCGGGGACCCTTGTGACCTCGTCACCGTGCCCGCCCGGCAGGGGCTGGAGGCCGTCGACATCCTGCGGCGGGGCGCTCCCGCGGAGGCGGTCGGGCCCGTTCTGCACGACGACAACTGCGACACGCTGGGGTTTCTGGTGCCGCCCGGTACGGCTTCCGCCTGGGACGTCCCCGGAAGTACGTGTACGCGGACCGACGGGCGGGGGGTGCGGCTGGCGCCGCCCGAGCCGCCCGTCGAGGGGTCGGACTGGCTGCTGCCGCCGGGGGAGGCGGAGCTGGCCACGGATCCTGCGGTGCTGCGGGCGGCGTTGGGGGAGGCGGCTCGGTTGATCGAGGCCGCGGATAACTGCCGTTGAGGGGGCAGGGGGGTTTGTGGGGCTTGGCGTCTCGTCGTCGAGTGCGGGGGCGTCGTGGCTGGTCGCGCAGTTCCCCGCGCCCCTTGGGGCTGCGCCCCCGAAAGGCAAAAGATTGCGCCGTTCCCCGCGCCCCTGAGAGGGCGCTGCTGCTGAGCCTCCTTTGTTCGCTGGGTCGATAATGGGGGGATGGGCAAGGGGAAGAATCGGCGTGGGGTGAGTGCGGCCGTTGTCGAGGAGGTCGACGGGGGGCTTGCCGAGCTGTTGCCCGATCGGGAGCGGGCGCGGGGGTGGACCCTGCTCATCGACGGGGCTCCGCAGTCGCACGTCGACCTCGACGATCCCGCGTATCTGGGCTTCGAGTACCAGCGCCGCATCGGACACGTCATCGACCTCGTCGCCCCGCCCGGCCGGCCCGTGCACGCCGTGCACCTCGGCGGGGGCGCCCTCACCCTCGCCCGGTACGTGGCCGCCACCCGCCCCCGCTCCACCCAGCAGGTCGTCGAACGGGACGCCGCGCTCGTCCAACTGGTCAGGCGCGAACTGCCGTTGGACCCGAACGCCCGGATCCGGGTGCGGTCGGTCGACGCACGCGACGGGCTCGCCAAGGTGCCGGACGGCTGGGCGGACCTGGTCGTCGCGGACGTGTTCAGCGGGGCGCGCACGCCCGCGCATCTGACGTCCGGAGAGTTCCTCACCGAGGTGCGCAGGGTCGTCAAGGCCGGTGGCCTGTACGCCGCCAACCTCGCCGACGGCCCGCCCCTGGCGCATCTGCGCGGCCAGATCGCCACCGCGGCCGGCGTCTTCCCCGAACTCGCCCTCGTCGCCGACCCCACGGTCCTGCGCGGCAAACGCTTCGGCAACGCGGTCCTGGTCGCCTCCGACCAGCCACTGCCGGTCGCGGAACTGACCCGCAGAGCGGCCTCCGACCCCCACCCGGCCAGAGTCGAACACGGCAAGGCACTGCGGGACTTCACCGGCGGAGCGCTCCCGGTGACGGACGCGCGGGCGGTGGCGTCCCCCGCACCTCCGCCGTCGGCCTTCAGGTAAGCCCCGCAAGGGGCGCGGGGAACTGCGCGACAAGCCCACACCGAACCCGCAGCCGGAGTCAGAACGCTCAGACCTCTCAGAACCTTCAGTACGTGTTCACTTCGACCCGCGGCGCGGAGTCGTGCCACGTACAGAACACCGACACCCGATCCGCCCCGGACGAGAACTCCACCCGGATCCACGTCTCCGTCTTCCACACCTGCATCGACCACCCGGACGCGGGCGTCGCGGACACCAGCGACGCCGACGACGTCCCGAGGTCGAAGACGGCCCGCCCCCCGTCGGTGTCGTAACTCTTCACCTCGCCCAAGGCCCCCGCGCTCGGCGAAGCCGCACCCGCCGGCTTCGAACGCGACGGCGACGGTGCCGGTGACGACGGAGTCGAGGGCGCGGCCGAGGACGAACCGCCCGCACGCGGCGGCCGGCTCTTCGACGGCGAGGCGGCCGACCCCTCCGAGGACTGAGGCCGGCTCGTCGACGACGACAGCGGTTTCGCCCCCTGCGTGGTCCCGTCCGCCGAGATCGGCAGCGCCCGCGGCGGATCGTAGGCCGTCCCGGTCATGACCGTGTGCACACCCCACCACGACAGCGTGACCGCCGCGCCCGTGGCGAGCGACCAAGCCAGTACGTGTACGAGTCCTCTGCGCATCGCGGGCCATCCTGCCCCACGAGTCCCGTCCGTGTCGCGTGTGTCCACAGGCCTGGGAGTTGTCCACAGGCCCAGGCCCCGGTCCGCCGGATTGGCGTACGGTGCGGCCCATGGCAAGTGTGCTCGTGGTCGAGGACGACCAGTTCGTACGCTCCGCCCTCATCCGGCATCTGACCGAGGCCGCGCACACGGTGCGCAGTGTCGGCACGGCCCTTGAGGCGTTGCGCGAGGTCGCCCATTTCCGTTTCGACGTCGTGATCCTGGATCTCGGCCTGCCCGACCTGGACGGGTCGGAGGCGCTGAAGATGCTGCGCGGCATCACCGACGTGCCCGTGATCGTGGCGACCGCGCGGGACGACGAGACGGAGATCGTCCGGCTGTTGAACGACGGCGCGGACGACTATCTGACCAAGCCGTTCTCGGTCGAGCACCTGTCCGCGAGGATGGCGGCGGTCCTGCGCCGGGCCCGGTCCTCGGCCTCCGAGCCGCCGCCCTCGCCCCAGCTCAGGGTCGGCGGTCTCGCCATCGACCCGCTGCGCCGCCAGGCCGAACTGGACGGCGTACGACTGGATCTGACCCGGCGCGAGTTCGATCTGCTGGCCTTCCTCGCGGGGCGGCCCGGTGTCGTCGTGGCCCGCAAGGAGCTGCTGGCCGAGGTGTGGCAGCAGTCCTACGGGGACGACCAGACGATCGACGTCCATCTGTCGTGGCTGCGGCGGAAGCTGGGCGAGACGGCGGCCCGGCCGCGCTATCTGCACACTCTGCGCGGGGTCGGCGTGAAGCTGGAGCCGCCCGGCCAGGGCGGGCTGCGCGGTCCGGCGGGCACGGAGCCGGCGCGATGAGGTGGGCGCTGGTGAAGGTCTGCGTGGCCGTCACCACGATGGTCGTGGTGGCCTTCGCGGTCCCGCTGGGCCTGGTGATCAGGGAGATGGCGAGGGACCGCGCGTTCTCGAACGCCGAGCGGGAGGCGGCGGCCGTCGCCCCCGCGCTCTCGATCACCACCGACCGGGCCGAGTTGGAGAAGGTCGTCGCCTCGGCCGCGTCGGACGCGGGCATGGCCGTGCACATACCCGCGGGCGGCGGCAGCGGCAGCGGCAGTGGTGACAGCGGTGCCAACGTTGACACCGATGGTGCCGGTGGAAAGTCGCAGGCCGTCGACATCGGGCGGCAGCGCGCCGCCGACAAGGACATCGCCATGACCCGGAGGCTGGGCCGGGCCTCCACCACCGAAGTGCCCGGCGGCTCCACGCTGTTGCAGCCCGTCGCGCTCAGCTCGGGCGCGATCGCGGTCGTCGAGGTGTACGTCCCCGAGGCGGAGGTCACCAACGGCCTGGGCACCGCCTGGGCCGTCCTCGCCGGGGTCGGGGTCGCGCTGATCGTCGGCTCGGTCGCGGTGGCCGACCGGCTCGGCGTGCGGATGGTGCAGCCCGCACAGCGCCTGGTGGAGAGCGCGCACGAGCTGGGGGAGGGGAAGCTGGGCGCACGCGTGCCCGAGGAGGGGCCGACCGAACTGCGGCTCGCGGCGGTCGCCTTCAACTCGATGGCCGACCAGGTCGTCCAACTGCTCGCCAACGAGCGGGAGCTGGCGGCCGACCTCTCGCACCGGCTGCGTACACCGCTCACCGTGCTGCGGCTCAACGCCGCCTCGCTGGGTGACGGGCCCGCCGCCGAGCAGACCAGGGCCGCCGTCGCCCAGCTGGAGCGCGAGGTCGACACGATCATCCGCACGGCCCGGGACGCCAAGCCGCAGACCGCCGCGGTCGGTGTCGGCGTCGGCTGCGACGCGGCCGAGGTCGTCCGGGAGCGCATGGACTTCTGGTCGGCGCTCGCCGAGGACGAGGGCCGCAAGGTGCGGGTGGCCGGGGTCGACCGGCCCGTACGGATACCCGTGGCCCGCGCCGATCTCGTCGCCGCGCTCGACGCGCTCCTCGGGAACGTGTTCCGGCACACCGCCGAGGGCACGGCCTTCGCGGTCGACGTGCACAACGGCGAGGACGCGGTGATCGTCCTCGTCTCGGACGCGGGCCCGGGGATAGCCGACCCGCAGGCCGCGATGGCCCGTGGCCGTGGCTCCGGCGCCGACGGCTCGACCGGACTCGGCCTGGACATCGTGAGCCGGCTCGCGGAGTCGACGGGCGGGGACGTGCGGATCGGCCGGTCCGTGCTGGGCGGCACCGAGGTCAGGATCTGGATCCAGCTGGACGGGCGCGAGCCCGAGCGGCGCGGCCACCGGGGCTCGGTGCGACGGCGCCGGACCCCCAGATTGGTCTCGACCTTTAACCGTCCCCGATCCCTTCCTTAAGCGCACCCTAAGAACCACACGTCCCGTCCGGATCGGGCGTTTTGCCGGTTTCCGGCTCGCTAGCGTGCTGCCGCACCCCCACCCTCGGTCCCGTCCACGGGAAATCCGGGGCCCCGTTCGGCGAAGGCAGGCACGCGATGAGCACGCACCGGCGCATGGCCAGTGGCAGGAACAAGGCGATAGGCGGCGTGGTCGCCGCGGCCGTGGTCGGCGGCGGAGCGCTCATGTTCTCCGGTACGGCCCAGGCGGCGGGCGTCGGCGCCGCCTACACGAAGACCAGCGACTGGTCGACGGGCTACACCGCTCAGTACGTCGTGGCCAACGACAGCGCCGGTGCGAAGACGGACTGGACGCTGGAGTTCGACCTGCCGTCGGGCGCCGAGCTCAGCTCGCTGTGGAACGCCGAGTCCAAGGTGAGCGGCCGGCACGTCACCGTGAAGCCGCCGTCCTGGGACAAGGACGGGCTCGCCAAGGGCGAGTCGGTGACCGTCGGCTTCGTGGTGCGCGGCTCCGGCGACCCGACCGGCTGTCTCGTGGACGGCGCCAAGTGCTCGGTGGACGACGGCGCGACACCGGAGCCCACCGGCCGCCCGACGCAGACCTCGTCCCCGTCGCCGGAACCGACGAAGGCCACCGCGACCCCGACGGCCACGCCGACCGCCACGGCCACCGCGACCAAGAGCCCGACCGCCACCCCCACGCCCTCCGGGACCACCGGCGGCGGCACGGCCGCCGGCGCCGGCTTCGCGCCCTACGTCGACACCTCGCTCTACCCCGCCTTCGACCTGCTCGCCCACTCCGCGGCCACCGGCGTGAAGGAGTACAACCTCGCGTTCGTCACCGACGGCGGGGGCTGCACCCCCAAGTGGGGCGGGGTGACGGACCTCGGCGGTGACGCGGTCGCCGCGCAGATCGGCGCGCTCCGGGACAAGGGCGGTGACGTCCGCGTCTCGTTCGGCGGCGCGTCCGGCTCCGAGCTGGCGCTGAACTGCTCGTCGGCGGACGCCCTCGCGGCGGCGTACGGCAAGGCCGTGGACGCGTACGACCTGACGAAGGTCGACTTCGACGTGGAGGGCGGCGCGCTGCCGAACACCGCGGCCAACACCCGCCGGGCGCAGGCGATCGCGAAGCTGCAGGCCCAGCACCCGGACCTGGACGTCTCGTTCACCCTGCCCGTCATGCCGGAGGGCCTCACCCAGGACGGCGTGAGCCTGCTCGCCGACGCCAAGGCGAACGGCGTCGGCATCGACACGGTCAACATCATGGCGATGGACTACGGACCGGCCTACAGCGACGACATGGGCACCTACGCCGAGCAGGCCGCCACCGCGACCCAGGCGCAGATCAAGGGGGTCCTCGGGCTCTCCGACTCCGCCGCCTGGAAGGCGGTCGCCGTCACCCCGATGATCGGCGTCAACGACGTCGCGTCGGAGGTCTTCAAGGTCGAGGACGCCACCCAGCTCGTGGCCTTCGCCGAGTCGAAGGGGCTCGGCTGGCTCTCCCTGTGGTCCGCCACCCGCGACAAGCAGTGCGAGGGCGGCACCAAGCCCACCGCCGACGCCACCTGCAGCTCGATCCTCCAGGACGCGAACGCCTTCTCGAAGGCCTTCGCCGCCTACAAGTAACCGCCCGCAGAAACCACTTGAGCGGTACCCCCGGACGCCCCCGCAGGAGGTCATGCCCGCGCGGGGGTCGCGCGCCCCGGCCGGCCTTCCCCCCACCCGGCCGGGGCGCGCGTGCACGCGTACGCGGGGCGCGGCACTCCCCTCACCGTGTGCCGCGCCCCGCCCCCGCCCGCTTCCCCCAGGAGGGGCGTCTAGCCGGTCATTCGGCCGGGCTCACCGGCGGCAGCTCGCCGGTGCGGGCCGCCTCGCGGTACCACAGGGCGCTCGACTTCGGGGTGCGCGCCTGGGTCGCGTAGTCCACGTACACGGCGCCGAAGCGCTTGCCGTAGCCGTACGCCCACTCGAAGTTGTCCATCAGGGACCACAGGTAGTAGCCGCGTACGTCCGCGCCCTCGGCGATCGCGCGGCGGACCGCGCGTAGGTGTCCGTGCAGGTAGGCGATGCGCTCCGGGTCGTGGACGCGGCCGTCCGGGTCCGGCTTGTCGTCGTAGGCGGCGCCGTTCTCCGTGATGTACAGCGGCAGGCCCGGCACCTCCCGGGTGTAACGCATGATCAGGTCCTGGAGGCCCGACGGGTCGATCGTCCAGCCCATCTCGGTGCGCTCACCGGGCGTCTGGTGGAAGGCCACGTCGTCCGCGCCCGGCCAGGGGGAGGAGGAGCTGGCCCCGTGGCCGTCCGCGCGCGGTCCCGACGCGTCCGCCGGGGCGGCCGACACCAGCGTCGGCGTGTAGTAGTTCAGGCCGAGCGCGTCCAACGGCTGCTTGATCAGGGCGAGATCGCCGTCGCGCACGTACGACCAGTCCGTCACCGAGGCCGTCGCCGCGAGCAGGGTCTCCGGGTACGCGCCGTGCAGCATCGGGCCGTGGAAGACGCCGTTGGCCAGGTCGTCGATCCGCTGGACAGCCGCCAGATCGGCGGGGTCCTGGGTGAGCGGCCTGACCACCGAGGAGTTGAGGCTCACCGCGATGGAGTTGCGGGCGGGCATCGCGGTGCGCAGGGCCTTGGTGCCCAGACCGTGCGCCAGGTTGAGGTGGTGCGCCGCCCGCAGGGAGGCCTCGTGGTCGGTGCGGCCGGGGGCGTGCACACCGGACGCGTACCCGAGGAACGCGCTGCACCAGGGCTCGTTGAGCGTGATCCACTGCTCGACGCTGTCCCCGAGCGCCTCACCGACGATCTGCGCGTACTCGGCGAAGCGCAGCGCGGTGTCGCGCTCGGGCCAGCCGCCCGCGTCCTCCAGCTCCTGGGGGAGGTCCCAGTGGTAGAGGGTGATCGCGGGCTTGATGCCGTGCGAGAGCAGCTCGTCGACCAGGCGCCGGTAGAAGTCGAGGCCGCGCTGCACGGCGGGCCCGCGGCCCGTCGGCTGCACCCGGGACCAGGACACCGAGAAGCGGTACGCGGTCAGGCCGAGGTCCGCCATCATCGCCACGTCGTCGCGGTAGCGGTGGTAGTGGTCGTTGGCGATGTCGCCGTTCTCGCCGCCCGCCGTCTTGCCGGGCGTATGGCTGAAGGTGTCCCAGATCGAGGGCGTACGTCCGTCCTCCCGCACCGCCCCCTCGATCTGGTACGCGGAGGTCGCGGAGCCCCAGAGGAAGGCGGGCGGGAAGGTCACGGGCGTTTCGGGCTCGGGCATGGAAGCGCTCCCATGGGAGGAAGGTCGTTGGAGACCAGGGGGATGAGACCAGGCGTGTGAGGTACCGGAGGGTCACGGGGTACCGGGCGTACGGGGTGCGGGACGGGGGCGAGGCGGCGGCTCGGCCCCCGTCGGGCGTGCGTGCGGGTGCGGGTGGCGTGCGCGGGTGTGGTCGGGCGCGTGGCGGGTCAGCCCTTGATCGCGCCCTGCATGATGCCGCCCACGATCTGCTTGCCGAACAGCAGGAAGGCGATGAGCAGCGGCAGGGTGCCGAGCAGCGCGCCCGCCATGATCACCGCCTGGTCGGGCACATAGCCCGTGCCGAGCGAGTTGAGGGCGACCTGCACGGTGGGGTTCTGCTGGTTGAGCGCGATGATCGGCCACAGGAAGTCGTTCCAGGCCATCACGAACGTCAGCAGTCCGAGCACGGCCATCGCCGGCCGCGCCGCCGGGAAGACGACGTGCCACACGATGCGCAGACTGCTCGCGCCGTCGACCCGCGCCGCCTCGATCAGCTCACTGGGCAGCGCCTGGATCAGGTACTGCCGCATGAAGAACGTACCGAAGGCGCTGACCAGGGTCGGCAGGATGACCGTCTGCAGCTGGTTGGACCAGCCCAGTTCGCTCATCCACAGATACAGCGGTACGACCGCCAGCTGCGGCGGGATCATCATCGTGCCGATGGTCAGCAGCAGCAGGACGTTCGAGAACTTGAACCGCAGTTTGGCGAAGGCGAAGCCGGCGAGCGTGGAGAACAGGACCGTACCGACGGTGATGGTTCCGGCGACGATCGTGCTGTTGACCATCGCGGTGCCCAGGCCCCCCTCCTCCCACGCGCTCTGCAGGTTCTTGAAGAGGTTCCCGCCGATCCACAGCGGCGGCGGAGTCTCGGCGAGCCGCTGGTTGGTGCGCGAGGCCGCGACCACGGTCCACAGCAGCGGCGCCAGCGAGACGAGCGCGAAGACCGCCAGGACGACGTAGGTGACGGGACCCGCGTGCATCTGTTTGCCCGCGCCCATCAGCCGGCGGCGCCCGGAGCCGTCCCGGGCGGCCCTCTCGGCCGCGTCCATCGGCGCCTGAGGGGGCGTCAGTTCGCTAGTGGTCATTGGGTCTTCCTCAGCCGTCGGGTGATCAGCAGGTTGATCGCGGCGACGATCAGCAGGATCAGGAACATCGTCCAGGCGATCGCGGACGCCTTGCCGAGGTTGCCGATGATCCAGCCCTGGTCGTACATGTACAGGCCGAGCGTCTGGTACTGGTGCTCGGAGCCGCCCTTGGAACCGCTGACCCCGCCGAACAGGAGCGGTTCGCCGAACAGCTGCGTCGCGCCGATCGTGGAGACGACCACGGTGAACAGGATGGTGGGCCGCAGCATCGGGATCGTCACATGGCGGAACTGCTGCCAGCGTCCCGCGCCGTCCAGGGCCGCCGACTCGTACAGGTCGGAGGGGATCGCCTGCATCGCGGCGAGGTAGATCAGCGCGTTGTAGCCGGTCCACCGCCAGATCACGATCGAGGAGACGGCGAACTGCGAACCCCAGGTGGACTCACGCCAGTTGATCGCGTCCACCCCGACGAAGTGCAGCAGCCAGTTGATCATGCCGCCGTCCCACGAGTAGAGCAGGACGAACACCAGGGTCGCGGCCGCCACCGAGGTGGCGTACGGGGTGAGCATCACGACCCGCCACAGGGTCGAGCCCCGCAGCTTGTAGTTCAGCAGATGCGCGATGCCGATCGCCATGAGCAGCTGCGGCACGGTCGAGATCACACCGATGGTGAAGGTGTTCTGCAGCGCTCCCCAGAAGAAGTCCGAGGACATCAGGTTCTTGTAGTTGTCCAGGCCGACCCAGGTCTGCTGGTCCAGGTTGGACAGCTGCACGTTGTGCAGCGAGTACCAGGCCGTGTACAGCAGCGGGATGAGCCCGAAGGCACCGAAGAAGATGAAGAAGGGGGCGACGAACGCGTACGGCGACGCCTTCATGTCCCAGCGGTACAGCCGGCTGCGCCACGAGCCGGGGCCCGGGGGCGGTGTACCGCGACCGTGAGCACGGCGCGCCGCGCCCGGCTGGGAGCCGGGCGCGGCGTCGGCGCTCGGCGCGGTTCGCGCGAGAGCCTGCTTGGAGCTGGTCACTGGCCGAGCACGTCCTTGATCTCCTTGGTGGCCGCGTCCCAGCCCTGGTCGGGCGTCTTGCCCTTCTGCTCGACCTGGAGGATGCCGATGTCGGAGATGGCGGTGTTGATCGGCTGGTCCTTGACGCCGAAGATCTGCGTCGGGATGGTCTTCGCCGAGTCGGAGAAGATCTGCGTGATCGGCGCGTCCGAGAAGAACGTCGTGGTGGCGGCCTGCGGCTTCAGGCTCGCGTACGCCGACGGGGTGGACGGGAAGCTCGCCTGCTTGCCGAAGACCTTCGCCTGCTGCTCGGGGGCGGTCAGCCACTTCGCCAGCTTGATGGCCTCCTTCTGGTGCTTGCCCGCCGTGGGCACACCGATGAACGAGCCGCCCCAGTTGGCCGCGGTGGGCGCCGCCGCCACGTCCCACTTGCCCTTGCCGGCGTCACCGGACTTCTCCTGGATGTAGCCCAGCATCCACGCGGGGCAGGCCACCGTCGCGAAGCCGCCGTTGGCGAAGGCCTGGTCCCACGGCTTGTCGAACTGCTTCAGCTTCGCCGACATGTTGCTGGTGGCCACCTCCATCGAGGCGTCCCAGGCCTTCTCGACCCCGGCGGACTTGTCCCAGATGACGTTGCCGTCCTTGTCGTAGTACCGCTCGCTCTCGCCACCGAGCGCCGCGTTGTAGACCGAGGCGGCGGAGTCCACGAACTTGGTGCCCTTGGGCGCCTTCTTCATGTAGTCCTTGCCGACGTCGACGTACTTCGACCAGTCGCCCTTCCACTGCTCGGCGAGCTTGACACGGTCCGTCTCCAGGCCCGCCGCCTTGAAGAGGTCCTTGCGGTAGCAGACCGCCATCGGGCCGATGTCGGTGCCGAGCCCGATGGTCTTGCCGTCCTTGGTGGTGGCCTGGGCCGTCTTCCAGTCCAGCCACTGGGACTTGTCGACGTCCTTGCCGAGGTCGACGAACTTGTCGCCCTGCGTCTGGACGGCCTCGGCGACGTTGCCGACCTCGATCGCCTGGATGTCGTCGGTACCGGAACCGGCCTGCAGACGGGTGAGCGTCTTGGGCCAGTACACGTCCGTACGAGTGGTGACGTTCTCCTTGATCGTGATGTCGGGGTTCTGCTTCATGTACTCGTCGTAGAGGCCGGCCTGCTTGTAGCCGAAGACCCCGAAAGTGCCGATGGTCAGCGTGGTCTTGCCACCGCCGCTGCCGCCGTCCGAGTCCGACGACCCGTCGTCCGAGTCCTCGGCGCAGCCGGCGAGCAGCCCCGTCGTCAGCGCGGCCACGGCCGCGAGGGCCATCAGCCTGCGGGACCCGCGGGTACTCGTGCGCATTGCGTCCTCCTGTTGCCTGACGTGCCGACCCCCCGGCCAACTGCGTTGTTGGGCCCGTTAGTTCATGCTGCGGCTCGGGCGGGGAACGTGCGGGATGTGTATGTGTCAGGTACTGTGGGAGCGCTCCCACAGGTGATGTGTTGAAGGTTCGTCGCTCGGCGCGGGGGTGTCAAGGGAGAGGACGCAGAGACGTGTCTTCAGTTATCGGGCTGTTAGCTAACGCCGACGGAGACGGCGAGAGTAGGTCTCCGACGGTTGCGGGACGGCTTCGGGAAGGCTCCGGATCGGCTTCGGAGTGGTCCCGGGGATGCCGGGGGAGGGCGTCCGGAAAGTGGAGGCATGGTCTCCGCGGGCCCGGCCCCGATCACGGCTGTTAGATTCCAGGCCAAGCGCGGTGTCAACCGTGTCGGACGGGAGGCGGACCATGGCAGTCCACGGAGCGCGGAGCCGGAGCGGCGGGAGGCCGACCCTCGAAGAGGTCGCCGCGCGCGCCGGGGTGGGCCGCGGCACGGTCTCCCGCGTGATCAACGGCTCGCCGCGCGTCAGCGACGCCACCCGGGCGGCCGTGGAGGCGGCGGTCGCGGAACTGGGATACGTGCCGAACACCGCGGCCCGGGCCCTCGCCGCCAACCGCACCGACGCGATCGCCCTGGTCGTCCCCGAGCCCGAGACCCGCTTCTTCGCCGAGCCGTACTTCTCCGACATGCTGCGGGGTGTGGGCGCGGCGCTCTCCGACACCGAGATGCAGCTGCTGCTGATCTTCGCGGGCAGCGACCGGGAGCGGGCCCGGCTGGCCCAGTACCTGGCGGCGCACCGGGTGGACGGGGTCCTGCTGGTCTCGGTCCACGCGGACGACCCGCTGCCCGACCTGCTGGCCCAGCTGGAGATCCCGGCCGTGATCAGCGGTCGCAGGTCGGCGGACGAGCCGCTGCCGTCCGTGGACTCGGACAACTTCGGCGGCGGCCGGTTCGCCGTCGAGCACCTGTTGGCCCAGGGCCGCCGCACCATAGCCCACCTGGCCGGACGCCTCGACGTGTTCGGTGCCCAGCGCCGCGTCGACGGCTACCGTGCCGCGCTGCGCGACGCGGGCCACGAGGTCGACGAACGCCTCATCGTGCCGGGGGACTTCACCGAGGAGGGCGGCCGTCGCGCGATGACGGAACTGCTCGCCGTCTGCCCGACCCTGGACGCGGTCTTCGCCGGTTCCGACGTGATGGCGGCCGGCGCCCGGCAGGTCCTGCGCGAGGTGGGGCGCCGCATACCCGACGACGTGGCCCTCGTCGGCTACGACGACTCGGCGATCGCCCGCCACATGGACCCGCCCCTGACGAGTGTGCGCCAGCCGATCGAGGACATGGGCCGCGCGATGCTCGGCCTGCTGATGGACGAGATCGCGGACCGCCGCCCGGCGGTCTCCCGGGGCCTGGAGCGACGGCAGCTGGTGCTTCCCACGGAGCTGGTGGCACGGCATTCGTCGTGACCCCGCACGGGGGACGGCCGTGACCCCTCGTGGGGGAAAAGCAGCAGAGGGCCGGACCGCTTTCGCGGTCCGGCCCTCTGCTCATCAGGGTGAGTGACGGGACTTGAACCCGCGGCATCCTGGACCACAACCAGGTGCTCTACCAGCTGAGCTACACCCACCATGACCGGCGATCCTGCGCTTGGTTCACCTGAAGTGGTTCACCGACCGGCCGAGAAAAAGTGTACAGGGTCCGAAGGGGTGCTCGCTCCCGCCTTTTCGGCGGGGGCTACTGCGCGGGCAGGACGTGCTTCGCGGCGATGGAACGGGCCGTGTCCGAGTCCGGTCCGGGCTGCGGGACGAAGATCGCCTCGCGGTAGTAGCGCAGCTCGGCGATCGACTCGCGGATGTCGGCCAGCGCCCGGTGGTTGCCGTTCTTGTCGGGACTGTTGAAGTACGCCCGGGGGTACCAGCGGCGGGCCAGCTCCTTCACGGAGGAGACGTCCACGATCCGGTAGTGGAGGTACGCCTCCAGGGTCGCCATGTCCCGCAGCAGGAAGCCGCGGTCCGTGCCCACCGAGTTCCCGCACAGCGGGGCCTTGCCCGGTTCCTTGACGTGCTCACGGATGTAGGAGAGGACCTCCTCCTCCGCGGCGGCCAGGGTCGTGCCCGCGGCCAGCTCGTCGAGGAGACCGGAGGACGTGTGCATGGTGCGCACCACCTCCGGCATCGTCTCCAGCGCGGCGTCCGGCGGACGGATCACGATGTCCACCCCCTCGCCGAGCACGTTCAGCTCCGAGTCGGTCACCAGCGCGGCCACCTCGATGAGCGCGTCCTCCGACAGCGAGAGACCGGTCATCTCGCAGTCGATCCACACCATGCGATCGTTCATGGGCTCACCCTACGGCCCGCTCACCCGCCCGGGCAGGCCCGGGACCTCGGCAGTCGTGACCGGCGGGGCGGTGAGGCGGCGGGGCCGGGGGCCGCGAACGGCGCCGGCCCCGGACCGTGAGGGGTCCGGGGCCGGCTTACGACGTCACCGCGGGAGCTAGGGCGCGCTCCGCTGGCCCGGCAGGCTGTGCCGTCCGGCCGCGTACAGCTCCGCGCCCGGGCGGCCCGCGTCCGCGGAGAGCGACGAGGCGGCCGCGCCGACCGCGTGGGCGGCCGCCGTGCGACGGGTCTGGAACGGCACGGGCGACTCCTGCTGGAGCACCGGCGGCGCCGGTGGCGGCGAACCGTCCGGGTCGCTCTGCTTCTCACCCTGCGGGCGGCGCGCCCGGTACGCGGCGCGGTACGCCGCTGGGGAGGAGCCGAGCTGGCGGCGGAAGTGCCCGCGCAGCGCCACCGGCGAACGGAAGCCGCAGCGGCCCGCGACCTCGTCCACCGAGTAGTCGGACGTCTCCAGGAGCCGCTGCGCCTGGAGCACCCGCTGCGTGATCAGCCACTGCAGGGGAGCGCTCCCGGTGAGCGAGCGGAACCGGCGGTCGAACGTACGCCTGCTCATGTACGCGCGTGCCGCCAGCGTCTCCACGTCGAACTGTTCGTGGAGGTGCTCCAGTGCCCAGGCGACGACCTCCGCGAGGGGGTCGGCGCCGATCTCCTCAGGTAAAGATCGATCGAGATAGCGCTCCTGGCCGCCGCTGCGCCGGGGCGGGACCACCAGACGGCGGGCCAGTGCCCCGGCCGCCTCGTTCCCGTGGTCCGTCCGCACTATGTGCAGACACAGATCGATCCCCGCCGCGGTGCCCGCCGACGTCAGCACGTCGCCGTCGTCCACGAACAGCTCGCGGGGATCGACATGCACCGACGGATAGCGCTTGGCCAGCGTCGGTGCGTACATCCAGTGTGTGGTCGCGGGACGGCCGTCCAGCAGTCCGGCCGCGGCGAGCACGAAGGCGCCGGTGCACAGCCCGACTATGCGGGCGCCCTCCTCGTGTGCCCGGCGCAGCGCGTCGAGCGCCTCCTCCGGTGGCGGTGAGGTGATCGACCGCCAGGCGGGCACGACAACGGTGCCCGCGCGGGAGATCGCCTCCAGCCCGTTGGGCGCGGTGAGTTCCAGGCCACCTGTGGTCCGCAGCGGGCCTTCCTCACCGGCGCACACCAGTAGTCGATACCGCGGCACGCCGGCGTCCTGGCGGTCGATGCCGAACACCGACAGCGGTATGGAACTCTCGAAGATGGGGCCGCCGCTGAACAGCAGCACCGCGACGATCTCCTTGCGGCGTCGCCCGGATAGTTTCCGGACTGCGGCTTCCGGCGCGGCAGTGGAGTCGTGGCTCATCCTGCTAAGCCCCCCTCGGTGGTCGCGGCTCCTCGGTTGTGTCGCTCCTGCACGTTTCCCCTCGGTCCTGCACGAGTCCCCCGCCGTAAGACGTCAAGATCGAATCTACTGTGTCGTGTGGTGCCGAGGTGGCCAGTTCAGCACTCGGCAGATTGTCGACATGGCAACTTGGCGTGAAGCATTCGATCACGAAGCGTTGCACTCGTGGGCCGCACAGGGAAGTGCGCCTCGTCCCCGTGGCCGGTCCCCGTAGGGTGCGGGCACCCTACGGGACCCTTTCGGTGCAGGTCGAACGGGGGTTGGGGGGTGGTTCGGCCAAGGGGTACGCCTGGCATGGAAGTTGGCTGAAAAGCAGCGGGCGCGTGCGCACAAACCGGTCAGTCAACCGGCGTATTTCCACCGGCATGCTGCCGGCCTCCGCGGTGGTTGCCGTGGCGCTCACCGTCGTCTGCCCCGCCCTGCCGCACATGATGCGGTGTCCGTTCCGCCGCGTGCAGTTGCGCCGCGCCGCGCTCGGATCGGCGCAGCAGCACCCGGCAGGCGCCCGTCACCGCGGCGAGGCCGAGGGCCGTGCCGGCCGCGCCCGCCGACGAGGTCCCGTACCCGACGAGGACGACCGGGACCAGGACGCAGCTGAAGGCCGCCCAGCGGACCACGTCCGTGGCGGTGTCCTGTGCGGTGCCCCTGCCTTTGCCGGCGGGAGGGTGGGGGGCGGTCGTGTGGTGGCCGGGCACGGTGGGCTCCTCCCTGGGGGGTGTGGGGTACCTGGGTTCAACGCTTGTTCGAGCGGGCGGTCACGGGGTGCGTCCCGTCGGGTGCGGGTCCGGTGGGGGCTGGTCGCGCAGTTCCCCGCGCCCCTGACGGGCGGGGCTGCGCCCTTGCCTCGGGGGGAGGGGCGGCTGAGGGTGTGCTGTGTAAAACGGCTGTACGGGGCAGCAACCGTTGCGTTATAGGCATTCTCTCGGGCATGCTCCGGGGAACCCTCCCGCGGCGAGAGCGGGATCTGGGCAGAGGAGGCGTGCCGCCGTACCCTTGGGGGTATGGGGTTGGGAAGATGATTCCCGGACACAGCTCCGCAGCTCCTGTCGGCCCACCCAAGAGGATCCGAACGCCGAGACACCCATGGCCGGTCACGAATTCGAACCCGCGGACCGCAAGCGCCCCGTCGCCGATCACACGGCGGCCGAGCCCTTGGCGGCGGAAGAGACACGCCAGTCCTGCGACCCAGCCTTCAAGCACGGTGTCGTCGTGGGCTTCGACGGCTCGACATCCAGTGAGCGCGCCCTCGCGTACGCGATCGGCATGGCCAGCCGCTCCGGATCGGGCCTGATCATCGTGCACGTCGCGAACCGGCTGCCCACCACGGTGTGGGCCGGCTGCGAGCCCCCCGTCTTCGTCGACGTGCCGGACCACCGCACCGAGGTGCTCGGTCTTGAGCTGGCCTGCGCGGAGTATCTGGCCGAGGTCCCGTGGATCCTCGTCGAGCGCGGTGGCGACATCTGCCACGAACTCGAAGAGGTGGGGCGGGAGTACGAGGCCGACGCGATCGTGGTGGGGTCGACCCACGGGATCGTCGGGCGCATCTTCGGGTCGGTCGCGGGGCGGTTGGCCAAGCGGGCGCAGCGGCCCGTGGTCGTCATTCCGTAACCCGGTCCGTAACTCGGCTTCGCCCCAGGTGACATGCGTCCCGGGGCGTGGCAACCGCCTTTCGTGGCACGGCAAAACTACTCATGCGTAGATGTGTTTGTGTGCTTGTGAAGGGCATATAGGCAGCAGGTTTGCCGTAGTTGTACGGCGCCGGTGAGTGTGTACGTGCTGCCGGCCGGAGCGTGACGGTTACCGGTGGTGGGCAGCCAGCCGGGGTTTTGGGCGGCCCCGGCGCGTGAACGGACCCCCGCGTGTCTGGTGGCGACACGTGGGGGTCCGTTCTGTTGAGCTGCCTCTGCGGGCCGGTGGGGGTTGCTCGCGCCGTTCCCCGCGCCCCTAAGGGGCTGCGCCCCCCAAAGGCGAAAGACTGCGCCGTTCCCCGCGCCCCTTAGGGGGCCGCCGGTGGCTACTCCACCGTTACCGACTTTGCCAGGTTCCTCGGCTTGTCGATGTCTCGGCCGAGGGCCAGGGCCGTGTGGTAGGCGAGGAGTTGGAGGGGGATGCCCATCAGGATCGGGTCCAGTTCGTCCTCGTTCTTCGGGACGAGGATCGTCTGGTCGGCCTTCTCCTGGTGCTCGTGGGCCACGGCGAGGATCTTGCCGCTGCGGGCCTTGATCTCCTCCAGGGCCGCGCGGTTCTTCTCCAGCAGGTCGTCGTTCGGGACGATCGCGACCGTCGGCAGCGCGGGCTCGATCAGCGCGAGCGGGCCGTGCTTCAGCTCCGAGGCGGGGTAGGCCTCGGCGTGGATGTACGAGACCTCCTTCAGCTTCAGGGAGGCCTCACGGGCCACCGGATAGCCGCGTACGCGACCGATGAAGAGCATCGAGCGGGCCTCGGCGTACTGTTCGGCCAGCTTCTTGATCTCGTCCTCCTGGTCGAGGATCTCCGTGATCTGGCCGGGCAGCTTGCGCAGGCCCTCGATGATCCGCTTGCCGTCGGAGACCGACAGGTCACGGGTGCGGCCCAGGTGCAGGGCGAGCAGCGCGAAGGCGACCGTGGTGTTGGTGAAGCACTTGGTGGAGACCACGCAGACCTCGGGCCCGGCGTGCACGTACATGCCGCCGTCCGCCTCGCGGGCGATGGCCGAACCGACCACGTTCACGATGCCGAGGACCCTGGCGCCCTTGCGCTTCAGCTCCTGCACGGCGGCCAGCACGTCGTACGTCTCGCCGGACTGGGACACCGCCACGTACAGCGTGTCGGGGTCGACGACCGCGTTGCGGTAGCGGAACTCGGATGCGGGCTCGGCGTCCGCGGGGATACGGGCCAGTTCCTCTATCATCTGGGCGCCGATCATGCCCGCGTGGTACGAGGTGCCGCAGCCCAGGATCTTCACGCGGCGGATCTTGCGCGCCTCGCGGGCGTCCAGGTTCAGCCCGCCCAGGTGCACGGTCGAGAACCGGTCGTCGATCCGGCCGCGCAGTACCCGGTCCACGGCCTCGGCCTGCTCGTGGATCTCCTTGTGCATGTACGTGTCGTGGCCGCCCATGTCGTAGGAGGCGGCCTCCCACTCGACGGTGGTCGGCTCGGCCGTCGTACGGGTGCCCTCGGTGGTGTACGTACGGAAGTCGTCGGCCTTCAGCGTGGCCATCTCGCCGTCGTCGAGCGTGACGATCTGGCGGGTGTGGGTGACCAGCGCGGCGATGTCCGAGGCGACGAACATCTCCTTCTCGCCGATGCCGAGGACGACCGGGGAGCCGTTGCGGGCGACCACGATGCGGTCCGCGTGGTCGGCGTGCATCACGGCGATGCCGTACGTGCCCTCGATCAGCCGGAGGGTCTCGCGGACCTTGTCCTCCAGCTTCTCGGCCTGCGAGCGGGCGATGAGGTGCGTGAGGACCTCGGTGTCGGTCTCCGAGAGGAACTCGACGCCCTCCGCCTCCAGCTTCTTGCGCAGGTCGGAGGCGTTGTCGATGATGCCGTTGTGGACGACCGCGACCTTGTTGTCGGCCGACATGTGCGGGTGCGCGTTCTCGTCGGAGGGGGCGCCGTGGGTGGCCCAGCGGGTGTGGGCGATGCCCGTGGTGCCGGCGAAGCGCTTGGGGACGCGGGCCTCCAGGTCACGTACGCGGCCCTTGGCCTTGACCATCTTCAGACCGGCCGTCTTCGGTGACGTCACGACGAGACCGGCCGAGTCGTAGCCGCGGTACTCCAGGCGCTGCAGGCCCTCCAGGAGGAGCGGCGCCACGTCGCGCCGGCCGATGTATCCCACGATTCCGCACATACAGAGAAGTTCCTAGCCGTAGACGATGCGGCGCACCTGCCGGAGCGAGAGCTCGGGCGGCGCGACCGCGCGGTATTCGAGGTCCGCCGTGATCCGTTCGAAGATCGCCGAGTTGACCAGGCCCTGCGCCTGGAGCTCCCGGTGGCGGCGACGGACGTAGTCCTCCGTCGTCTCGTCGAAGTAGGCGAGCACGTCCTGGATCACCCGCAGTGCCTCGCCCCGGCTGAGGGGCGAGGAACGCGTCAGGTGATCAACAAGGTCGTCGTGCACCCGTTGATCCTGGGGTAAAGCGCGGGTAATCGCAAGGATCCTGCCCGATTTCGGGCAAGAGGCTGTTGAAACTCTTATGGGAGCCTGTTCGGGGCCTGTTCACCCCGCGGCCCGCGGACGGATGGTTGCCGGGAGCACCTTTCCAGCCATGGACATTCCACGTATGGGGATCCCCGAGCGGCTCGCCGGGCGCATGAGCATGGCCGAACAGCACGAATATCTGCACTCCAGATTCTCCCGGCGCACGATGATCAGGGGCGGGGCCGTCACCGTGGGCGCCGTCGTGGGTGGCGCGTTCCTGCCGGGGGCGAGTGCGCAGGCCGCCGTGCCGGGGGCCGCGCGGGGTGCCGCGACCGCGTCGGCGTCCGCCGCCGGGAAGGTCGACGGGGCGCTGGTCGCGCCGTTCGGCCGGCACCTCGCGTACGGGGCCGACGCGCGGACCGGGATGACCGTCTCCTGGCAGGTCCCGGTCGCCGTGCGGAAGCCGTACATCCGGATCGGTGCCCATCCGTGGGACCTCTCCCGGAAGATCGAGGCCGAGGTCCGCACGCTCTTCACCCCCGCCGGGGTCGGAGCCAGTGGCGATCACACGCAGTACTACCTGCACGCCGAGCTGAGCCGGCTGCGGCCCGGGCGTACCTACTACTACGGCGTCGGGCACGAGGGCTTCGACCCGGCCGAGCCGCGGTTCGCGGGCACGATCGGGACCTTCACCACCGCGCCCGCGCACGCCGAGCCGTTCACGTTCACCGCCTTCGGCGACCAGGGCGTCAGCTACCACGGGCTCGCCAACGACAGCCTGATCCTGGCGCAGGGTCCTGCGTTCCACCTGCACGCCGGAGACATCGCGTACGCGGATCCGTCCGGCATGGGCAAGAAGGAGGACACCGGGTACGACTCGCGGACCTGGGACCAGTTCCTCGCGCAGACCGAGTCGGTCGCCAAGCAGGTGCCGTGGATGGTGTCGTACGGCAACCACGACATGGAGGCCTGGTACTCCCCGAACGGCTACGGCGGCGAGGAGGCCCGCTGGCGGCTTCCCGGGAACGGGCCCGACAGCAAGAACCTGCCCGGCGTCTACACCTTCGTGCACGGCAACACGGCGGTCATCTCGCTCGACGCCAACGACATCTCCTTCGAGATTCCGGCCAACCTCGGGATCTCCGGCGGTACGCAGACCAGGTGGCTGGAGACGCAGCTCAAGAAGTACCGGGGGGAGAAGGGGATCGACTTCATCGTTGTCTTCTTCCATCACTGCGCCTACTGCACGTCCACCGCGCACGCGTCCGAGGGCGGGGTGCGGCAGGAGTGGGTGCCGCTGTTCGAGAAGTACACGGTCGATCTGGTGATCAACGGGCACAACCACGTGTACGAGCGGACCGATGTCCTCAAGGGGAACGCGGTCGCCAAGGAGTTGCCGATCGGCGGGACCGCGTATCCCGAGACGGACGGAGTCGTGTACGTGACCGCGGGGGCGGCGGGGCGGAGTCTGTACGCGTTCAGTGCGGACGAGTCGTACGAGGGGCATGTGAAGGACGACGACTCCGTGTCGTCCTTCGTGTGCCTGGCGGACGGGGGGCGTGAGCAGGAGACGGTCGCGTGGTCGCGGGTCCGGTACCTGGACTACTCGTTCCTGCGGGTGGATGTGACGCCGGCCGGTCGGGGGCGGCTTGCGACGCTGAGGGTCACGGGGATCGCGGAGACGGGGGAGGAGGTCGACCGGTTCACTGTGGCGCGGGTTCGCTCCGCTGGGTGAGGCTGATTGTCGGCTGCGGGTGCGTGGGGGTCGGCCGCGCAGTTCCCCGCGCCCCCAAAAAGGCCCACGTGCGGGCCGGTGGGGGCTGGCCGCGCAGTTCCCCGCGCCCCTGAAAAGCGGGGCTGCGCCCCTGCTTTTCCCGTGGCGGGCAGGGCGCAGGGCGTGTCCACGCGTCTGCAGCCGCGATACGAGGGCAGGGCGCAGCCCGCCCCGAGGGGCGCGGGGAACGGCGCGCTCAACCCCCACACACCCGCAGGTGCGATACGCGGGCTGGGCGCAGCCCGTCCCGAGGGGAGCGGGGAACTGCGCGAATGGCCCCCACCGGCCCGCACTTGGCCTTTAAGGGGCGCGGGGAACTGCGCGGCCAGCCCCCACCGGGCCCGCAGCCTCCCCCCCCCGCAACTACATCCCCCGCAGAATCGCCTGCTTGGCCAGAGTGAATTCCTCCTCCGTCAGGACGCCCGAGTCGCGTAGGGCGCCCAGTTCGCGGAGGCGGCGGAGGAGGGCGTCGTGGTCCACCTCCGGCGGGGCGAGTTGCTTCGCGGGAGTGGGCGTCGGAGCCGACGGGTGGGGGAGGCGGGCCTGGACCGCCGCCGCCACCAGTGCCATCAAAGGGTCCTTCTTGAAGCCCCACAGTTCGACCGCGTTCGGGTCGTACTTCGGCGGCGCCTTCGTCGGGGCGCCCCGGACCGTGAAGCGCAGATGCCCGTTCTCCAGCCCCACCGACGGCTGCCACTCCACGGCCTGGATGTCCGCCAGCGCGAGCGTACGCGCGCCCGCGGCCGACTTGGCCTCCTCCGTCTTCCAGTTCCACTCCAGCCGGACCTGCTCCCCGTCGAAGCTCGCCGTGCCGTCCCCGGCGGAGACGGACAGCGGCACGGCGGGGCCCGGCACCAGATAGCGGTCGACGGCGGTGGTCGGCACCTCGTCGAGGAGCAGCGCGTTGCGGATCTCGTCCACGAAGTACTCGGCCACGCCGTAACGGTCCGACTCGACGGTCAGCTGGTAGGGGTCGGAGGCGTCCGTGAGCCTGCCCCCGGTCGCGTGCAGCAGCGGATCCGCGCCGTCCCGCAGCCGCAGCCTGAGCCGGCCGGACTTCTTGCCCTGCTCGAACGAGATCCCCGCCAACGCGCCCAGCGGGACCGTGAGTTCACCCAGGGACTTGCGCAGCACGCCCACGTTCTTGTCGCGGCCCGGCACCAGCCGCAGGGCGTCGCCGTCGAAGGTCCACGTGCCGTCCCGCTGGATGATTTCCGCCATGAGGGGGATTGTTTCACCGGCTCTGCGGGAGAGTGGTCTATACCCATTCGAAGGGAGCGCATGTGAGACAGCACAGAACGCCCCGTCTGCTCGGTACGCTGCTGCTCGTGGCAGCCGCCGGTATCTCCGTGGTCGGCGCGGCACCGTCCGCGCCCGACCCCACAGTCGACCGCACCGTCACTCCGCTGGGCCGGGTCGTCCCGGCACCCGCCTCGGTCGACCCGGGCGGCTCTCCGTACCGGATCACGAGCGGTACGCGCATCCGCGTGGACCGGTCGAAGGAGGTCCGGGACGTCGGCTCGTACCTCGCCGGGGTGCTGCGGCCGTCGACCGGCTACCGGCTTCCCGTCACCGACGACCCGGGCGGCGACGGCATCCGGCTGAGGATCAGTGAGAAGGGCACCGGGAGCCTCGGCGCCGAGGGGTACCGGCTGACCAGCGGGAAGGGTGCTGTCACGATCACCGCCCGCGAGGCCGCCGGGCTCTTCCACGGTGTGCAGACCCTGCGGCAACTGCTGCCCGCGGCGGTCGAGAAGGACTCGAAGCAGCCGGGACCCTGGGCCGTCGCCGGCGGCACCGTCATGGACACCCCCCGCTACGGCTACCGCGGCGCCATGCTGGACGTATCCCGGCACTTCTTCACCGTGGACCAGGTCAAGCGCTACATCGACCAGCTCGCGCTCTACAAGATCAACACGCTGCATCTGCACCTCAGCGACGACCAGGGCTGGCGCATCGCCATCGACTCCTGGCCGCGCCTCGCCACGTACGGCGGTTCCACCCAGGTCGGTGGCGGCGGGCCCGGCGGTTATTACACGAAGGCCCAGTACAAGGACCTCGTGCGGTACGCCGCCTCGCGGCATCTGGAGGTCGTGCCCGAGATCGACATGCCCGGTCACACGAACGCGGCGCTCGCCTCGTACGCGGAGCTGAACTGCGACGGTGTCGCCCCGCCGCTCTACACCGGCACCGAGGTCGGCTTCAGTTCGCTGTGCGTCGACAAGCCGGTGACGTACGACTTCGTGGACGACGTCATCCGCGAACTGGCCGCGCTCACACCGGGCAGGTACCTCCACATCGGCGGTGACGAGGCGCACTCCACCAGCCACGAGGACTATGTGGCCTTCATGGAGAAGGTCCAGCCGATCGTCGCCAAGTACGGGAAGTCCGTGATGGGTTGGCACCAGCTGACCGGGGCGGCTCCCGCGAAGGGCGCGCTGGCCCAGTACTGGGGTCTCGACGACACGAGCGCCGCCGAGAAGGAACAGGTCGCGGCGGCGGCCAGGAACGGCACCGGGATCGTCCTCTCGCCCGCCGACCGCGTGTACCTGGACATGAAGTACACCGCCGACACACCCCTCGGCCAGGCCTGGGCCGGGCTGGTGGAGGTGCGGCGGTCGTACGACTGGGATCCGGGCGACTATCTGCCGGGTGTCACCGGTTCGGCCGTACGCGGGGTCGAGGCGCCGCTGTGGACGGAGACGCTGTCGACCTCGAAGCACATCGAGTACATGGCGTTCCCGCGGCTGCCGGGCGTGGCCGAGCTGGGCTGGTCGCCCGCCTCGACGCACGACTGGGACACCTACAAGGTGCGGCTCGCCGCGCAGGCGCCCCGCTGGGACGCCCTGGGCATCGACTACTACCGGTCGCCGCAAGTGCCCTGGCCCGCACAGTAGTCACTGATCACGACCGAGTGCGACGGCGGGCGCCCCTGGGACCGTACATGGGGGCGCCCGCCTGCTGTGGGGGCTGCGGAACAGGTCCTACAGCCCGGCTATGGGGTTCTTCAGGGTGCCCACGAGCTGGAGGGCCCCGGCCGGGTCGGAGAGGTCCACCATCTGCTCGTTGTCGCGCAGCTGCAGCCGGTTGAGGCAGGACAGCGCGAACTCGGGCACGAACAGGTCGTACTGCCTGAACTTGTCCGCGAGTTCGGGCGCGGACGCCTGGTAGTCGCGTACGCAGTCGGCGACCGTCCGCCAGAAGTCGTCCTCCTCGATGACGCCCTCGGCCGCCAGGTTCGCCGCCAGGAAGCGGAAGAAGCAGTCGAAGACGTCGGTGAAGATCGACAGGAGTTTCTTGTCCTCGGGGACGTCGACGCGCAGCCGCTCGACCGTCGGCGGGAGCACCGCGTCCGGGTCCATGACGGCGATCTCCTCGGCGATGTCCTTGTAGATCGCCCGCTCGACCGCCCCGTCCCTGAGGACGAGGATGACGTTCTCGCCGTGCGGCATGAACACCAGGTCGTACGCGTAGAAACTGTGCAGCAGCGGAGTGAGGTAGGCGCGGAGGTAGCGGCGCAGCCACTCCACCGGGGTGAGGCCCGAGCGTTCGATCAGCGCGGCCGCGATCGAGGAGCCCTCGTGGTCCACGTGGACGAGCGAGGCCATGGTGGCCAGGGACTCGCCGTCGCCGAGCGTGGGGACCGGGCTCTCGCGCCACAGGGCGGCGAGCATTTTGCGGTACGGGGAGTAGCGGTCGGTGGCGGCCTCGTACTCCAGGTGCCGGTAGCCGACGGCCGCGCGTTCGCGGATGATCGACAGGCCGGTCGACCGCAGCACCGGGTCGTTGTCGATGAGCTGCGCCAGCCAGTCGTTGATGGCCGGGGTCGCCTCCATGTAGGCGGCGGACAGGCCGCGCATGAAGCCCATGTTGATGACCGACAGGGCGGTCTTCACATAGTGCTTCTCGGGCTCGCTCTTGTTGAAGAACGTCCGGATCGACTGCTGGGCCAGGTACTCGTCGCCGCCCTCGCCCAGGCACACCAGGTGCTGCCGGGCGACCTCGGCGGCGAAGGTCACCGTCAGTTTGTTCCACCACTGCCAGGGGTGGACCGGGATGAACAGGTAGTCGGCCGGGTCGAGGCCCTGGTCGCGGAGCGTGCCGTGGAAGCGGTCCACGGTCTCCTTGCCCAGCTCGCCCTGGAGGAACGACTCGTACTCGATGCCCACACCCGCCGTGAACGCGGCCCGCGAGCGGTGCGCGGCCAGCCACACCAGCCGTACCGGGCTCGCGGTCTCCGGCGCGTACGACAGGTACTCGTGGATGCCGAAGCCGAGCCGGCCGTTGTTGGCGACGAAGCAGGGGTGGCCCTCGGTCATCCCCGTCTCGATCTCCTGGAAGCCGCTCTTCGCCAGCTCGGGAGAGGTGAGCTGCGGCTTGGTGAGCTTGTAGCAGGTGCCGGAGAGGGTGGAGGAGATCTCCTCCAGGTAGACCGGCAGCACCTCGTCGCTCAGGCCGAGTGATTTTTTCAGCTCGATGAAGAAGTCCAGCGCAGCGAGGGGGAGTTCAGCGCCGTCACGGCTGCGGGTGATCGACTCGGCGTCGACCTGCCAGTGGTTGAGGGCGCGGCGGGTCGCGGTGAAGCGGTAGCGGGTCAGACCGTCGTCGCTGCGGACGGCGTACCCGGCTTTTTCGCCGGTGCCACCCTCGTCGAGGGGCTCGGGGGTGATCAGGCGCTCGTGGGCGAACTCGGCGAGGGCTTTGCGGATCAGGAGGCGATTGGCCCGGGCCCAGCGGTGGGGGGACAGATGCGCCACGGCGTCGGACAGGGTCACAGGGAAACTCCTCGGCTGGCCGGGCTGCGCCGGTTCAGGAACTGTTCGCGCGTGCAGAAGGACAGCAGCGCGCGCTTCTCCGGCTTCTCGATCTCGCGCTCGGGGACGAAACCGACGGTCTCGTTGAGCGCGTGGACCGCCTTGTTGGTGACATCGGGCTCGACGACGACCCGGCGGGTGCGGGGGTCGGCGAACAGCTCGTCCATCACGGCGGTGATGACGGCCCGGGTGAAGCCGTGCACGGGCCGGTCGGTGGGGGCGACCAGGAAGTGCATACCGACGTCACCCGGTTCGGGCTCGTACAGCCCGACGAGTTCGATGTACCGGGGGTCGTACTTCTCCATCAGGAACGCGGGCCGGCCGTCGTGCAGACCGAGATACGCGTGATGGTGCTCGTTGGCCGCGATGGCCATGTACTCGCGCTCGACGTCCTGCAGTTTCGCGTCCTGCATCATCCAGAACGCCGCCTTGGGGTCGGTCACCCAGGAGTGCAGCAGCTCCGCGTCCTTGAGAGGGTCGAGGGGGCGGATGGCGAGGGTGCCCACGCCGTCGCCCGTTCCCGGGGCGCTCATACGGCGAACTCCTGGAACGCGATGGACTTCTCCACCGGGTAGTACTCGGTGCCGAGCAGCTCCCGGATGATGTACGCGTTGCGGTACGCGCCCATGCCGAGATCCGGTGACGTCACCGAGTGGGTGTGGACGCCGGCGTTCTGCAGGAAGATCCCGCGGCCGGTCGTGTCGATGGCGTAGTTGCGCGCCACGTCGTGGTTGCCGTGCCCGTCGTAGCGGATCCGGTCGCGCACCGGCTCCAGGAACGCGGGCTCCACGTACTTGTAGCCGGTCGCCAGGATCAGGCCCTCGGACTGCAGCTCGTAGTCCGTCTCCTGCTCCTCCTGGCGCAGCCCCAGGGTGTACGTGCCGTTCTCGTAACCCGCTTCTTTCAGCGCCGAGTTGGTGAGCAGACGGGTGGGGACCGGGCCGCCGAGGTTCTTCTGGTAGAGCAGGTCGAAGATCGAGTCGATCAGCTCCCCGTCGATGCCCTTGAACAGGCCCTTCTGCTCCGACTGGAGGCGGTAGCGGGTCCGCTCGGGCAGCGCGTGGAAGTAGTCGACGTACTCCGGGGAGGTCATCTCCAGCGTGAGCTTGGTGTACTCCAGCGGGAAGAACCGCGGGGAGCGCGTGACCCAGTTCAGCCGGTAGCCGTGGACGTCGATCTCGCTCAGCAGGTCGTGGTAGATCTCGGCGGCGGACTGCCCGCTGCCGACCAGCGTGATCGACTTCTTGGCCTGCAGCTCCCGCTTGTGCTGCCGGTAGCGGGAGTTGTGGATGAAGTCCCCGCCGAGGTCCGCGCAGGCCTCCGGGACGTACGGGGGAGTGCCGGTGCCGAGGACGAGATGCCGGGCGCGGTACTCGTCACCGGCGGTGGTCCGCACGACATACACCTCGTGCGCGTCCTCGTACGTCACCTCCGCGACCGTCGTGCCGAAGCGGACACTCGTGAGTTTCGAGGCGGCCCAGCGGCAGTAGTCGTCGTACTCGACGCGCAGCGGGTAGAAGTTCTCGCGGATGTAGAACGAGTACAGACGGCCCGACTCCTTGAGGTAGTTCAGGAAGGAGTACGGGGACGTCGGGTCGGCCAGGGTGACCAGGTCCGACATGAACGGCGTCTGGAGGTGCGCGCCCTCCAGGAACATCCCGGAGTGCCACTCGAAGTCCGGCTTGGACTCCAGGAAGACTCCGTCGAGTTCGTCGATCGGCTCGGTGAGGCAGGCGAGGCCGAGGTTGAAGGGGCCAAGACCGATGCCGATGAAATCGTGTGCTGTGCGCACGGCGGAGTCAGCGGGTTCAGGAAGCGCGGTCAAGGGACTCTCCAAGGTACTGCTCGGCGTGGCCGGCGATCAGGTCGAGCACGGCGGAGATGTCGTCCGTCGTGGTCTCGGGGTTGAGCAGGGTGAACTTCAGGAAGTGACGGCCGCCGACCTTCGTCCCCGCGACCACCGCGTCGCCGGAGGCGAACAGGGCCTTGCGGGCGTACAGGTTCGCGCGGTCGATCTCGGCGGGGTCGGTGACGGCGGCCGGGATGTAGCGGAAGACGAGGGTGGAGAGGGAGGGGGCGACCACGACGTCGTAGCGCGGGTCGGCGGCCAGCAGCTTCCAGCCCTGCTCGGCCAGGTCGCAGACCTCGTCGAAGAGCCGGCCGATGCCGTCGGCGCCCATCGTCCGCAGCGTCATCCACAGTTTGAGGGCGTCGAACCGGCGCGTGGTCTGCAGGGACTTGTCGACCTGGTTGGGGATGCGCTCCTGCACCATGCGCCGCGGGTTGAGGTACTCCGCGTGGTAGGTGGCGTGCCGCAGGGTGGTCGCGTCGCGGACGAGGACGGCGGACGAACTCACCGGCTGGAAGAAGGACTTGTGGTAGTCCACGGTGACCGAGTCGGCGCGCTCGATGCCGTCGATGCGGTGCCGGTTCTTGAGCGAGGCGAGCAGTCCGCAGCCGTACGCGGCGTCCACGTGCAGCCAGGCGCCGAACTGCTCGCACAGCTCGGCGATCTCGGGCAGCGGGTCGATGGAGCCGAAGTCGGTGGTGCCGGCGGTCGCGACCACGGCCATCGGGATCAGGCCGTCCCGCCTGCAGCGCTCCAGCTCGTGGGCGAGCGCGACGGTCTGCATGCGCTTGTCGTTGCCGGTGGGGACGGTGACCACGGCGTCCTGGCTGAGGCCGAGCAGTTTCGCGGACTTCTTGACGCTGAAGTGGCTCGCCTCGGAGGCGAAGATCCGCAGTTTGGCGTACGAGTCGGACTTGGCCTCCTCGCGGGCGAGCAGCAGTGCCTGGAGGTTGGACTGCGAGCCGCCGGAGGTGAACACGCCGTCGGCGGAGCGGCCGAACCCGATGCGCTCGTTCGTCCAGTCGATGAGCCTGCGCTCGATGAGGGTGCCGCCGGCCGACTGGTCCCAGGTGTCCAGGGAGGAGTTGACGGCGGACAGGACCGCTTCGCCGACCACGGCCGGTATGACCACCGGGCAGTTGAGGTGGGCGAGGTAGCGGGGGTGGTGGAAGTAGATCGCGTCCCGAAGGTAGACGTCCTCCAGCTCGTCGAGCACCGCGGTGGTGTCGTGCAGTGGCTTGTCGAGGTCGATCCGGTCGATGCGGGGGGCGAGGGCGTCGACCGTGACGCCCGTGAACGGTCGTTCGGTGGTGGCGAGTTTGGCCGCCACCCGCTCTATTCCTTCGGTCACGGAACGGCGGTACCGGTCCGCGGTCGTGTCATTGAGCAGGTGCGAGCGCATGGGGGAGTCCTCCGGAGGGGCGGGAGAGGGACGGGCGCATGACGGGGCCGTGGGGGGCGGCGCTTAACTTAGGTTAGCCTAACCTAAGTTCCTGTGCTTGAGGGTGCGCCTCGCTATTCCTGTGACGCATGACTCTCGACTGGCTTGCCTGCGGGCCCGGTGGGGGCGGGCCGCGCAGTTCCCCGCGCCCCTTTCAGGGGCTTGCGCCCCTGATCCGGGCTCAGGCGACCTTCTTGGCCTTTTCGATGGCCTCTGCGAGGTTGTTGAGCATGGGGGTGCACTTGTCGTAGGAGAGGATCGGCTCGGGGGTGCGGCCGATGACCTGGCCGGCCTTGACGGCGGGCAGCTTCTTCCAGGTCGCCTCGGTGATGTCGGCGGGCTGGATGGTCGCGGTGCGGTCGTCCATGATGATGATGTCGGCCGGGTACTTGTCGACGTTCTCCCAGCTCAGGTTCTCGAACCAACCGCCGCTGGCCTTGAGGACCTTGGCCGGCGGCTCGACGAGGTTCACGCCGAGGGCCTTGAAGTACTCCAGGTCGATGGAGAGGTTCGAGCCGGACACGTAGAAGATGTCCTGGCTGGCGGAACCGGCGAGGACCTTGATCTCCGGGCGGGCCTTGGCGGCGGCGCGCAGCCGCTCGGCCGCCGCCTCGAAGTTCTTCTTCGCCTCGACGGTCTTGGCGGCCTTCACGTCCGCGCCCAGCGACTCGGCGAGCGCGAGCATGCGCTCCAGCGGCTTGGGCAGCTGACGGTCGTAGACGGAGATGCCGACGCTCGGGGCGAGCTTGGAGATCTTGTCCTTGGACTCCGCGGGGACGTACCAGAGGGTGCCGGCGTCGTCGAACATCGTGGAGATCAGCACGTCCGGGGCGAGCGTGGCGTACTTCTCGACGTTGAACTGGCCGTACACGTTGCCGAGGACCGTCACCTTGCTGACGTCCATGTCGCCGGCCTGGACGTCGGCCTTGCCGTCCTTCGTCTTCGTCGGGCCGAAGACGCCCTTGACCTCGATGCCGTAGTCGAAGAGGGCGGCGGCGACACCGGTGAACGCGACGATGTTCGCCGGGACCTTGTCGAGCTTCACGGTCTCGTCACGGTCGTCCTTGAACGTCCAGGGGCCGGACGAGGTGGCCTTCGACTTGTCCGCCGAGCCACCGCTTTTCGGGTCGTCGTCACCGCAGGCGGCCAGAACGGCACCGAGGCCGACGGCCCCGCCGGCGGCGAGGATGCCGCGTCGGGTGAGATGGGTGGCACGGGCGTTGGACATGGCGTGACTGCTTTCGAACAGGGTGGATGGCCCACCGGACGGATGCGAAGGTAGGTTAGCCTAACCTCAGCTCCTGTCCAGGAGACGGGTTCCACCTGCCGAAACGCCCGCGACGGCCCATCGGCCCCGCTGTGAACGGGCTGTGCGACCGCCCGCCGTGAGGCGAAGACAGCCGAGTTTCCTCGCCTCGCCGCTACCGGCCGTCGCCCTACGGGCGGCCGTGCGCAGGTCCGCGCCGGTGGCTCACTACGGCGCGAACAGTTCCTCCACGTCGACGGCCGTGACCGACCGGTCGAACCAGACGCCCAGGGTCTCCAGATCGGTGCAGCCGGTGATGCGCTCGTGGGCGGCTTCGGGGACGTCGATGCCGCGGAGGGTGAGGAGGCGGAGGATATCGTTGGTCCGACCGCGCGACTCTCCCTCGGCCAGGCCCTTGTTGATGCTCTCTTCGATCAGGGTCCCGCTGCCGGGGAAGCGACTGGTGTACGTGGCCATCAAGTTCCTCCAGAGTGCGCGCGTCCGGGGGTCACCCAGACCGATCTCAGTGAATTCCGCCCAGTCCTTCGCGATCTCGCCGCCGGTGTCGACGAGTGCCGTCGCCAGTGCGTCCAGTATCGCAGGGAGGGCCGGATCCTTGGCGTGGGTGAGTGCTGAGAAGACGGAGAGGCCGAGGTCCTGCGCCGCCTCGTCCGGGTCGATGATCGCGGGAAGGTTGTCGGGCCCCAGGACCAAGGGGAAGACGGCGATGCTGGTGTGGGTGGACGGGCCGATACGGATGGGCTCGGCCGCCCAGGACGCGGTGGTCTTGTCCTGACAGACGACAAGGAGGACCGGCGGCAGCTCGTACTTGGCGTAGAGGTGCGCCAGGTAGTACGTCCAGCTGTTGAGCTTGTCCGGGTCCCTGCGTCCCTGCATCTCGATGGCGAGCAGGTAACTCCCGCTGTCCGCCGTGTCGACCCGCAACAGGGTGTCCACGCGGCGTTCGAGAGGCCTGATCTCGGTGAGATCGGTGTCCAGGAGCTGGACTTCCGCGGGTTCGGGAAGAGTGATGCCAGCCTTCGGGAGGGCCCGGGCGAACAGCCGGGGATCCTCCCTGAAGATCTGGTGCATCGCCTCATGTGGTGAGCTGACCATGCGACGGAACGTAGTGAGCAGCGTTGCTGCCGGGCGGCCGAATGGCATGCGGTCAGTCGTACGAGTGACTTTTCCTCTGGCCTATGCCGAGGGCGCATATCAGGGCTTCGAGCTGGCGTCGGCCGATGGTGAGGGCGGTCAGGTGACGGGAGGCCGGGCGGGCGGCCCGGTCAGCCCGTCAGGCCCAGTTCTCGGGCGATCAGCATGCGTTGGACCTCGCTCGTGCCCTCGCCGATTTCCAGGATCTTGGAGTCTCGCCACATGCGGGCCACCGGGTACTCGTTCATGAAGCCGTAGCCGCCGTGGATCTGGGTGGCGTCGCGGGCGTTGTCGACGGCGATCGTGGAGGAGTGGAGTTTGGCCAGGGCCGCCTCCTTCTTGAACGGTTCGCCCGCGACCAGGCGGGAGGCCGCGTCGCGCCAGGCCAGGCGGGCCGTGTGGGCCCGCATCTCCATGTCCGCGATCTTGAACTGGATCGCCTGGTTCGCGCCGATCGGGCGGCCGAAGGCGTGCCGTTCCTTCGCGTACTTCACCGACTCGTCCACGCAGCCCTGGGCCAGGCCCGTCGCCAGGGCCGCGATCGCGATGCGGCCCTCGTCCAGGATGCGGAGGAACTGGGCGTAGCCGCGGCCCTCGGCGCCGAGCAGGTTCGCGGCCGGGACGCGGACGTCCGCGAAGGACAGTTCGCGGGTGTCCGAGGCGTTCCAGCCGACCTTGGAGTAGGGGGCCGCCACCGTGAAGCCCGGGGTGCCGGACGGGACGATGATCGAGGAGATCAGGGGCCCGCCGTCCGGCTTGCGGCCCGTGACCGCCGTGACCGTCACCAAGCCCGTGATGTCCGTACCCGAGTTGGTGATGAAGCACTTGGAGCCGTTGATCACCCATTCGTCCGTCGTCTCGTCCAGGCGGGCCGTCGTACGCGTCGCGCCCGCGTCCGAGCCGCCGTCCGGCTCGGTCAGGCCGAACGCGCCGAGCAGTTCGCCCGAGCAGAGGCGGGGCAGCCACTCCGCTTTCTGCTCCGGCGTCCCGAAGAGGTGGATCGGCATCGCGCCCAGCGACACCCCCGCCTCCAGGGTGATCGCCACCGACGAGTCGACGCGCGCCAGTTCTTCGAGGACGATGCCCAGCGCCAGATAGTCGCCGCCCATGCCGCCGTGCTCCTCCGGGAACGGCAGCCCGAACAGGCCCATGCGGCCCATCTCGCGGACGATCTCGTACGGGAACTCATGCCGCTCGTAGAAGTCGCCGATCTTCGGCGCCACGACGTCGTGGGCGAAGTCGGCGACCGTGCGCCGGAGTTCGTCCAGTTCCGGGGAGAGGCGGTGGTCCAGAGGCATGGTGGTCACTCCTTGTGGGAGAGGGCGCGGACGGTGCGGGACGGGCTGGGTCGGCCCAGTTGTTCGGCCATCCACACGCTGGTGGCGGTGAGGAGGCCGAGATCGACCCCGGTGTCGATGCCGAGGCCCGTCAGCATCCATACGAGGTCTTCGGTGGCGAGGTTGCCGGTGGCGCTCTTCGCGTACGGGCAGCCGCCGAGGCCGCCCGCGGACGCGTCCACGGTCGTCACTCCGTGCTGGAGCGCGGCCAGGGTGTTGGCGAGCG
Organism: Streptomyces liliiviolaceus; assembly: GCF_018070025.1. Lineage (NCBI taxonomy): Bacteria > Bacillati > Actinomycetota > Actinomycetes > Kitasatosporales > Streptomycetaceae > Streptomyces > Streptomyces liliiviolaceus. The sequence continues at coordinate 2,618,300 of NZ_JAGPYQ010000001.1, forward strand.
CCTGCCCGTACGTGTCGTGGAAGTGCACGGCCAGGGAGGGCGTGGGGATGTTCTCCTCGTTCAGCGCGGTGAGCAGCGCGGTCACGTGGCCCGGGGTCGCCACGCCGATCGTGTCGCCGAGGCTCAACTCGTCGCAGCCCATGTCGCGCAGGGCCCGGCAGACGCGTACGACCTGCGGGAGCGGCACCGGGCCCTCCCACGGGTCGCCGAAGCACATGGAGAGGTAGCCGCGCACGTGGGCGTCCTGCGCCTTGGCCCGGGCGACCACCGGCTCGAACATCGCCAGCGCCTCGTCGACGGTGCGGTTGAGGTTGGCCTTGGCGAAGGACTCCGTGGCGCTGGCGAACACCGCGATCCGGGACGCGCCGAGGGACAGGGCGCGGTCCAGGCCCCGTTCGTTCGGTACGAGGACGGGGAGCGCCGCCGTGCCGTCGGGGGCGCCTAGCTCCCTCACGAGCGGGAACAGCTGCTCCGCGTCCGCCAGTTGGGGCACCCACTTGGGGTGGACGAAGCTCGTCGCCTCGATGGTCGTGAGGCCCGCGGCGGCGAGGCGGTGGATGAACTCCGCCTTGATCTCCGTCGGGACGGTCGCCTTCTCGTTCTGCAGGCCGTCGCGGGCGCCGACCTCGTGGATACGGACCCTGGCGGGGAGGCCTTCGGCCGGTACGGCCATGGGCAGGCCGAGTTCGGGGGTCGTCATGCCTGTTCCTCCAGCGGTGCCGTCGGTTCCTGGGGCGCGATCACGGCCAGGACCTGGTCCATGGCGACCGTCGTGCCCGGGGTGACGTCCAGCTCGGTGACGGTGCCGGCGTGCGGGGCGGAGATGACGTGCTCCATCTTCATCGCCTCCACGACCAGCAGGCTCTGACCGGCGCTCACCTCGTCCCCGGCCGCCACCTTCACGACGGTGACCGTGCCGGGCATGGGGGCGGTGAGGGAGTCGGCGCCGCCGTGCGCGGCGCCGGAGAGGGAGGCGGTGACGGGGTCGTGGTCCATGACGTTCCACGCGTCGCCGTCGCGGCCGAGCCAGGTGCCGGAGCGGTGGAAGGTGTGGGTCTGGCCGTCCAGGTGGAGGGTGAGGGTGGAGGGGCTTTCTTCTTCCCCAGCCCCGCCCCTTCCCGAAACCGGGGGCCAGCCCCCGGACCCCCGAAGGGACTCGGCTGCGCCGCCTGCCACCCAGTGGCTGCTGGGAGGAATGACGGCTGCGCCGTCAGGCGCCCCGGAACCCGCGGCCTCGCCGTCGTCGTCCCCCAGCCTGACCTCCGTCCCCGACCCCGTGCTCCGTACCCGCACAGTCACGGCGTCGTGGCCCGGCACCCGCACATGGTGCACCGTCCAAGCCGCCTCGCCGCCCAGGCGCCAGCCGCTCGGCACGGAGAACGGATCGGTCCACCCACCCAGCCCGTCCGGCGTTTGAGGACGAGGGGTCCGGGGGCGCAGCCCCTGGTTTCGGGAAGGGGCGGGGTGGGGGAAGAGAGACGCCTGGCGCAGGACGCCCGCCGCCACGTACACCTCCCCGGGGACCGAATCCGAGACCAGCCCCTCCACCTCCCGCTCCACCAACCCCGTGTCCAGCTCCCCCGCCACCACCGCCGGATGGGCCAGCAGCTTCCGGAGGAACCCCGCGTTCGTCTGCACGCCCAGCGTCACCGTCTGCGCCAGGGCCGCGCGCAGGCGGCGCAGGGCCGTCGCGCGGTCGGGGCCGTACGCGATCACCTTCGACAGCATCGGGTCGTAGAGCGAGCCGACCTCCGTGCCCTCCGTCAGGCCGGAGTCGGTGCGGACGCCGTCGCCCTGGGGCTCGTACAGGCTCAGGATCGTGCCGCCGGACGGCAGGAAACCCCGCGCCGGGTCCTCGGCGCACACCCGGGCCTCGACAGCGTGCCCGGTGAACGTCACGTCCTCCTGGGCGAAGTCGAGACGTTCGCCCGCCGCCACCCGTAGTTGCCACTCCACCAGGTCGATGCCCGTGATCAGCTCCGTCACCGGGTGCTCCACCTGGAGGCGGGTGTTCATCTCCATGAAGTAGTAGGAGGCCGGGTCGTCGCCGGGGACGATGAACTCCACCGTGCCCGCGCCCGAGTACCCGCAGGAGCGGGCCGCCTGGACCGCCGCCTCGCCCATCGCGGCCCGCGTCTTCTCGTCGAGGAACACGCTCGGCGCCTCTTCGATGATCTTCTGGTGCCGGCGCTGGAGGGAGCACTCGCGCTCGCCGAGGTGCACCACGTTCCCGTGGCCGTCCGCCAGGACCTGGATCTCGATGTGCCGGGGGCGGTCGACCCATCGCTCCACGAGGAGGGTGTCGTCGCCGAAGGAGGAGCGGGCCTCACGGCGAGCCGCGGCGATCTCCTCCGGGAGCACGGCCGCGTCCCGTACCAGGCGCATGCCCTTGCCGCCGCCGCCGGCCGAAGGCTTCAGGAGCACCGGCATGCCGATCTCCCGGGCGGAGGCGGCCAGTTGTTCGTCGCTCAGGCCGCTGCCGGACGAGCCCGGTACCACCGGGACCCCGGCCGCCCGCACCGTCTCCTTGGCGCGGATCTTGTCGCCCATCAGGGAGATGGCGTCCGACGACGGGCCGATGAAGACCAGGCCCGCTTCCGTGCACGCCCGCGCGAAGTCCGCGTTCTCGGCGAGGAAGCCGTAGCCCGGGTGCACCGCCTGGGCGCCCGTCCGCGCCGCCGCCTCCAGCAGGCGCTCCGCGGAGAGGTAGCTCTCGGCGGCCGGGGCCGGACCGATGCGTACCGCCGTGTCCGCCTCGCGCACGTGCCGGGCGTCGGCGTCCGCGTCGGAGTACACGGCCACCGAGCGCACGCCCAGCGACCGCAGTGTCCGGATGACCCGGACGGCGATCTCGCCCCGGTTGGCCACCAATACCGTGTCGAACATCGTTGTGGGTTCCCTTACATCCGGAAGACGCCGAACTGGGGGTCGCCCAGCGGCGCGTTCGCACAGGCGGTCAGGGCCAGACCCAGGACCTGCCGGGTCTCCATCGGGTCGATCACACCGTCGTCCCAGAGCCGGGCCGTGGCGTAATAGGCGTTGCCCTGGGTCTCGTACTGGGTGCGGATCGGGTCCTTGAAGGCCTCTTCCTCGTCCGTCGGCCAGGACTCGCCCCGGCCCTCCAGCTGGTCGCGCTTGACGGTCGCGAGGACGGAGGCGGCCTGCTCGCCGCCCATCACGGAGATCTTGGCGTTCGGCCACATCCACAGGAAGCGGGGGGAGTACGCCCGGCCGCACATCGAGTAGTTGCCCGCCCCGTACGACCCGCCGACCACCACCGTCAGCTTCGGTACGCGCGTGCAGGCCACCGCTGTCACCATCTTGGCGCCGTGCTTGGCGATGCCCCCGGCCTCGTACTGGCGGCCCACCATGAAGCCCGAGATGTTCTGGAGGAAGAGGAGAGGGATGCCGCGCTGGTCGCACAGTTCGATGAAGTGCGCGCCCTTCTGGGCCGATTCGGAGAACAGGATGCCGTTGTTGGCGACGATCCCGACCGGGTGCCCGTGGATGTGCGCGAAGCCGGTGACGAGGGTCTGGCCGAACTCGGACTTGAACTCCGCGAAGCGCGAGCCGTCCACCACGCGGGCGATGACCTCGCGTACGTCGTAGGGGGTGCGGGAGTCGACCGGTACCGCGCCGTACAGCCCGGCGGGGTCCACCTTCGGCTCCGTGCCCTGCGTGACCGACCAGGGCAGGGGGGCGCGGTCGGGGAGCGTCGAGACGATCGTGCGGACGATCCGCAGGGCGTGGGCGTCGTCCTCGGCGAGGTGGTCCGTGACACCGGAGACCCGGGAGTGGACCTCGCCGCCGCCCAGCTCCTCCGCCGTGACGACCTCGCCGGTCGCGGCCTTCACCAGGGGCGGGCCGCCGAGGAAGATCGTGCCCTGGCCGCGCACGATGACGGCCTCGTCGCTCATCGCCGGGACGTACGCCCCGCCGGCCGTGCACGAGCCGAGGACGGCCGCGATCTGCGGGATGCCCGCCCCGGACATCCGGGCCTGGTTGTAGAAGATCCGGCCGAAGTGGTCGCGGTCGGGGAAGACCTCGTCCTGCATGGGGAGGAAGGCGCCGCCCGAGTCCACCAGGTAGACGCAGGGGAGGCGGTTCTCCAGCGCCACCTCCTGGGCGCGCAGGTGCTTCTTCACCGTCATGGGGTAGTACGTGCCGCCCTTGACCGTGGCGTCGTTGGCGACCACCACGCACTCGCGGCCCGCGACCCGGCCGATGCCCGCGATGACGCCCGCCGCCGGGGCCTGCCCCTCGTAGAGCCCGTCGGCCGCCAGCGGGGCCAGCTCCAGGAACGGTGAGCCGGGGTCGAGCAGCGTGTCCACGCGGTCGCGCGGCAGCAGCTTGCCGCGGGCGGTGTGCCGGGCGCGGGCCCGCTCACCGCCGCCGAGCCGGGCAGCGGCGAGCTTGCGCCGCAGTTCGCCGACGAGGGCGTGGTGCGCCGCCTCGTTGTTCCGCCAGGCCTCCGACGCGGGATCGGCCGCGCTGTGGAGCTCCGGTGCCTCGTGCATCCTGCGGTCCCCTCACGCGACAAGTTAATGAGCGTTAACGCGTTTCCTTCAGGTTAACGAGCGCTAACCATCCTGTCTAGAATTGCTTCCATGGCCACCAGAACCGACGCCCCCACCCGCCGCGAGCAGATCCTGAAGGAAGCCGCCCGGCTCTTCGCCGAGCGCGGCTTCCACGGGGTCGGCGTCGACGAGATAGGCGCCGCGGTCGGCATCAGCGGGCCCGGTCTGTACCGCCACTTCGCGGGCAAGGACGCGATGCTCGCCGAGCTGCTGGTGGGGATCAGCGAGCAGCTGCTGACCGGGGGAAAGCGCCGCGTGGCGGAGTCCGGCGGGAGCCCGGAGGCGCTCCTCGACTCGCTCATCGAGGGGCACATCGACTTCGCGCTCGACGACCGCCCGCTGATCACCCTGCACGACCGCGAGCTGGACCGCCTGCGCGACAGCGACCGCAAGCTCGTACGGCAGCTGCAGCGGCAGTACGTCGAGCTGTGGGTGGCGGTCGTACGGGAGATCCACCCCGCGCTGGCCGAGCCGGGCGCCCGTTCGGCCGTGCACTCGGTCTTCGGGCTGCTGAACTCCACACCGCATCTGGTGAGGCCCGGGTCGCTGCCCGGACGGGCGGGGACGGCGGAACTGTTGCACCGTATGGCGAGGGGCGCGTTCGCGGCGGCCGGGGAGCCCGGGGCGCCGGAGGTGCCCTGAGTGGCCGGGGCGTGACGAGCGTCTCGGGATGCCTGTGGGGTCCGGTCTGGACGATGGTCGTGACCGGCCGGTAACGTAGGCCTGAGCAAGCGCTTAGGTATGCGCTCGGACATGGAAACTTGAGCCAGGCGGAGGTGGCGGCGGTGCGCCGTACGGTGTTCAGCGAGGATCACGAGGCGTTCCGGGAGACCCTGCGCGCCTTCATCGAGGCCGAGGTCGTCCCCGTCTACGACGAGTGGTTCGCGGCGGGCCAGGCGCCCCGCGACTTCTACTACAAGCTCGCCGAGCTGGGCGTCTTCGGCATCCGGGTGGACGAGGAGTTCGGCGGCGCCGGCATCGACTCGTACAAGTTCGAGGCCGTGATGTACGAGGAGACCGCCCGCGCGGGTGTCTCCTTCGGCGGTTCCGGTGTGCACGTGCTGCTGGGCCTGCCCTACATCAAGGCGCTCGCCACCGACGAGCAGAAGAAGCGCTTCCTGCCGAAGTTCGTCTCCGGCGAGGAGATGTGGGCCCTCGCGATGACCGAGCCGGGCACCGGCTCCGACCTCGCGGGCATGAAGACCACCGCCAAGCTCAGCGAGGACGGCACGCACTACGTCCTCAACGGCGCCAAGACCTTCATCACCGGCGGCGTGCACGCCGACCGCGTGATCGTCTGCGCCCGCACCTCCCCGTCCACGGCCGAGGACCGCCGCTTCGGCATCTCCCTCTTCGCCGTCGACACCAAGTCCGAGGGCTACTCGGTGGGCCGCAAGCTCGACAAGCTCGGGCTGAAGACCTCCGACACCGCCGAGCTGGCGTTCGTCGACGTGAAGGTGCCCGTCGAGGACCTCCTCGGCGAGGAGAACAAGGGCTTCTACTACCTCGGCGGCAACCTGCCCTCCGAGCGCTGGGGCATCGCGTTCGGCGCGTACGCGCAGGCCGCCGCGGCCGTCCGCTTCGCCAAGGAGTACGTCCTTGAGCGCACGGTCTTCGGCAAGCCGGTCTCGCACTTCCAGAACACCAAGTTCGAACTGGCCGCCTGCCAGGCCGAGGTCGACGCCGCCCAGGCGGTCGCCGACCGCGCCCTGGAGGCACTCGACCAGGGCGAGCTGTCGGCCGCCGAGGCCGCGTCCGCGAAGCTGTTCTGCACCGAGGTCGCGCACCGCGTCATCGACCGCTGCCTCCAGCTGCACGGCGGCTACGGCTTCATGAACGAGTACCCGATCGCCCGCCTGTACGCGGACAACCGCGTCAACCGCATCTACGGCGGCACCAGCGAGATCATGAAGTCGATCATCGCGAAGAACATGGGCCTGTAAGGCCCGCGAAACCATCCGGGAAACGACTGCACGGTACAACTGACGCATGAGTCAGGCACTTGAGGGCCTGCTCGATCTGCTCGACCTTGAGCGGATCGAGCAGGACATCTTCCGCGGTCAGTCACGCTTCGCCGTCGTCCCGCGCGTCTTCGGCGGGCAGGTCGCGGCGCAGGCGCTGGTCGCTGCGGGGCGCACGGTCCCCGCGGACCGGCACGCCCACTCGCTGCACGCCTACTTCCTGCGGGCCGGCGACGCGGGCGCGCCCATCGTCTACACCGTCGACCGCATCCGCGACGGCCGGTCCTTCACGACCCGCCGGGTGGTCGCCGTCCAGCACGGGCAGCCGATCTTCCATCTCTCCGCGTCGTTCCAGACGTACGAGGAGGGCATGGACCACCAGGCCGCCATGCCGCCCGCGCCCGACCCGGAGACGCTGGAGACCACGGCCGAGATGCTGCCGCGGTACCTGGAGGCGTACGGGGACCAGGGTGTCGCCCAGCGGATGCTGGAAGCCCGGGCCGCCGTCGACCTGCGCTATGTCGACGCGCCGCCGTTCGCGAGCGTCGGCAAGCCGCGCGAACCGCGCTCGCAGGTCTGGTTCCGCACGAACGGCAAGCTCGACGGCGCGATCGACGAGCCGCTGCTGCACGTCTGCCTCGCCACGTACGTCTCCGACATGACGCTCCTCGACTCCGTGCTGCTCGCCCACGGGCGCGGCGGCTGGGTCACCGGGGACGTCGTCGGGGCCTCCCTCGACCACGCGATGTGGTTCCACCGCCCCTTCCGCGCCGACGAATGGCTCCTGTACGACCAGGAGTCGCCGTCCGCGGCCGGGGGACGGGGGCTCGGGCAGGCCCGGATCTACACGCAGGACGGGCGGCTGGCGATCACGGTGATCCAGGAGGGCGTGGTCCGGATCCCGCGGGACGCTCGAAACACCCCCTAGCCGGCCGCGGTCAGGCCCGCCGCGTCCAGCAGGTACGCCGTCATCGGGTCGTAGTGGCGGGGGCTCGTCACGTGGTCGTCCAGGGGGACGGTCACCTGGACCGTGCCCTCCGCCTCCGCGAGGAACAGGGCCGGGTCGTTGCAGTCCGCGTAGCCCACGGAGTCCACGCCCAGCTGGCCCGCGCAGCCCGCCCAGCCGTGGTCGGCGACGACCAGGTCGGGCAGCGGGCGGCCCTCGCCCTCCAGGCCCTTCAGGATCGCCCGCATCGGCTCGCCCGAGTGGGTGTGCCACAGGGTCGCGCCGTGCTCCAGGACGGCGACGTCGGCGAACTGGAAGACGTACCCCTCGTCCGTCGTCAGGCCGTCCGGGATGACGACGATCTCGCAGCCGGCCGCGCGCAGGGCGGCGGCGGTGGCGCGGTGCACGTCGAGCAGGCCGCCCGGGTGGCCCGTCGCGAACAGCACGCGCTGTCTGCCGGCGGCGGCCTTGCGCAGGCGGCCCGCCATGCGCTCCAGCGCGTCCACGGTCAGCTCGGGGTCGATGGTGTCCTGGCCGTACCGGTACTCCGGGTCGTCGTTCACGCCGCACCGCTCCGCCATCACCGCGAGGACGTCCTGCTCGTCGGTCCAGCGGTCGCCGAGCTCCAGACCGAGCCAGTAGTTGCGGTCGCCGTTGGCCAGCTTGCGGTAGTGGGAGAGGTTGTTCTCGCGGGGGGTGGCCACGTTGCCCGCGATACGCGTCTGGACGAGGTGGTCGAGGAGGTCGGCGCGGCTGGGGGTCACGGGTATCGGCATACCCCCATTCTGCCGGTGCGCTCCGCTGGGTGGCGCCGGGTATCGAACCGTGGGATTTGAGTCACTCGGGGGTTTGGGGGTGGGGTGGGGTGTTTGTCGGGTGCGGGTGGGTGGGGGCGGGCCGCGCAGTTCCCCGCGCCCCTGAGGGGCGGGGCTCCGCCCTGGCCCTGTCCTGTGGTCGTCTGCGGGCCGGTGGGGGCCGTTCGCGCAGTTCCCCGCGCCCCTTGGGACGGGCTGCGCCCTGTCCCTCTCCCGTATGGCGGCTGCGGGTGGGTGGGGGCTGGTCGCGCCGTTCCCCGCGCCCCTGAAAAGCGGGGCTGCGCCCCTGCCTTTCCCCTGGTTCCGGCCGGTGTTGTGGTCTTTCAGCCCGTCCGGCGTTTGAGGACCGGGGGTTCGGGGGCGGAGCCCCTGAGGTGGTGACGGGAATGGGTAGGGGCGGCGGGGGCGAGGGAAGCGTTATTCGGTGCGGAGGGCGAACCACAGTTCCATGCGGACGTCCGGGTCGTCCAGGTCCGTGTTCAGGAGCGTCGCCGCGCGAGCGATCCGTTGGCGGACCGTGTTGCGGTGCACGGAGAGCGCCACCGCCGTACGGTCCCAGCTGCCGTGCAGGGACAGCCAGGTGCGGAGGGTCTCCGTGAGGGCGGGGTTCGCCGCGACGGGGGCGAGCACCGCACGGGCGTGCGCCGCGGCCTCGGCCGGCGGCACGAGCCCGGCCAGCCCCGGCCGGTCACCGTGGCGGACCAGCTCCGCGCGGGTCGCCCGCGCCCGCGACAGCGCCCGCGCCGCCTGCGCGTCGCCGACCCCCCACTCGCCCGGGCCGACGGCCGCGCTCACCCCGCACGTCCACCCCGGCTGCGCGTCCAGCTCACGCCGAACCGCGGGGACGAGGACCCGTACGACGTCACCCGCCACGTCGACCAGCGGAGACCCCAGCGCCGCCCCGAGCGCCGACGCGGCCACGGCGTCCGGCGCGGGGCCGTCGGGCCGGGCGTGCACGACGACCCACAGCTCGCCGGGGTCCAGCAGCGGAGCGACCTCCTGCGGCGCGGCCCCCAGCAGCATGCGCACGAGCGCCGAGGAGCGGGCCGCGCCCGTACTGCTCTGGTGCTCACCGGTGAGGAGGGAGAGGAGGACCGCGCCGACGGAGGCGATCGTGTGGTCGCCCGGATCGCGGCGCGCGGCGGCGACGCCGAGGACGAAGCCCTGGCCGGTGCCGAGGGCGTACGCGGCGAGATGGACACCGGCCACGGTGTCGCTCGCGGAGGACGGAGCCGGACCCGTACCCGGACCTGGACCCGTACCCGTACCGATGCCCGAGCCGCCGCCGTCCCCGCCCGGCCGCACCACGCCCACCAGCCCCGCCAGCGCCGCACCCACCTCGACCCCCGCGCCCGGCCCCGGCAACCGCCCCGCCGAGGCCACCTCCCCGCCGTCCGGGGCGTACAGCACGGCGCGGCCCCCCGTCCGCTGGGCGAGCTGCCGGAGCACCGACGGGACCGGGTCCGGGCGGGCCGCGGCGGCGGCCAGGCTCTGCTGGGCCTCCGTGACGCGGCGCAGTTCGGTGTGCCGGGCCTGGGCCATGAGCTGCCAGACCGCCCGCGCCACGCCGGAGAAGGTCGTCCGGGGCGGCACCTCCACGAGCGGCAGCCCGTACTGGTCGCAGGCCTCCACCAGGGCCCGCGGCACCGTGTCGTGCACCGGCGCCACCCCGAAGCCGAGGGCGGCGCCCCCCGCCTCCACGATCCTCGACACGTACGCGTCGAAGTACGTGCCCGACCCCGCCGCCTCAGGGATGTGCACCCCGGCCGTCAGCAGCAGCTCGCCGCCGAGCAGGTACGGGTACGGGTCCGCCATCTCGGAGGTGTGCGCCCAGTGGATCACCGTGGCCGCGTCGGCCGGGCCCGCGATCTGCCGCAGCCCGAGATCCTCCCGGGCCAGCAGGGCGGCGAGCGCGACCGGCGGGGTGGGCGGGACCGCGGGAACGGCAGCGTCCGGCATGGTGGACGTTTCCTCCATCGAATCCGGTGACAGTGGATGAAACGTACACTTCAGCGTTGCTTTCCGGCCACCTAATGTCGTGGCGACCGGAGACCGCGGGTGCGGGCAGCAGCTCCCCCCGGTGCACACGAGCGATCAGCCAGCCAGGAGGGCCCCATGGCCGTCGACTACACCGTGATCGTCGTCTATCTCGCCGGAATGCTGGCCATGGGCTGGTGGGGCATGCGCCGCGCCAAGTCCAAGAGCGACTTCCTGGTCGCCGGACGGCGGCTCGGCCCCACGATGTACTCGGGCACGATGGCCGCGATCGTCCTCGGCGGCGCGTCCACCATCGGCGGCGTCGGCCTCGGCTACCAGTACGGGCTCTCCGGCGCCTGGATGGTCTTCACCATCGGCCTCGGGCTCCTCGCCCTGTCCCTCTTCTTCTCGGCGCGCATCGCCCGGCTGAAGGTCTACACGGTCTCCGAGATGCTCGACCTGCGCTACGGCGGCCGGGCCGGCGTGATCTCGGGCCTGGTCATGTGGGCGTACACCCTCATGCTCGCGGTGACGTCGACCATCGCGTACGCCACCATCTTCGACGTCCTCTTCGACATGAACCGGACGGTCGCGATCGTCCTCGGCGGTTCGATCGTCGTCGCGTACTCGACGCTCGGCGGCATGTGGTCGATCACCCTCACCGACATGGTGCAGTTCGTCGTGAAGACGATCGGTGTGCTGCTGCTCCTGCTGCCCATCGCCGTCGTCAAGGCCGGCGGGTTCAGCGAGATGAAGGCGCAGCTGCCCACCGGCTACTTCGACCCGCTGGGCATCGGCGGCGAGACGATCTTCACGTACGTGCTCATCTATACGTTCGGCATGCTGATCGGGCAGGACATCTGGCAGCGCGTCTTCACCGCGGGCAGCGACCGCACCGCCAAGTGGGGCGGCACCGTCGCGGGCACCTACTGCCTGGTCTACGCGCTCGCCGGCGCCGTCATCGGCACGGCCGCCAAGGTCCTCTACCCGAAGCTGGCCAGCCCGGACGACGCCTTCGCCACGATCGTCAAGGACGAACTGCCCGTCGGGGTACGGGGACTCGTGCTCGCCGCCGCCCTCGCGGCCGTGATGTCCACGTCCTCCGGAGCCCTCATCGCCTGCGCGACCGTCGCCAACAACGACATCTGGTCGCGGCTGCGCGGCGCCGTCCGGCCGGGAGCCACACAGGGCGGCGACCACGACGAGGTCAAGGGCAACCGCCTCTTCATCCTCGTCATGGGCATCGCCGTCATCTGTACGGCCATCGCCCTCAACAACGTCGTCGAGGCCCTGACCGTCGCCTACAACCTTCTCGTCGGCGGCCTCCTCGTGCCCATCCTCGGCGGTCTGCTCTGGAAGCGCGGGACCGCCCAGGGCGCCCTCGCCGCCGTCGTGGTCGGCGGTCTCGCGGTCGTCGGCCTGATGGCCACGTACGGCATCCTCGCGAACGAGCCCGTCTACTACGGACTCCTCGCCTCCCTCGCCGTGTACGTGATCGTCTCCCTCGCCACGCCCGCCACCGACGCGGCGGTGCTCGCCGCCTGGCGCGAACGCCTCGCGGGCCGCGGCTCCGAGCCCGCCGCCGAACTCAAGGAAGAGAGTGTCACCCGATGAACAGCAACGAGACGCCCCGCGGGCCCGTCGACTCGTCCCGCGTCCCGAGGTACGCGGGACCGGCGACCTTCGCCCGGCTGCCCCGCCTCGACGAGGTCGGTACCACCGATGTCGCCGTGGTCGGCGTGCCGTTCGACGCGGGCGTCTCGTACCGGCCGGGCGCCCGCTTCGGCGGGAACGCGATCCGTGAGGCGAGCCGGCTGCTGCGGCCGTACAACCCGGCGCAGGACGCCTCGCCGTTCGCCCTCGCGCAGGTCGCCGACGCCGGTGACATCGCCGCGAACCCCTTCGACATCAACGAGGCCGTGGAGACCATCGAGGGCGCCGCCGACGAACTCCTCGGCACCGGCGCCCGGCTGATGACCCTCGGCGGCGACCACACCATCGCCCTGCCGCTGCTGCGCGCGGTCGCCCGCAAGCACGGCCCGGTCGCGCTGCTGCACTTCGACGCGCACCTCGACACCTGGGACACCTACTTCGGCGCCGAGTACACGCACGGCACCCCGTTCCGGCGGGCCGTCGAGGAGGGCATCCTCGACACCGAGGCGCTCTCCCACGTCGGCACCCGCGGGCCGCTGTACGGCCGGCAGGACCTCACCGACGACGAGAAGATGGGCTTCGGCATCGTCACCTCCGCCGACATCTACCGGCGCGGCGCCGACGAGGTCGCCGACCAGCTGCGCCAGCGCATCGGCGACCGCCCGCTGTACATCTCCATCGACATCGACTGCCTCGACCCGGCCCACGCGCCCGGCACCGGCACGCCCGAGGCGGGCGGCATGACCTCCCGCGAACTCCTGGAGATCCTGCGCGGCCTCGCCTCCTGCCGGCTGGTCTCCGCGGACGTCGTCGAGGTCGCCCCCGCGTACGATCACGCCGAGATCACCTCGGTCGCCGCGTCCCACACGGCGTACGAACTGACCACCATCATGTCCCGCCAGATTGCAGAGGCCCGAGCGCAGTGACCCACGACCACGACCTGGTGCTCCGCCCGACCCCGGAGCAGACGGAGGCCGCGCTCAACCCGCCGCCCGGCCGCAACGGCGGAGACCTGGTCGTGGAGACCCTCGCCGGTCTCGGCGCGACCACCGTCTTCGGCCTCCCCGGCCAGCACGCGCTCGGCATGTTCGACGCGCTGCGCCGCTCCGACCTCGCGTACATCGGGCTGCGGGTCGAGAACAACGCCGGGTTCGCCGCCGACGCGTACGGCCGGATCACCGGCGAGGCAGCCCCGCTGCTCCTGTCGACCGGGCCCGGCGCGCTGACCTCGCTGGCCGCGCTCCAGGAGGCGGCGGCGGCCAGCGCCCCCGTCCTCGCCATCAGCAGCCAGATCCCCGGCGCGGGACTCGGCGGCGGCCGGCACGGCTACCTCCACGAACTCCCCGACCAGCAGGCCTCGTTCCGGGGTGTGGTGAAGTCCGTCCACACGGTCCGTACGCAGTCGCAGATCCCCTCCGCGATCGCCGAGGCCTGGGAGTCGGCGCTCACCGCCCCGCACGGGCCCGTATGGGTGGAGATCCCGCAGGACGTGCTGCTCGCCGAGACGGCCCTGCCCGTCGTCACCGCCGTGGACGCGGCACCCCACGATCTGCCGCCGCGCCCCGAACTGACCGCCGTGGCCGCCGACCTGCTCGCGAACGCCGCCCGACCGGTGATCATCGCGGGCGGCGGAGTCGTACGCGCCGACGCGTCGGGCAAGCTGCGGCAGCTCGCCGAACGGCTGGACGCGCCCGTCGTCACCACCTTCGGCGGCAAGGGCGCCTTCCCCTGGAACCATCCGCTCTCGCTGCAGTCCTGGCTGGAGGACCGGCACACCACGGACTTCCTGGAGGACGCCGACGTGCTCCTCGTGGTCGGCTCGGGGCTGGGGGAATTGTCCTCCAACTACTACACGTTCAAGCCCCGCGGCCGGGTGATCCAGATCGAGGCCGACCTCGGGAAGCTGGAGTCCAACCACCCCGCCCTCGGCATCCACGCGGACGCCCGCCTCGCCCTGTCCGCGCTGCTCGAAACCATTACGGAGAAACGGCGGGACGAGACGGCCGCGGACCGCGTACGGACCGTGCTCGACCTCGTCCGCGAGCGGATCGACGCGCAGGAACTCACCCTGGAACAGCAGGTGCTGGCCGCGGTCCGGGAAGCCCTGCCGGACCGGTCGGCGAGCTTCTGGGACATGACGATCCTCGCCTACTGGGCCTGGTCCGCCTTCGACGCCCGGCGCCCCAACACCATGCACTCCGCGCAGGGCGCGGGCGGCCTCGGCTACGCCTTCCCGGCGGCGATCGGCGGGGCGGTGGCCGACCCCACCCACCCGGTCCTCGCGGTCTCCGGCGACGGCGGCGCGCTCTACTCCATCGCCGAACTCGCCACCGCGCGGCAGCACGACCTGGACGTGACCTGGCTGATCGTCGACGACGGCGGCTACGGCATCCTGCGCGAGTACATGACGGACGCCTTCGGACAGTCCACGGCCACGGAACTCACCCGCCCGGACTATGTGGCGCTCGCGGAGTCCTTCGGCGTCCCGGCCGCCCGGACCACCCCGGACACCCTCGCCGCCGACCTCGCCAAGGCCCTCGCCACACCAGGTCCCTCGGTGGTCGTGCTGCCGGCGCTGCTGCGGATGTTCGCGCCGACGCACCTGGGCTGAGCAATCCCCTTTCGCGGGGGCGGACATGACGGTGGGGCGGCACGGGGCCGCCCCACCTCTGGTGCCCGCAGGCGATCGGTCAGCGCAGGTACGCGCCGAAGTGGGCGGCCGTGGCGGGGGCGCCGAGGGTGCCCGCGCCGAACGCGAAGGACGAGGTGGCGGTGAGGCCGCTCGCCGTGCCGTTCAGGATCCAGACCGCGCCGTTCTGCTCGTTCTCGGCGGTGGAACCGGCCGCGAGGTCGGCGTGACCGTCGCCGTTGAGGTCCAGCAGGGCGGTGCTCACACCGAACTCGTCGCGGTTCTCGGCGACTCCGGGGACACCGGCGGTGTTCTGGTGGAAGACCTGCGTCCCGGCGCCCGTGGCACCGGCGGCGCTGCCGGGCACCAGGGCGACCGAACCAGTGTCGTAGATGTCGCCGACGTCCTCGCCCGGGATGCCGAGCGCGATGTCGGCGTAGCCGTCACCGTTGACGTCCGCGACCGAGACCGACGCGCCGATCTCGTCCTCTTCCTCCTCGGCACCGGGGAACCCGGGCGAGTCCTGGTTGAAGGTCTGGACGCGGTCCTCGGACAGGCCGGTGGCCGAACCGAGGGCGACCTTGACGATGCCGCTGCCCCAGTCGTTGCCGACCACGACGTCGTCGAAGCCGTCCTTGTTGACGTCTCCGATGCCGGTGCCCATCCTGTTGCCCGCGGCCTCACCGGGGACCCAGGCGCCCTTGAAGCCCGCGCTGCCGCCGCCGAGGAGCAGGCGGTTGCCCCAGACGCCGTCGCCCTCGTAGTGGTAGGCAACGATGTCGTCCTTGCCGTCACCGTTGACGTCGCCGGTCTCGGTGGAGCTGACGGGGCCGCTGATCGACTCGCCGGACTTCAGGAGGGGCAGGGTGGAGGCGGGCGTTCCGGCACGCGAGACGGGGCCCTTCCACACGGTGCCGGTGGCGTTCTCGGGGTCGTCGCCCCCGACGCTCTGGTAGGTGAACAGGGCGAGGTCCGTCTTGCCGTCGCCGTCGAAGTCACCGGTGGTGGGGGTCCCGTACCCGGCTATCGCCGTGCCGCCGGTGAGTCCGGAGGCGGAGCCCCACAGGATGACGGAGCCGGCCTTGCCGCCCGCGATCACGAGGTCGCTGTAGCCGTCGCCGTCGAGGTCGCCCTTGCTGAAGGTCGACCCGAAGCGCTGGCTCGCGGTGGCGGAGCCGGGAACGCCGCTGGTGGAGCGGCTGATGAGCTTCTTGTTGGAGGCGGAGACGCCGCTGGCGGAGCCGTACGTGACGGCCACGTAGCCTGCCTTGGCCTTGCTGGAGATGGTGCCGTCCGGGGCGCCCACGACCAGGTCGGCGTATCCGTCGCCGTTGAAGTCGTCCTGCGCGTCCGCCGCCGCGGGGGCCGCCTTGGTGGCGGCCTGCGCCGAGGCCCCGGTCAGGGTCATGACGCCGAATCCTCCGGCGAGCAGCACCGCGGCTGCCAGGGGTGCGGAGAGCGCGGTACGGGTTCGGCGGTGTGCTCGGGACATACGTGAGCCTTTCGAGTCGGTCGACGTCCATCTGTCGACGTTCGTCGGTCGTCGGATTCCGCTTTGCGTGCGGAACGCCGCGTTCACTGAGTTCGACTCGATCGGGGCGACACCGGTTGTGCGCTTCAATGTCATGGATTCGTAACCGCAGAGACAGCTGTGGCGCTGAACTCCCCTTTGGTGACCGGGGGTTCAGCGCCACTCACTGTCGGTTCACTACCGGCCGGGCCGGTCTACCAGATCGCCTCGACCCACTCCGGGTGGTCGATGAACGGGTTCCGGTTGTGCTGGTAGTTGCTGTAGATCAGCTCGTTGCGGCGCTCTTCGGTGGTGCTGGGCGGGTCCTCGTCGTTCCACTGCTTCAGCACCGAGAGGCGGCCGTGGTACGGGACGCTGCCGTTGGTGACGGCGTCGTTGGGCTCCAGGTCGGGCCAGGAGTCGTCGCCCTCGTACCGGACTGCCATGTAGAGGATCATGCGGGCCACGTCGCCCTTGACGGCGTCGCGCGGCTCGAAGGAGTTCGAGTCGGTGAGGCTGCCGCCGCTGTTGGTGAAGCTGCTGCCGCCGTTGTCGAAGTCCTTGTTGCCGCGGATGCTGTTGACCTGGACGTCCTCGGGCCGCAGGTGGTGCAGGTCGGTGCCGGGGCCCGCGGAGGTGCCGAAGTCGCCGTGCGACTGGGCCCAGGTGTGCTCGCGGTTCCAGTCGCCGACGTCACCGCCGTTGAGGGACTTGCTGCGGGAGATGCCGGAGTAGAGCAGGACCACGTTGCTGCTGTTGTTCGGGTCCTGGTCGGTGACCTTGAGCGCCTCCCAGACCGCGGAGTACGAGATCTTCGTCTGGCTGCTGATGATCGTGTGCAGCGAACTCTTGAGGGCCGTGCCGGTCTTGCCGATCGCGTTCGCGTAGTACGTGTCGTCGTACGCGGTGGTGGTGGCCGCGGCGGGGGTCGCGGCGACCGTCGGGAGGGTGAGGCCGACGAGGACGGCGGAGACGCCTGCTGCCAGCGCCTTCCACTTGCCAATCTGCACAACGGACATATGGGGTGCCCTTTCCCGAGAACGGCACGCGCCGGTACGCGGGGCCCGCAGTGATGAGGGGCAACGGGCCCGCGTTCTACGCGTGTTGACAGTTCGGTCAATCGGGAGAGTGGCATGGGCATGAGGTCGGTTGCGTAACGGGGAGGAGTCGTTTCTGTGACGTTCTCGCATACGACGCAACCCCTGGACGTTTTCGGTCCAGGGGTCGCGAAGGGGCAGGGTTTTCCCCAACTGGCTTAGGGGAGGCCCTAGTTGACGTCCTTGGCGTCGAGGCGGTAGAGGGACTGGGTGTTCTGGGAGCCGGAGGAGTCCGAGGAGTCGGAGTCGGTCGAGGAACTGTCGGAGGACGCCGAGGAGTCGTTGCTGTACTCGCTCGCCTTCACCGCCGTCGCGTGCTTCTGCACCCAGGCGGTCACCTCGGCGCTGACGCTGTCGGAGTCGCCGCCACCCATACCGCCGCCTCCGCCCATGCCTCCGCCGCCGAGCACGATGTAGTGCAGCTCGCCCTTCTTCACGAGTTCCTTCAGCTTGGCGAGGGTCATGGCCTTGTCGCTGCCGGACCAGCCCCACATGGAGATGACGGGCTGCTTCGTGCTGACGATCATCTGAGCCGCGCTCTGCGAACTGGACACCGCGACCAGCCACTTGGCGCCGTCGCGGTGCTTCTCCAGGTAGGAGGTCATGGCGCTGTCGGCGCCGCCGCCCATGCCGCCACCGCCGCCCGTGCCGGTCGGCGGGGTGTCACTGGGGGCTCCGTTCGGGGGCGTACCCATCTGGCCGCCGCCCGGGGCTTCGCCACCGGCCTGCCGGCCACCTTGCTGCTGACCGCCGGGGGCCTGGCCACCACCGCCGCCGCCGGGGAATCCACCCCGGCCGCCGCCGCCACCGCCGCCGGGTCCGCCGCCCATGCCGCCACCCGTGGTGGGGCCCGCCGTCGGGTTCGTACCGTTCATGCCGCCGCCCGAACCCGCGGGCACGGAGGCGGCGTAGGCCGCGGGCCCGGCGAGGGAGGCGACGACGGCGGCGGCCACGGCGGCGGTGAGCAGCCGCGTCCGTCGACCGGTCCGGAAGAGGAACAGGCCCACGATCGCCAGGACCATCACCGCCGCGACGGCCGGCCACAGCCAGGTGTTCCAGCCGGTCGCGCGCCGCAGCAGGACGACCGCCCAGACGCCGGTGGCGGCGAACGCCACGGGCAGCACCCAGGACCAGCGCTTGACGTCACCCGTCCGGAAGGCGTGCAGGAGCATCGCCCCGCCGCCTCCGCACAGCGCCGCGATGCCGGGTGCGAGGGCGGTCGTGTAGTACGGGTGCATGGTGCCTTCGGCGAGGCTGAAGGTGAGGTAGTGCAGTACGGTCCAGCCGCCCCACAGGATCAGTGCGGCACGCGTGAGGTCCGTACGGGGGGCGCGTCCGCGCAGGACGAGGCCGCCGACGAGGGCGATCGCGGAGAAGGGCAGGAGCCAGGAGATCTGGCCGCCCAGCACGTCGTTGAACATCCGGCCGATCCCGGCGGTCCCGGAGAAACCGCCGCCGCCACCCCCGCCCCCGCCCCCGCCGCCGTTGCCGTCGCCGCCGAGGACGCGGCCGAGGCCGTTGTAGCCCATGATCAGGTCCCAGGCGGTGCCGTCCGTGGAGCCGCCGATGTACGGGCGCTCGGAGGCGGGCACGAACGACACGGCGGCGGCCCACCAGAAGCTGGAGATCGCCAGTGCGACCGCGGCGACGGCGAGGTTGCGTACGCGGCGGAGCAGGCCGCCCTTGGCCGCGTACAGGTAGACGGCGAAGACGGCGGGCAGGGCGATGTAGCCCTGGAGCATCTTGGTGTTGAAGGCGAGTCCGAAGCACACGGCCGCGCCGACGAGCGGGAGCAGTTTGCCGTTGTGGACGGCGCGCAGGGCGAGCGCCGCGCCTCCGACCATCAGCAGCACGAGCAGGGTGTCGGGGTTGTTGTCGCGGTTGATGGCGACGGTGATCGGGGTGAGCGCGAGGACGAGCGCGGCGACGGCGGCCGGGGCGTGGCCCCAGACCCGCTTGACCGAGGAGTGCAGGACCCAGATCGTGCCGAGGGCGGCGGCGACCAGCGGTAGCATCATCTGCCAGGTGCCGTACCCGAAGACGCGGCAGGACAGGCCCATCACCATCAGGACGAAGGGCGGCTTGTCCACGGTCAGGAAGTTCCCGGCGTCCAGCGAGCCGAAGAACCACGCCTTCCAGCTCTGCGTGCCGCTGAACACGGCGGCGCTGTAGAAGCTGTTCAGGCTGGAGGAGGAGAGGTTCCAGGAGTACAGCACGCCGGCCAGGACGAGGATCGCGGCCAGCACGGGCAGCGACCAGCGGGGCGCCTTGTCCGGCCGCGCGACCGGCTCGTCGGGAGACGTCGAGGCGACGGCCTCGGGGGCGTGGGGGTACGGATCGGTGGCAGATGTCACCAGGTCATCGTGGGCGGCCGGTTTTGGCGGGACCTGTGCTGAACCTGGGCCTCACCTGTGAGCGCGGAAGCCTCCGGCTTTGACGGCGGCGATGAACGGGGCCCACCCGGTCGCCGGGATCAGGAGGGCGGGCCCGTACGGGTCCTTGGAGTCCCGCACGGGAATCCCGGCGGGGTGGCCGTCGAGCACTTCCAGGCAGCTGCCGGCCTCGGGACCGCTGTACGAGGACTTACGCCAGCCTTGCCGTGACGTGGGCATCGGGTCAGTCACGGTGTCCCAGTGCGCCAGCTTTGACAGCGCCGATAAAGGTGCGCCATTCGGCCGTGGGCATGACGAGTACGGGGCCGTACGGGGCCTTGGAGTCCCGCACGGGAATCCCGGCCGGGTGGCCGTCGAGCACTTCCAGGCAGCTGCCGCCCTGGTCGTTGCTGTAGGACGACTTGCGCCAGCCACTCAACGAGGCCGCATCCAGAGTGGGTTGCTCAGCCATGGTGTCGGTAGTCCTCTGCTGTCGCTTTGAGTAGAGCCAGTGATTCCCTGACCGGCATTGCGTTGCCCAGTGCGAAATCGTAGCGATGCTGCAGGTCCTGAATCACCCCTGGAACGTCGTGAATCTTCCCCATGTACAGGCCTTCGCCGTACGCAACGGGCGGCTGGTCCTCGAACCACATCAGCGTGAGCATGTTGCTCAACAGGGGATGGAGGCCCAGGGAGAACGGCAGCACATGCACCTGGATCCGCCCGCGTTCAGCAAGGCCCACGAGGTGGTCGATCTGTTCCGCCATGACGTCCGGTCCGCCGATCTCGCGACGTAGAACCGCCTCGTCCAGCAGCGCCCACACCACCGGGGTCACCGGATCGTCAAGGATCTTCGCCCGTTCAAGGCGTGTGACAAGGCGCCTGTCACATTCCTGTTCACCCACCGGAGGGAACGACGTGCCCAGGACCGCACGTGCGTACCTTTCCGTCTGGAGGATGCCCGGGACGAACGACAGGGCGAACTCGCGGATCATCACCGCCTGTTGTTCGAGCAGGCGGGCCGCCTCGAAGTAGTCGGCGACCGCCGCGTCCTCGGCCGGCAGGAAGCTGCTCAGTACATTCCCCGTGTTCAGGACCCTGTCCAGGCGCCGCGCGTCCTCCTTCGACGGGATGCGGCGCCCCGCCTCGATGTGCGCGATGTGCGAACGCGTCATGACCGCCGCGTCCGCCAGCTCCTGCTGCGTCAGCCCCGCCGTCTCGCGCTGCTGCTTGAGCCAGTCACCGTACGTGCTGGTCATGGCCACTCCTTTGTGACAAATGCCTGGTCACATCGCACCCCCTGGCGAGGCTAGCCGAGCAGACGTCACGCTGTGACGAGTTCGCTACACACAGCGAAACCCCCGCGACCGAGCGACCGGTCCGGGGGCGTGGTCATCAATCAGCTAAGGAAATCGACGACATGAAGCACCGTATCGGCCGGCTCGTCGAGCCGTTGCTGCGATGGCTTTTTCCGGGCAGAGGGCGACACCGACTGCCGGTGGTCGAGGTGGCTTCCGGGCGGCGCGGGAGGCACCGCGCCGTCCCCGGCGCGCAGGGCGCCACCGCTCACCGCGCCGGCTGTCGCCCCCTGCGCGGCGAGGACCACGTGATGGTCCGCCCCTACCTCGTGGAACACGAGCAGCGAGAGCGACGTGAGCAGAGAAAGCTGCGCGAGCACGCGCGGCAGCAACAGGCCCGTCGGCGCGCGCTGTGGCTCGCCACGCGCGGCGTCGACATCGGCTCGCGGGTGATCCACGGCGTGGAGGTGTCCGCGTGACCGGCGACCGGGCGGGCACGGGAACGGTCCGGGTGGCCCGGTTGCTGCCGTGGGCGGGGGACGGGGGCAGGCCCTGCTATCTCATCGGGGACGGGACGAGCCACCTCTCCCGCGCCGCGGACCGTATCGAGAGCGTGCAGCTCGGCATGTCGGCCGAACTCCTCGACCACGCGGCCGACCTGCTCCGCGACCGCAGGGCCACCGCGCATCAACTCCGCTACCTCGCCGCCCGCCTGGCCGAAGCGCTGACGGACGTGCACCGCATCGCGGAGAGCCGGGGCGCCCGTATCCCCGTCTCTGCACCTGCGGCTGCACCGACGGCAGCGTCCTCGGAGCACTCCTGACGCCAGGGCCACCTTCTCGTAGCAGCCGTCTGCACGCGACACGGTGATCGGGCCGCTGTCGCCGTCCGATACGGATGGGTCAGGCCCGCCGTGGAGTCCGGCGCATCTCCGTACGAACGCCGCGAACGGCGGCGCGCGTTCCGGACAGGGGCGCGCATCTCGTGTCGAGGCGGGCGTACAACTTTCGGCCACCCCCGTGAGTCAAGCGTGGCGAGTGTGCCGGGGGCGCACTCGTACGAAATCAACGGGGGATGGGAACACTTCATGACTCACCGGATATCGCGGCGCGGCCGTGTGCTCTGTGCGGGCCTCGGCGCCGGCGTGCTGCTGCCACTGGCCGTCGCCGCGGCACCGGCCGCCGCGGCCACGGCGCCGCAGGTCACCTGCACGTCGGGCGACCAGGCACTGGCGGTCAAGCTCAAGAAGGACATCACCGCGGCCCTCGCGAGCCGCAGAGGCACGGTCGCCGTCGGCCTCCGTGACCGTACGACCAACACCACCTGCACGCTGAGCCCGACCAGGGCCTACGACTCGGCGAGCGTCGTCAAGGTGACCGTCCTCGCCACGCTGCTCTGGGACGCCAAGAAGCACAACCGCTATCTCACCCAGCGCGAGTCCGACCTCTCCACGGCCATGATCACCAAGTCGGACAACACGGCCACGACCAAGCTCTGGAAGCAGCTGGGCGTCACCAAGGTGAAGGGGTTCCTCGCCGCGGCCGGGATGACGCAGACCAAGCCCGGCGCGAACGGCTACTGGGGGCTGACCCAGATCACCGTGCAGGACGAGCAGAAGCTTCTCGCGCTCCTCACCGCGAAGAACACGGTCCTGAGCGACAACTCCCGCGCGTACACGCTGAAGCTGATGAACAAGGTCGTCTCCTCCCAGCGCTGGGGCACCCCGGCGGGCGCGCCCGCCGCCGTCTCGGTGCATGTCAAGAACGGCTGGCTGTCCCGCTCCACCCACGGCTGGCGCGTGCACAGCGTCGGCACCTTCGACGGCGGCGGCCACGACTACACGATCTCGGTCCTCACCCAGGACAACAGCACGATGAACTACGGCGTCACCACCATCCAGGCCGTGGCCCGCGCCATCCACAAGGACCTCGTACCGACCGCGGCGAGCCGCTACGCGCCGACGACCGCCCCGAAGGAGGCCTTCCCGGCGGTCCCGCCCGCCTGACGCCCGCCCGACCCGCCGGCCGACGGCCACCGAGGGGGACGGAGAAGCCGCTGTCCAGAATTCACGGTCCGTACCCTCCCCCTCAACCGCCCTCCCCCTACCGTGACGCCATGCGTCCGAGATCCGTACTCGCTCCCCTCGCGGCCACCCTCACCGCCGGCCTGGCGGCGGTCACCTGCGCCGCCGGGCCCGCAGCCGCCCAGCACGCCCCTGCCCACAACGCCTGCTCGCCCGCCGTCTCCATCGAGCGCTTCTCCGACGCCCTCGACAAGACGACGTACGAGGGCACGTTCGTCGGCAACCTCTCCGCGCTGGCCGTGGACCGCGACGGGGCGATCGCCGCGCTCTCCGACCGGTCCGCCCTCTTCACCCTGGACCCGAAGACCCTGCGCCCCCGCTCCGTCGTGCCGCTGGCCGACGAGGGCGGGGCCGCGCTGGACTCCGAGGGGCTGGTCGTCGACCGCGACGGCACCCGGCTCGTGTCGTCCGAGACCGAGCCGTCGGTACGCCGTTACGGCCGCGACGGCACCCTCCTGGCCCGCCTCCCCGTGCCGGACGCCCTGCGTGTCGCCCCGGCCGGCCGCGCCACCGCGAACCAGACCTTCGAGGCGCTGACCCTCCTGCCCGGCGGCCGTACCCTGCTGGCCGGCATGGAGGGCTCCCTGTCCGGTGACACGGCGGGCGTCGTACGCCTCCAGACCTGGCAGCGCGACGGTCACCGCGACTTCCGGCTCGCCGCCCAGTACGGCTACCGCACGGACACCGGTCTCGGGGTCGTCGAGAGCGCCGCGACCCCGGACGGGCGCCTCCTCGTCCTGGAACGCGGTTTCACCGCCGGGGTCGGCAACACCGTCCGCCTCTATCTGGCCGACCTGCGGCACGCCACGGACACCTCCCGTGTCGAGGCCCTGACCGGCCAGGACGGCGTACGCCTCGTCCGTAAGACCCTTCTCGCGGACATCGCGGACTGCCCCTCCCTCGGCGCTACCGCCAAGCAGCCGCAGCCCAATCCGCTGCTCGACAACATCGAGGGCATGGCCGTCACCGGTACCGCCCGGGGCGCCCTGCGCGTCCTTCTCGTCAGCGACGACAACCAGGGCGCCACCCAGACCACCCGCTTCTACTCCCTGCGCGTACGCCCCTGATCTCTCCGCGCACGCCCCCGATTGTTGCGGAGGGATGAAATCCGCTTCGATCCGTGTTGGTGCCTTCCGGACGATCAGGACCGGACGAGGGAAGGCACCAGGAGTGACGACGCAGCGGGGATGGGCACGGCGGCTGGCCGGGTACGCGTGGCGGTACCCGAAGGACGTCGTGCTCGCGCTGGGCGCCTCGCTCGCCGGCATGGCCGTCATGGCGCTCGTACCGCTCATCACCAAGGTGATCATCGACGACGTCGTGGGCGACCACACCCGTGACATGGCCCCCTGGGCGGGCGCGCTCATCGGCGCGGGCGTCCTCGTGTACGTCCTCACCTACATCCGCCGCTACTACGGCGGCCGGCTCGCGCTCGACGTCCAGCACGACCTGCGCACCGACATGTACGAGACGATCGTCCGCCTCGACGGCAGGCGCCAGGACGAGCTGTCGACCGGCCAGGTCGTGGGCCGCGCCACCAGCGACCTCCAGCTCATCCAGGGCCTGCTCTTCATGCTCCCGATGACGATCGGGAACGTCCTCCTCTTCCTGATCTCGCTGGGGATCATGGCCTGGCTGTCCCTCCCGCTCACCCTGGTCGCCCTGGCCGTCGCCCCCGCCATCTGGTTCATCGCCCGGCGCAGCCGCTCCAGGCTGCACCCCGCGACCTGGTACGCGCAGGCGCAGGCCGCCGCGGTGGCCGGGGTCGTCGACGGCGCGGTCAGCGGCGTACGCGTGGTGAAGGGCTTCGGGCAGGAGGACCAGGAGACCGGGAAGCTCCGCGAGATCGGCCGACGCCTCTTCGCGGGGCGGCTGCGCACGATCCGGCTCAATTCCAAGTACACCCCGGCCCTCCAGGCCGTTCCGGCGCTCGGCCAGGTCGCCATGCTGGCGCTCGGCGGCTGGCTGGCGGTGAAGGGCGAGGTCACCCTCGGTACGTTCGTCGCCTTCTCCTCCTATCTCGCCCAGCTCGTGGGGCCCGTGCGCATGCTCGCCATGGTCCTCACCGTCGGCCAGCAGGCCAGGGCGGGCGCCGAACGCGTCCTGGAGCTGATCGACACCCGTCCGTCCATGGAGGACGGCACGAAGGACCTCCCGGCCGACGCGCCCGCGACCGTCGAGTTCGACGGCGTGTCCTTCGCCTACGACGACGACCGCCCGGTCCTCGACGGCCTCAGCTTCGAGATCCGCTCCGGCGAGACCCTCGCGGTCGTCGGCTCCTCCGGCTCCGGCAAGTCCACGGTCTCCCTGCTGCTGCCCCGCTTCTACGACGTGAGCGGCGGCGCGGTCCTCATCGGCGGCCTCGACGTGCGGGAGCTGACCCTCGACTCGCTGCGGGCCGCCATCGGGCTCGTCCCCGAGGACTCCTTCCTGTTCTCGGACACCGTCGCGTCCAACATCGCGTACGGCCGCCCCGAGGCCACCCGCGAGGAGATCGAGACCGCCGCCCGCGCCGCCCAGGCGCACGGCTTCGTCTCCGCGCTGCCCGACGGCTACGACACCAAGGTCGGCGAGCACGGGCTCACCCTCTCCGGCGGTCAGCGCCAGCGCGTGGCCCTGGCCCGCGCGATCCTCACCGACCCGCGGCTGCTGGTGCTCGACGACGCCACGTCCGCGGTCGACGCGCGCGTCGAGCACGAGATCCACGAGGCCCTGCGCGGAGTCATGGCGGGCCGCACCACCCTCCTCATCGCCCACCGCCGCTCCACCCTGAACCTCGCCGACCGCATCGCCGTCCTCGAAGACGGCCGCCTCGCCGACATCGGCACCCACGAGGAGCTGACCGGGCGCTCGCCGCTCTACCGCCGGCTGCTCACCGACCCGGACGAACTGGGCGGGGTCTCGCCCGGCCACACCGCACCCTCCTGCCCGGCGGAGGACACCTCCGTACGGGACGAGCTGGACGCGGAGTTCGACGCCGAGCGCGGTGTCACCCCGCGCCTGTGGACCGGCGACCGCGAACCGAAGGACACCGCGCTCGCCGGGATGCCCGCGACCCCCGGCCTCCTCGCCCAGGTCGACGCGCTGCCGCCCGCCATCGACACCCCCGGCGTGGACGAGGCGCGCGCGGTCACCCCGGAGGAGTCGTACGGGCTGCGGCGCCTGCTGCGGGGCTTCGGGCTGCCTCTTCTCGTCAGCCTCGGCCTGGTCGCCGTCGACGCCGGCATGGGCCTGCTGCTGCCGGTCCTGATCCGGCACGGCATCGACGAGGGTGTCTCCGAGATGGCGCTCGGCGGGGTGTGGGCGGCCTCGGTGATCGCCCTGGTCAGCGTGCTCGTCCAGTGGGCGGCCCAGATCGGCGAGACCCGGATGACCGGCCGCACCGGCGAGCGGGTCCTGTACGCGCTCCGGCTGAAGATCTTCGCGCAGCTCCAGCGGCTCGGGCTCGACTACTACGAGCGGGAGCTGAC
The DNA here is from genome assembly GCF_018070025.1 of Streptomyces liliiviolaceus. Taxonomy (NCBI): domain Bacteria; kingdom Bacillati; phylum Actinomycetota; class Actinomycetes; order Kitasatosporales; family Streptomycetaceae; genus Streptomyces; species Streptomyces liliiviolaceus. Next base: position 2,644,688 of record NZ_JAGPYQ010000001.1, read on the forward strand.
CGGCCGGATCATGACCCGGATGACGACGGACGTGGACGCGCTGTCGACGTTCCTGCAGACCGGCCTGGTCACCGCCTTCGTCTCGGTCGTCACCTTCTTCGGCATCATGGCCGCGCTGCTCGTCATCGACGTACAGCTCGCGCTGGTCGTCTTCCTGACGCTGCCGCCGCTGATCGTCGGCACGTTCTTCTTCCGCAGGTCCAGCGTGAAGGCGTACGAACTGGCCCGTGAGCGGGTGTCCGTGGTGAACGCGGACCTCCAGGAGTCGGTGTCGGGGCTGCGGATCCTCCAGGCGTTCCGGCGCGAGGGCTCGGGCGGGCGGCGCTTCGCGGAGGGCAGCGACAGCTACCGCCAGGCGCGGATCCGCGGGCAGTGGCTGATCTCGGTCTACTTCCCGTTCGTGCAGCTGCTGTCCTCGGTGGCCGCCGCCGCCGTGCTCGTCGTGGGCGCCGGGCGGGTCGACGCGGGCACCCTCACCACCGGCGCGCTGGTGGCGTACCTCCTCTACATCGACCTGTTCTTCGCCCCCGTGCAGCAGCTCTCCCAGGTCTTCGACGGCTACCAGCAGGCGACCGTCTCCCTCGGCCGGATCCAGGAACTCCTCCAGGAGCCGACCTCGACGAAGGCCGCCGCCGAACCCCTCGAAGTGCTGTCCCTGCGGGGCGAGATCGCCTTCGAGGACGTCGACTTCGCGTACGGGGCCGCCGACGGGGCCACGGAGAGCGAGGAGGCGCTCAGCGGGGTGCGGCTGAGCATCCCCGCCGGGCAGACCGTCGCGTTCGTCGGCGAGACCGGCGCGGGCAAGTCGACCCTGGTGAAGCTGGTGGCCCGGTTCTACGACCCCACCGGCGGCCGGGTCACGGTCGACGGCACGGATCTGCGCTCGCTGGACCTGACCTCCTACCGGCACCGGCTCGGCGTCGTCCCGCAGGAGGCGTACCTCTTCCAGGGCACCGTCCGGGACGCCATCGCGTACGGCCGTCCCGACGCCACGGACGCGGCCGTGGAGGCGGCGGCCCGCGCGGTCGGCGCGCACGACATGATCGCCACCCTGGACGGCGGCTACCTCCACGAGGTCGCCGAGCGCGGCCGCAACCTCTCGGCCGGCCAGCGCCAGCTGATCGCGCTGGCCCGCGCCGAACTGGTCGACCCGGACATCCTCCTCCTCGACGAGGCCACCGCCGCGCTCGACCTGGCCACCGAGGCCCAGGTCAACCAGGCCACCGACCGCATAGCGGGCCGCCGCACCACCCTGGTCGTCGCCCACCGGCTGACCACGGCCGCCCGCGCGGACCGGGTCGTGGTGATGGCCGACGGCCGGGTCGCGGAGGACGGCACGCACGACGAACTGCTCGCGCTCGACGGCCGGTACGCGCGCCTGTGGCGGACGTTCGTGGGGGAGCCGGACCCGGTCGGCACCGGGAACTGAGCGAGGCGAACACGCAGAAAAGCCGCAACCGACGGGTAGGGCAACCGTTCGCCGTACGCCATGCGTCCGTACAGCAGTACGTCGAAGCAGGGCATCAGCCGCCGCGGGCCGTGGAGGGACACCAGTGGACATGGGCGCGATACGCCGACGCCTCACGCTCGGTACCGCCGTGCTGACGGCGTCCGGGCTGCTGGCACTCGCGGGTCCGGTCGGCGAGGCCTCCGCCGCGTCACCGTGCGCCGGGCGGAAGGTGCGCACCCTGTCCTTCTCCACCGGCCATGTGGACGTCCACAAGAAGCGCGGCTACGTGTGCGCGGTGACCTACCCGAAGAAGGTGGGCGCCCGCCGCTACATGATGGTGAGCGTGCAGGCCCGGGGGAGCGAGCGCGTGCCGAACGCGGGCCGGTTCGTGCGGTACGCGGGTCCGGTACGGGTGCACGCGGGCCACCGTTGCGTACGGGTCACGGGGGCCGTCGGCTCGGGCACGGTCGGCACGGGCTGGATCCTCTGCTGAACCCCCGAGTCGTGCAGTCTTCGTACCGACCTGACGGTAATGTCCACAACATCCCCTGGTGTGGCAGCTGTTGCTGGGCTAAGTTCCGGCGGACATCTGCGTATTCAGGGGAGAACGCATGCGCAAGACGCTCAGATGGCTGTTGTCCCTCGTGGTGCTCATAGGCACCGTGAGCACGGCCGGGGCGGCCACCGCCGCCCAGCCGGACGCCGCCACCGCAACCAACCTCGTCACGGACGGGTCGGCGGACATCAAGGACCGCCTCCTCGCGATACCGGGCATGAGCCTGATCGAGGAGAAGCCCTACACGGGCTACCGCTTCTTCGTCCTCAACTACACCCAGCCGGTCGACCACCGGCACCCGTCCAAGGGCACGTTCAAGCAGCGCATCACCGTGCTGCACAAGGACATCGCCCGTCCGACGGTCTTCTACACCGGCGGCTACAGCGTCTCCACGACGCCGAGCCGCCGCGAGCCGACCCAGATCGTGGACGGCAACCAGGTCTCGATGGAGTACCGCTACTTCACCCCGTCCCGGCCCGAGCCGGCCGACTGGTCGAAGCTCGACATCTGGCAGGCGGCCAGCGACCAGCACCGCATCTTCAAGGCCCTCAAGCCGATCTACGACAAGAAGTGGGTCTCCACGGGCGGTTCGAAGGGCGGCATGACCGCCACCTACTTCGAGCGCTTCTACCCGCGTGACATGGACGGCGTCGTCGCGTACGTCGCCCCCAACGACGTGGTGAACAAGGAGGACTCGGCGTACGACCGGTTCTTCGCCAAGGTCGGCACCAAGGAGTGCCGCACCCGGCTGAACGCGGTGCAGCGCGAGGCGCTGGTGCGCCGGACCGCGCTGGAGAAGAAGTACAAGGACGTGGCCGCCGCCGAGGGCTACACCTTCAACACCATCGGCAGCCTGGACCGCGCGTACGAGGCGGTCGTCCTCGACTACGTGTGGGGCTTCTGGCAGTACAGCCTGCTCGCCGACTGCGACACGATCCCGGCGGACGCGAAGAACGCCACGGACGACGAGATCTGGACGTCGATCGACACGATCTCCGGCTTCTCGTTCTACACGGACCAGGGCCTGTCGCCCTACACGCCGTACTACTACCAGGCGGGCACGCAGCTCGGTGCGCCGACCATCGTCTTCCCGCACATCGAGAAGAAGTACATCCGCTACGGCTACCAGCCGCCGCGGAACTTCGTGCCGCGTGACATCAAGATGAAGTTCCAGCCCGGCGTCATGCGCGACGTCGACTCCTGGGTCAAGCACAACGCGAACCGGATGCTGTTCGTGTACGGGCAGAACGACCCGTGGGGCGCCGAGCCGTTCCGCCTCGGCAAGGGCGCGCGCGACTCGTACGTCTTCACGGCCCCGGGCCTGAACCACGGCGCCAACGTCGCCGGTCTCGTCGCCGACGAGAAGGCCCTCGCCACGGCCCGCATCCTGGAGTGGGCGGGCGTCGCCACGGCCGCGGTCCAGGCGGACCCGGAGAAGGCGAAGCCGCTGGCCAAGTGGGACTCGAAGCTGGACAAGCGCACGGTCGAGCGTCAGCTCCGTCCGTAGCGGTTCCGGTCACGCGTTCGGTGCCGCGCCCGTCCGTCGGGCCCTCGGGCCACAGAGCCCCGGGCTACAACGGGCGGGCGCAGCCCACCGGCTGCGGTCCGCCGAGCTGCACGTACAGCTCGGTGGACGCGGGGCAGTCGGAGCGCCGCACCACGGCCTCGGTCACCTGGTACTCGGGAGCCCTGCCGCCGCTCGGTCCACCACTCGGGCCGGCGCACGCGGTCTCGCGGACCTCGCCCGCCCCCGCGCCGTAGACGCAGTCCCCGACGATCGTGCGGGGACCTCCGCCGCCGCCCGGGTCGCCGGGGTGCGGGGGCTCCAGATTGCGCATGCAGGCGTACCCCTGCGGGACCGCGCCGTCGCCGTCCTCGTCGGCGGAGGGCCGCTGCTCGCTGATGTGCAGCACGAAATCCGTGGTGGCGGGACAGGGCCGCCCCTCGCCCGCCCGGCCGTCGTGCCGGGCGATCACGCGCGCCGCCGCCCGCTCGCTGGTGCACGGCACCTCGGTGAACGACTCGCGCCCGAAGGAACTGCACTCGTCGATCCCGAGGAACACCACCCCGTACCCCGAGGCCTGGGTCGGGACCGGAGCGGGAGTCGTCGGCCGCGCGTCACCGTCACCGTCGCCGTCGGCCCCCGACGGCTGTTGGCACCCCGCGAGGGCCGCCAGCACCAGCAACAGCAGCGCGCACACCAGCGGCGCGCACAGCATGGCCGCCGTCGCGTCGGCGGACCCCGCGTCGGCGGACCTCGCGCGGTGTGCGCCCGCGCCGCGTGCGTCGCGCATGGCACCTCCCCCCGATCATCCCCAGCCCAGCGTGACCCGCCGGGGCGGGCCCCGCCAGGCGTACCGGACCCTTTGCGTCACTTGGGGATGCGGGAAGGGGCGCACGTCGTAGGCCCGGTACGCCAGGCCGCGGCGCGCGCCCCTGTGCGGGGGCTCAGTACGTCAGGCCGTGCCCCACGGGATACAGCACCACCGCCGGATCGTCCGCGCGCTGCACCGGCACCGGCAGCCTGCCGCGCGGACCGACCCGCCCGGCGAGCACCCGTACCGCGGCACGCAGCTCGACGTCCGTCCACGAGTACGACGCCAGGTACGCCCTGACGTCCGGCAGTTGGGCCACGTCGTACGGGTTGCGGATGGCGAGCGCGACCACCGGGCGGCCGGTGGCGAGCAGTTGGTTCACCAGGGTGCGCTGAGCGGAGGCGGCGGTGACGTTGTACGTGCCCACCAGGACCGCGTCCACGTCCCCCGCCGCCGCGACGGCCTTCGCGATCGTCGCCGCCGAGGGTGCCGTGCCCGTGGACAGCACGGTCGGGGTGAAGCCCAGCTCGGTGAGGGCGTTCGCCAGGACGGTCGTGGGCGGGCCCGTGGTGCCGGACGGCGAGGCCGGGTCGGCGCCGACGACGAGCACCTTCGTGTGCGTACGCCGTGACAGCGGCAGCAGCCCGCCGGAGTTGACGAGCAGCGTCGTCGTCCGCTCGGCGACACGGTCGGCGGCCTTGAGATGGGAGGGAATCCCGACCGTTCGATCGACCCCCCGCCCCGTGACGTACGGATCCTTCAGCAGCCCCAGCTTCGCCTTCAGCCGCAGCACGCGCAGGATCGATTCGTCGAGGCGGGCCTCCGTCAGCTCGCCGCCGCGCACGGCCTGGAGGACCGCGTTCCAGGCGATGTCCAGCTTCGGCGGGTTGAGGAGCTGGTCGACACCGGCCTTCAGGGCCAGTACGGGCACACGGTCGTCGCCGTACTTCGTGCGGACGCCCTCCATGCCGAGCGAGTCCGTCACCACGACCCCGTCGTAGCCGAGCCTCTCGCGCAGGATGCCCGTGAGGATCGGGTGCGAGAGGGTGGCCGGGTCGCCGGCCGGGTCGAGCGCCGGGACCATGATGTGCGCGGTCATGATCGAGTCGATGCCGGCGGCGATCGCGGCCTTGAACGGCGGCGCGTCCAGCTCGGCCCACTGCGCCTCGGTGTGCTCGATGACCGGGAAGCCGTAGTGGCTGTCGGTCTCGGTGTCGCCGTGCCCCGGGAAGTGCTTGGAGGTGGCCGCGACCCCGGCGCCCTGGTAGCCCTTCACCTGCGCGGCGACCAGGCCCGCCACGGCCTGGGGGTCGGCGCCGAAGGAGCGTACGCCGATGACCGGGTTGGCCGGGTTCACGTTCACATCGGCGACCGGGGCGTAGTCCTGGAGGATGCCCATCGCGCGCAGCTCGGCGCCGCCGACGCGGCCGGCGGTACGGGCGTCCGTGCGCGAACCGCCCGCGCCCAGGGCCATCGCGCCCGGGAAGAGCGTCGCGGGCGTGCCCACCCGTGCCACTATCCCGTGCTCCTGGTCGGTGGAGATGAGCACGGGGAGGCCGCGGGGCTGCTCCAGGGAGGCCTTCTGGATGCCGTTGCTCAGGTCCGCGATCTGGTGCGGTTCCCGGGTGTTGTGCGCCCACCCGAAGTAGATGATCCCGCCGACCCGGTACTTCGCGATCAGCTCGGCGGCCGTCCGTACGCCGATCTCCGCGAGGTTGGCGTCGATGTCGGCCTGGTCGGGCGCGGTCGCCGAGTGCCCGTACACCCGCATCACGAAGAGCTGCCCGACCTTCTCTTCGAGCGTCATACGGGAGATGAGGCCCCGGAGCCGCTTGTCCTCGCGGTTCTTGTCCTCGTGCTTCGCGGTGCCGGCGAGTGCGGGGGCGGCGCCGGCGACGGCCGCGGCCGCACCGGCGGTGGCCGCGAGCAGCGTACGTCTGGAGGTGTGCACGTGCGCTCCTTCCGGAGAGGGCCCGGGGGACCCGTGGAGGGGCGAGCTGAACGAATCCTCGGGGATCCTTGAAGAAAACTGCCAAGGAGTCACGGATATCCGGGAAATTTCTGCCAGTCAAGAGTGCGGGCGGACGGCGCGGCGGGGTGGCGCCGTGGGGGATGCCGGGGGAGGGGCCGCCACCGGCGCTGTTGGAGGGGGGCGCGCCGGTGACGGCGTGCTGCCGGCCGCAGGCGGCGGAGAGGGTGGTCAGCATTCGCAGCCAGCAGCGAGGCCGACACCGCACTGCGGAGACTCATCCGACAGCATGCGAATTGGACGAGGGCTGGCGGGGATGGGTTCCCCGGAATCCCCGAATTCCGGCAAGTCGGTACGAGGGTGGACGCGAGTGCGCTGCGGGGACCGAAGGGGCACGCTTTCGGGCCGCGCCGGCGCGTGGGCGCCCGCCGAACGGTGCCACCGCCCGCGCCCGGGTGGAGGCGATCGGCGCAGTTCCCCGCGCCCCTGAAGATCAAAGACTGCGCCGTTCCCCGCGCCCCTAAAGATCAAAAGATTGCGCCGTTCCCCGCGCCCCTATGGGGGGGCGGGGCGCCGCTGTCGTCTTCAGGGGCGCGGGGAACGGCGCGAGCAACCACGACGGGCCCCTTAAGGGGCGCGGGGAACTGCGCGACCGGCCACAGCGGACCCGCACCCGACGACGGGCCTTTCAAGGGGCGCGGGGAACTGCGCGACCGGCCACAGCGGACCCGCACCTGGCGACGGGCCTTTCAAGGGGCGCGGGGAACTGCGCGATCAGCCACAGCGGACCCGCACCCGACGACGGGCCCTTCAGGGGGCGTGGGCCCGCGCCCAGCCGGCGGCTCGGGGCAAGGCCGCGCTTCGCGCGCTACGCCGCGTCGTTCAGCAGCCGGGCCAGATACTCCCGCCCGCCCCCCAACAACCCCTCCAGCGGCGCAGCCGACTCGTACCACCGCTTCTCGTACTCCCAGCACAACCACCCGTCCCACCCCTCCCGGGACAGCAGATCCACACACTCCGTGAGCGGCAGCACCCCCGCCCCGAGCGCCAGCGGAGTCGTGTCGTCCACGGACGCGATGTCCTTGACCTGGACATAGCCGAGGAACGGCGACAGCGCCGCATAGCTCGCCGAGGGCTGCTCCCCGCCGAGCCACGTGTGCATGACGTCCCAGAGCGCCCCCGCCTGCCGGTGCCCGACGGGCCCGAGGACGCGGATCGCGTCGGCGCCGGTGCGGTGCGAGTCATGGGTCTCCAGCAGGATCCGTACGCCGAGGTCGGCCGCGTACTCGGCCGCCGTGCCGAGCCGCCGGGCGGCCGTCGCGTCGGCCTCCTCGGGCGTCTGCTCGGAGCCGCCGCCGGGGAAGACCCGGATGAAGGGCGCCCCCAAGTCCCGCGCCAGCTCCAGGAGTTCGCGGATCTCGGCGAGCACGGGCTCGTCGTCGCCCGGCGCGGCCACCCGCACGTACCCGGCCAGGCCCAGGATCTCGACGCCCGCCGTCTTGAACTCGGCGGCCACGTCGGCCCGTGCGGTGAGGTCGAGACCGGTGTGCACGGGCTCCTCGGGATGCGTACGCAACTCGACGCCGTGATAGCCGTGGGTGGCGGCGAGCCGCACCACGTCGCTGATCGGGAGTCCGGGTACACCGAGGGTGGAGAAGGCCAGTTTCACGAAATCGCACCTTCGCTGTCGATCGGGTCGGGCGAGTCAGGACCACGGGCGCGGGCCCGTCCGCGGAGCCGTCCGCGGGCCGTTGTGGCCAGGAAGCCGGTGAGCCGGGAGGCCAGGAGCCCCGGCTGCCCCCGGGTCCGCGCACCACGAAACGGACCCTACCCGCCGCTCGCGTTCTCTCACTTCCGCGTCACTCCTGTGTTCCGAGCAGGTCCAGCCGCCAGTCCTGGCCGACGAGATCGGCGCCGAAGGAGCGGTGCGGCTTCTCGTCGACGAGGACGAAACCGTGCCGCTGGTAGATGCGGCGGGCGGAGGACAGGATGTCGTTCGTCCACAGGACCATCTCCCGGTAGCCGACCCCCCGGGCGAAGTCGACGCACGCGCCGACCAGCCGGTCGCCGATGCCGAGGCCGCGCGCGTCCGGCTCGACGAGCAGCAGGCGCAGCCGGGCGGCGCCGGGCGCCTCGTCCCGTACGCACATCACGCTGCCCACCTGGCGGCCGTCCAGCTCCGCGATCCACACCCGCTCCAGGATCGGGTCGTGGTCCTCGGCGAAGTCGGCGACGATCCGGGCGACCAGCCCTTCGTAGTCCGTGTTCCAGCCGTACTCGGCGGTGTAGAGCGCCGCGTTGCGCTGCACGATCCAGCCGAGGTCGCCGGGGCGGGGCTCGCGCAGCAGGACGTCCTCGCGGCGCGGGGGCCGGCGCCCGGCGTCGGAGAGGATCTCGCGGATGTCCCGCATCGCCTCGGCGAGCCGGGTCCGGTCCCCGGGTGGCACGCTCGACAGCAGCGTGCCGACCGATTCCCGCGAGCGCTCGTCCAGCAGGTCGGCGGTCCCCCTCCCGCGGGCCGTGAGCGAGACGCGGCGACGCCGGGTGTCCTTCTCCGAAGGGGCCCGCTCGATCAGTCCGTCCTTCTCGAACTTCGCCAGCAGCCTGCTCAAGTAGCCGGAGTCCAGGGAGAGTTCGGTACGGAGGTCGGCGGTGTCCGTACGGGGGGAGTGGGCGAGCTCGTACAGCACGCGGGACTCCGTGAGCGTGTACGGCGCGTGGAGCTGGCGGCTGTAGTCCAGTGCCCCGATGAGGTTGGTGTAGAAGCGGTTGAAGGCGCGGATTTCCTGAACGGTCATGGCACGTGACACCTGTCTCGCAGTGACGATGGGGAGAGATTGCTGACTCAGTCAGAGGTTTAGTGAGAGGTTACGCCTTCCGGTGGCGGTTTTCGACACGGCCTTCGCCGGTTTCCGGCATCGCGGCCCGGATAGCCTTCCGAAGTGCTCCAGTACGACGATCTGACGCCGCCGGAACGTGCCGTCTGGGATGCCTTTCCCGAGGGCCGGCTCGTGGACCTGCGCAGCGGGGACCCCGAGGAGGACGACGCCGTCGGCGGGCCGGCGTGGGGCGCCGGGCGCACGGTCAGGGCCGAGGTCCTGGCCGCCCTGCTGCTCGGGGCGAACGCTGCCCGGCCGGGAGCCGTCGCGGCCCTGAACCTCACCGGCGCGCGGATCGTCGGCCGCCTCGACCTCGCGGGCGGCGACATCGCCCACACGGTCCACCTCGCCTCCTGCCGGCTGGAGGAGACCGTGAACCTGCGCGGCAGCGCCACCCGGACGATCCGGATCACGAACTGCCGGGTGCTGGGCATCGAAGCGCAGATGGTCCGGATCGAAGGCCGCCTCGAACTGAGCCGAACGACCCTGCGGGGCGGGCGGCTCGCCCTCACCAACGCCCACGTCTCCGGGGAACTGGACCTGAACGGGGCGACGCTGGAGGCCGACGGCAAGTGGGCCCTGTTCGCCGGCGGGCTCGTCGCAGAGGGCGCGGTCTTCTGCAGCCAGGGCTTCACCGCCAGGGGAGGGCTGCGGCTGCTGGGGGCCCAGTTGTCCGGCGGCCTGTTCCTGGGCGGAGCGCGGCTGGCGAACCCGGCGGGTGAGGCGCTGCTCGCCGACACCGCCACCGTGTCGACGCTGGAGCTGACCGACGGGTTCGCCGCCACCGCCGCCGTCCGGTTGCGCGGGGCGCACATCACCAACCGGCTGTCGCTGCGGGGCGCCGCCCTCGGCGAGCCGGGCGCCGCCCTGGACCTCGCCCGCGTCCAGGTCGCCGAACTCGACCTCACGCCCGCGCTCGCCCCGCCCGGCGGCATCGATCTGCGCAGCGCCCGCGTCGAGGTCCTGCGCGACAACGAGACCGGCCGGACCGCGCGCGTGCGGCTGGAAGGCCTCGTCTACACCTCCCTGCACGCGGACGACGCGCCGCCGGCGGTTCTCGGCGTGCGCGGCGTGCGTGGCGAACCCGGCGTACGCGGCGGGGCGGCTTGCCGGGTCGCGTGGATACGCCGGTCACCCGGCTACAGCCCGCAGCCGTACGAGCAACTGGCCGGCTGGTACCGCCTCATCGGCCATGACGACGACGCCCGCCTCGTCCTGCTGGAGAAGCAGCGGCACCGGCGTGGCACCCTGCACCCCGTCGCCCGGATCTGGGGCCGCGTCTTCGACGCCACCGTCGGCTACGGCTACCGCCCCTGGCGGGCGGGCGGCTGGCTGATCCTGCTGTCGCTGATCGGGACGCTGGTCTTCGAGGCGCACACCCCCACGGCGAACAAGAAGGGCGAGGGGCCGCCGTTCAGTGCCGTGGCCTACACGCTGGACCTGCTGATCCCGATCGGCGGCTTCGGCCAGCGCGGGGCGTGGCACTGGACCGATCCCGCCGTCATGGGCCTGTCGTACGCCCTGATCGCGGCGGGCTGGCTGCTGACGACGGCGGTGGTGGCGGGCGTCACGCGCTCCCTGAACAAAACTTGACCGAGCGACTCCGCGCGCCCCTGGCGACGAGCGCCTCCGCCCGGCTTCCGGCCCGCGGGTCCGTGGTGGCTGGCCGCGCAGTTCCCCGCGCCCCTAGGGGCTGGGTGCCTCGGGTCGGAGTTCAGCCTGCGGGTCCGTGGTGGCTGGCCGCGCAGTTCCCCGCGCCCCTGGGGGGTGGGTGCCTTGGGTCGGAGTTCGGCCTGCGGGTGCGTGGTGGCTGGCCGCGCAGTTTCCCGCGCCCCTGACGGGGCCGCGGCATCGCGCGCACGCCTGACTACACGCGACCCGCAGCCGGCGAACCGGCCGCACCCCCACCCACCCAGGGGCGCGGGGAACTGCGCGCTCAGCCACGCACGGCCCGCAGTCGACGAACTGGGCCGAGGGAAGCGGCGCAGTCGGCCGCCCACGACCCGCAGTCGTCGAACCGGCGGCACCCCCCACCCACCCAGGGGCGCGGGGAACTGCGCAACACCCCCCACCGGCCCTCAGCCGAAAAACAACCCCCCAACCCCCAAACCCCCAACCCCTACGCCCCCTTGGGAACCCCCGTAGACCCCCGCACCATCAACTCCCCCCGAATCGTCGCGATCCCCCCGGGCGGAACCTCCTCCCGCCCCATCGCGATCCGCCCCGCCCGAGCCCCCGCATCCGCCAGCGGCAACCGCACCGTCGTCAGCGCCGGCACCGCGTCGATGCTGAACGGCAGGTCGTCGAAGCCGACGACGGACACGTCGTCGGGAATGCGCAGACCCGAGTCGCGAAGCGCCGCACACGCCCCCAGCGCAACCGTGTCGTTCGCGGCCACGACAGCCGTCAAGCCCGGCTCACGGCGCAGGAGTTCGATCGTGGCCTCGTACCCCGCCCGCCGGTCGTACCGCCCATGGACCGTCCGCGCGGGATCGTCCGCGATCCCGTGCGCGGCGAGCGCGTCCCGGTGCCCCTCCAGCCGGTGCCGCGTGGTCGTCCGCTCCTCCGGCCCCGCGATGTACCCCATCCGCCGGTGCCCGAGCCCGATCAGATGCTCGGTCAGCTCCCGGCCGCCACCCCGGTTGTCGAAGGTGAGCGCCACCGCGTCGGTGTCCGCCGGCGCGGGCGGCCGCCCGCACAGCACCACCCGCGTCCCCGCCTCACCGAGCTTGCGCAGCTTCGTCGCCACGGCCGTCGCGTGCGCGGTGTTCTCCACGGCCCCACCGGTCAGTACGACGGCCGCCGCACGCTGCCGCTGAAGGAGCGTGAGGTAGGTGAGTTCGCGCTCCGGGGAGCCGCCGGTGTTGCACACGACGGCGAGCCGCTCCCCGCCCGCCCGGCCCCCGGGCCCCCCGATCTCGGACTGGATCGCCCCCGCCATGATCCCGAAGAACGGGTCGGCGATGTCGTTGACCAGGATCCCGACCAGGTCGGAGGTGGCCGCCGCGAGCGCGCTCGCGGGACCGTTCAGTACGTAGTCCAGTTCGTCCACGGCCCGCAGCACCCGTTCACGGGTGGAGGCAGCCACGGGGTAGTTCCCGTTCAGCACGCGCGACACCGTCGCGGGCGAGACCTGCGCGCGGGCCGCCACGTCCGCCAGGGTCACCGTCATCTCGAAGTCCTCCGGTCGCGCATCTCGTCATCGTCCTCAGAGCCGTACTACTCCAGTGCCGGCCCGCTGTCGCCGTCGTGGCCACCGCGACCGCGACCGCAACCGCCGTCGCCGTCGCGCCCGCCCGGCACGAAGGCCGGCCCCGGCAGCCCCGGCAGCCCCGAGCCCCCTGGCCGGAAGTCACCCGGGCAGCGCGGACGAGTGGTGCAGACCTTACGTCCGGCCGGGACCCGGCACGACCTTACGGCCGCGGACCCCTCCCGTTCGCCCCCTCGAACAACTCGCCACCCCCGCGCTCTTGTCCGATCCGCTGCACAGAGGCTAGCTTCTTCTTACATAGAAAGCGCTTGCTGCGACGCTCGCCAGTTCGTACGCGGCGCGGGACGCGTACGAAGGGAATGACGTGACACGCAAGACGGTGCGCATCGCCATGAACGGCGTGACGGGACGCATGGGCTACCGCCAGCACCTCGTCCGCTCGATCCTCGCCCTGCGCGAGCAGGGCGGTCTCGATCTCGGCGACGGTGACGTGCTGTGGCCCGAACCGGTCCTCGTCGGCCGCCGCGAGCACGCCCTGAAGGCGCTCGCCGACCGGCACGGCATCGAGCACTGGTCCACCGACCTCGACGCGGTCCTCGCCGACCCGACCGTCGACATCTACTTCGACGCGCAGGTCACCTCGGCCCGCGAGGAGGCGCTCAAGAAGGCGATCGCGGCCGGCAAGCACCTCTACACGGAGAAGCCGACCGCCACCGGCCTCGACGGAGCCCTCGCGCTGGCCCGCCTCGCGGACGAGGCCGGCATCAAGCACGGCGTCGTCCAGGACAAGCTCTTCCTCCCCGGACTGCTCAAGCTCAAGCGGCTTGTCGACGGCGGCTTCTTCGGCCGGATCCTGTCCATCCGCGGCGAGTTCGGCTACTGGGTCTTCGAGGGCGACTGGCAGTCCGCCCAGCGCCCCTCGTGGAACTACCGGACCGAGGACGGCGGCGGCATCGTCGTCGACATGTTCCCGCACTGGGAGTACGTGCTGCACGAGCTGTTCGGCCGGGTGAAGTCGGTCCAGGCGCTCACCGCCACGCACATCCCGCAGCGCTGGGACGAGCAGAACAAGCCCTACGACGCCACCGCCGACGACGCCGCCTACGGAGTCTTCGAACTCGACGGCGGCGCGATCGCCCAGATCAACTCCTCCTGGGCCGTGCGCGTCAACCGCGACGAACTCGTCGAGTTCCAGGTCGACGGCACCGAGGGCTCGGCCGTCGCCGGACTGCGCAACTGCCGTGTCCAGCACCGCTCGGCGACCCCCAAGCCGGTCTGGAACCCGGACATCCCCGCCACCGAGGTCTTCCGCGACCAGTGGCAGGAGGTGCCCGACAACGCCGAGTTCGACAACGGCTTCAAGGCCCAGTGGGAGCTGTTCCTGCGCCACGTCTACGCCGACGCCCCCTACCACTGGGACCTCCTGGCCGGCGCCCGCGGCGTCCAGCTCGCCGAACTGGGCCTGAAGTCCTCCGCCGAGGGCCGCCGCTTCGACGTCCCGGAGATCTCCCTGTGACCATCGAACTCCCGGGCGCCGACGGCAGGCTGCGCACCTACACCCCCCGCCCCGACCCCCTCCACGTCACCACCGGCGCCCCCTTCGGCGCCCGTACGGTCTTCTCGGCGGCGCACGTGGTCGCCGACCCGTACGCCGACACCACCCCCGACTCGCCCGCCGCCGTCGACTGGGACGTCACCCTCGCCTTCCGCCGCCATCTGTGGTCCCACGGGCTCGGTGTCGCCGAGGCGATGGACACCGCGCAGCGCGGGATGGGCCTCGACTGGGCGGGCGCGGCCGAACTGATCCGCCGCTCGTCGGCCGAGGCGAAGTCGGTCGGCGGCCTGATCGCCTGCGGCGTCGGCACCGACCAGCTGCCCGTCACCGAGATCGGGTACCCGTACGGCCTGGACGAGGTGCGGGCGGCGTACGAGGAGCAGCTGGCCCTCGTCGAGGAGTCCGGCTCGCAGGCCATCCTGATGGCCTCCCGCGCGCTGGCCGCCGTCGCCAAGGGCCCCGACGACTATCTGGAGGTCTACGGCCACCTGCTGCGCCAGGCCGCCGAACCGGTGGTCCTGCACTGGCTGGGCCCGATGTTCGACCCGGCCCTTGAGGGCTACTGGGGCAGCACCGACCTGGACGCCGCCACCAGCACCTTCCTCGAAGTCATCGCCGCCCACACCGACAAGGTCGACGGCATCAAGGTCTCGCTGCTGGACGCCCGGCGCGAGATCGACCTGCGCCGCAAGCTCCCCGACGGGGTGCGCTGCTACACGGGCGACGACTTCAACTACCCCGAGCTGATCGCGGGCGACGACCAGGGCTTCAGCCACGCCCTGCTCGGCATCTTCGACCCGCTGGGCCCGCTGGCGGCCGAGGCGGTACGCGCCCTGGACACGGGTGACGTACCCGGCTTCCGCGCGCTCCTCGACCCCACCGTCGAACTCTCCCGCCACCTGTTCCAGGCCCCCACCCGCTTCTACAAGACGGGCGTGGTGTTCCTGGCCTGGCTCGCGGGCCACCAGTCCCACTTCACGATGGTCGGCGGCCTCCAGTCGGCCCGCTCACTGCCGCACCTCGCCCGCGCGTACGAACTCGCCGACGGCCTGGGCCTGTTCCCCGACCCGGAGCTGGCCGAGACCCGTATGAAGAACCTGCTCTCCCTGTACGGAGTGACCCAGTGACCGCGAGCCCGACCTCGACCCCGAGTACGAGTCCTCCCGGGCCCCTCTCCCGCTTCAGCATCAACCAGATGACGGTCAAGCAGCTGTCGATGCCGGAACTGGTCGACGCGTGCGGTGAGCTGGGCATTCCGGGAGTGGGCCTGTGGCGGGCCCCGGTCCAGTCGTACGGCCTGGAGCGGACGGCCAAGCTGGTCCGCGAGGCGGGCCTGACCGTCACGACCCTGTGCCGCGGCGGCTTCCTCACGGCGATCGACCCGGCCGAACGGACGAAGGCGCTCGACGACAACCGCCTGGCGGTCGACGAGGCGGCCACCCTCGGCACGGACACGCTCGTCCTGGTCTCGGGCGGTCTCCCAGCGGGCTCCAAGGACCTCCACGGCGCCCGGGAACGCATCGCGGACGCACTGGCCGCACTGGGCCCGTACGCCGAGGAACGGGGTGTGCGTCTCGCCGTCGAACCCCTCCACCCGATGTACGCGGCCGACCGCTGCGTGGTCTCCACGCTCACCCAGGCCCTGGACCTCGCGGAACGCTTCCCCGCGCACCAGGTCGGCGTGACGGTCGACACGTACCACATCTGGTGGGACGACCGGGCGCCCGAGCAGATCGCCCGCGCGGGCGCCGGCGGCCGTATCCACACCTTCCAGCTCGCCGACTGGACGACCCCGCTGCCCGAGGGCGTCCTCAACGGCCGCGGCCAGCTCGGCGACGGCTCGATCGACATGCGCGAGTGGAAGGCGTACGTCGAGGCGGCGGGCTACACGGGCCCCATCGAGGTGGAGCTGTTCAACGACGGCCTGTGGGCCAGGGACGGCCGCGAGGTCCTGGCGGAGACGGCGGCCCGCTTCACGCGACACGCGGCCTGACGGACCTGGAAGGACAACGATCCCCTCGGGCCCGCGCCGCCACCGCACGGCGCGGGCCCGGTACAGGTCTACGTTTCGAGGATGTGCCGCAGATAGGCGTGCGGGTCGGCGAGATAGCGGCGCCAGTGGTCCACGACGCCCAGCTCCCGCCAGGCGACCCTGCGCATGCCGTGGTCGCCGACCTCGACGATGTCCGCGCCGGGCAGGGCGGTCAGCAGGGGCGAGTGCGTGGCGCAGACGACCTGGCCGCCCTCCTTGGTCAGCCGGTCGATGTGCCCGATCAGTTCGAGGCACGAGGAGAAGGAGAGCGCGGCCTCCGGCTCGTCGAGCACGTACAGCCCGGTGTACAGGAACTTCCCGCGGAACGCCGCGAGGAAGCCCTCGCCATGACTGACCGAGTCCGGCGCCAGCCCCTCCCTGCCGAGGGCGTCGAGCGCGGTCTCGGCCCGCAGGAAGAAGCCCTTGCGGGCCGCCCAGCTGGTGGCCATACGGCGCCCGCGCGGGGCAGCGTCGAACCGCATCCGCTCGCCGAGCGCCGACTTGCCCCGCGGGGAGGCGTAGCGCCAGTCGTGGGAGCCGCCGTAGGAGTCCAGCCCGAACCCCTCCGCCAGCGCCTCGACCAGCGTCGACTTCCCCGAACCGTTCTCCCCGACGAGAAAGGTCACCGGCGCGGTGAACCGCAGCCCCTCCTCGACCAGCTGCCGGACACAGGGCACGGACCAGGGCCAGACGTCCTCGTCGTACGAGGCGAGATGGGCATACGCGCGTTCGACGATCACCCGCCCAGTGTCGCGCAACGAGGCCCCCCGCCCCGCTCGAAAAAACCTCAAAAAAATCTCAAGCAACCGTGCAACCCTCCCCCCACCTCGCGGGTCGTACCTGGCATCAGAACCTTTGGAGGGGGATCCGGGGGGATCGCGGGGGTTCTGATCTGGGGGAGGGGACCGAGGGGCCCGGTCGACGGACCGGGCCCCTCGAAATATGTCCGATGCCGGGTCCGAGGGCGTCCGGGCCGGGCGGTTGCGCGCACGTACTGCCGGACGGCATGTCGATCGCGCGGTCAGCGACGGTGGTCGTGCGTAGTGCTGCGGACGATCCGGGTGGCCGTCGCGGTCAGTGTGCGGTTGTCGGCGAGTGCCTGCCGGCGCAGCCGCTTCGCCGCGTCGTCCATGCGCAGGCCGTGGCGCTGGGCGAGGACTCCTTTGGCCTGCTCGATGATGATGCTGTTGTTCGCGGTGCGTCGCTGCCAGGCGGGCATCCGGCCGTCGGGCTGCCGGCGCAGCATGGCCTGCGTGCAGGCATCGGAGAGCAGACGGGCGGGAGCGGTGTCGTAGGTGGTGAAGGGCCGCGGTTCGGCGGTGTAGAGGGTGAGCACGGCGAGGCTGCGCTCGTCCCGGTGCAGGAGGACGGCGGCGGCTCCCGTGACGCCTTCCTCGCCGGCGCGGTCCGCGAAGTGCGGCCATCGCTGTCCTCCCGGCGAGCTGGGCGCCAACGAGGTGGGAGCCGCGAAAGAATTTCCGTCCGGCGGGGTGTGTACGCGGGGGGAGTGTCCGGGGGCGCTGTCGATGGTCGGCCCCTGCCCCAGGTCATGTTCGGCCGTGAGCAGACGCCTGCAGCGTTCGTCGCTGGCCGCGACCGGGACGGGCCCCGTCGTGTCGATCAGCAGGGTGACTCCGGCCGCGTCCACGGGCAGGAAGGCCAGGGCCTGGTCGGTGAGGTCGTACAGCAGATCCAGTAGATCGCGGCCGTCGAACGCCGCGAGCCGCAGCACCTGAGCCGTCAGCTGCCCGGATCCGTCAGCAATCGGCATGGCGCACGCTACCGGGCACGCGGAGGGGATCTGTGAGGTCGTGGTGGTCGGTCACGGATCCAGTGAACTGCGGGCGATTGTCTCTCTTCTATCCGCTGTGCGCAGGGTCTATCCGAACCGTGCACGCGTGAGGTTCCGCGGCGGCACCATGGAATTCCGACCGAGGGCGCCTTGAGGAGACGGCCATGACCGAACACGCGGCCCCCGCACCCGGCCCGAAACCGCAGGACGGTACGGAGACGGCCTTCAGCCTGACCAGCCAGGACGTCGACCAGGGGGGGAGCTACTCACCGGCTTCTATCAACTGCCCGTCGTGGTGGACCCGCAGCTGACGGATATCGCGCGCTTCCACATGCGGCTGCGCGGGGCACGGGTGGGCGCCGCCGCGTTCGGCATCATGGATTTCGGGTCCCGTGCCACGCTGCTCACGCCTCCTCTGGACGGGCTGTACGCGTTCTTCGGGGCCCGCGCCGACCACATCGTGTGCGTCCAGCGCGACCAGGCCACCCGCTCCGAGCGCGGTGACGGACGGGTGGGAGTGGTCAACTCCTTCGACCCCGTCATGGCCCACTTCAACAACGGCACCGAACTCTTCCAGGTGTCCTTCTCCCGGGCAGCCGTCGAAGCCGAGCTGGAAGAGGAAATCGGCCACGCCGTCACCAAGCTGCGCTTCCCTCCGGCCTTCCCCGCCACCGGACCGCTGCGCACCTACCACGCGATCCTCACCGCCGTCGCCGACGAAATCGCCCAGCCCACCGGCCTGCTGGACCGCCCCTCGGTCGCCGACCGGCTGGGAGCGGCCCTCCTGACCACCATGCTCCACACCAGCCCCCACCAGTACGCCGACGAACTCGCCGCCCCCGCGGCGCCAAGCCCACGCCCCGTGCGCAGAGTCACCGAAGCGATGCGCGCCGACCCGGCCCACCCCTTCACCGCCGTGGAACTGGCACGCCTGTCAGGAGTGCCGCTGCGCTCCCTGCAAGCCGCCTTCCGCGCCCACCACGGCATCCCGATGATGACCTACCTACGTCACCTGCGCCTGGACGGCGTCCACCGGGACCTGCACAGCGAACTGGCGCCCGGCACCACCGTCGCCGACGTCGCCACCCGCTGGGGCTTCACCCACCTCTCCCGCTTCTCCGCCTACTACAGCAGCCGCCATGGCGCCCTTCCCTCCGAACACCTCCGCAACAACTGACCCACCAAGTGGGGGGATCATCTCTACCCGCCGGATCCGGGGTCGACCGGTGGGGTGCCTGCGGTGGGGTGGCCCCGGTCCGCAGGGTGCTCTCAGCGGGGTCTGGGCCGGCTGCGGACCGCGGAGGTTCCAGCCTGTCGTGTGGCCGGCGGGCTGGTCTGCACCCAGGACGAAACCCGCGGCCCGGGCCTGTCCGCAAAACGAAAGGCTTCGCCGGCTTTGCGAGAGCGGCCCCGGGAGTCCTTCGCGCGTTCGCCGGCGGCCCGCGATCACGCACCTGGAGGAAAAATTCCGAACGAAGCCGATCCACAAGCATGTTGGCTTGCGGTCATGTCAGATCACCCGCGACATCGGTTCGTCCGGCGGGCAGCAGGACGTGGCGTCATAGCCGTAGTGTTCGAGGCGGCCGGACGGATCGGGGTGCGGCACCTATGGACCAGCTCACGGTGGAGCGGTCGCGGTTCGTCTCGCGCAACGCGCAGGAGAACTGGGAGTTCCTCGGACGGGCTTATGGGACAGGGATCCGGGTGCACGGTGAGGTTTCCGTATCCCCGCTGAACTACGACCGCATCGCGGCCGGCCCCCTGGCATGGGACAACGTGATGCTCCCCGGCGACTGGTCGATCGACATCGACGCCGTGCAGGGCCTGCTCGTCACGATGCCGACCGCAGGGCAGTGGCAGATGGAACTCGGCGGCCACGACGTGCGCCTGCCCGGGACCGGCGCTGCCCTGGTGACTCCGGGCATGCCCTACCAGGCCCGGCTGACCCATATCGCCGTCGACGTCCTGTCTGTGGGCCCGGCCCTGTTCGACGCCTTCATGCACGATGCGCACGCCCCACCGCGGCGCACGACGTTCACCGGCCTGACCCCGGCGCGGCCCAGCGACGCTCGTTTGTGGGCCACGACAGCCGCCTATGTCCACACCACCCTGGCCAACGCCGACCTCAGCGACCTGATCATCTGCCAGCTGGCCCGCCTGACCGTGGCCTGCGCCCTGCAGGTCTTCCCCAACGAGATCCTGCCCGATCCGCTCTCCATGGACAGCAACGACGCCACCAGCGACACCCTGCGCCGGGCCATGGCGTTCATCGACGACAACGCCTATCGCGACATCGGCCTCGCAGAGATCGCCGCCTCCGTCCCCGTCACCACCCGAGCCGTTCAGTACGCCTTCCAGCGCCACGCGAACACGACCCCGCTCACCTACCTGCGCCGGGTACGCCTGGACGGCGCCCACGCCGACCTGCGCGCCGCCAGCCCTTCGACGGCAACGGTCACCGACATCGCAGCACGGTGGGGGTTCGCACATCCGGGCCGGTTCGCCGCCGCCTACCGAAGCGTCTACGGCACTACACCTGCCGCCACCCTCCACAGCTGATCACGCCCGGCAGCCGGGACTCGACGAGGCCGCCGCCCGGCAACCACGGGCTGTCCGTTCAGCGGTGATCGGCGTGATCAGCGTGATCGAGCCCTTCGTCGCTAGAAGAACACCCCGCACCGCAGCAGCACATTCGCGTAAGGCCGGGCCTCTCCTGTCCGTACGATCAGGCGGGCGCCGGCCGAGAGGGTCTTCAGGTTCTCGTGGGTGACGTGTGTGAGTGTGGTCGGGAAGTGGGCCGTCAGGAGGGCCGACGCCTCCGGGTTCGACTCGCGTACCTCCTGCGCCGCCGTCGCGCCCTCCACCACCAGCTCTTCCAGCAGGCCCTCCAGGACCTCCTGGAACGAGGGGACCCCGGCCCGGAAGGCGAGGTCCACGACCCGCGGCCCGGGCGGGATCGGCATGCCCGCGTCGCAGATCAGTACGCCGTCGCCGTGGCCCAGTTCGGCTGTCGCGCCCGCCAGGTGGCGGTTCAGTATTCCGGACTTCTTCATACGGCGGCGACCTCTTCGGCGGTGGGGAAGGACGCCTGCGCGCCCTGACGGGTGACGGCGACGGCGCCCACGCGGGCCGCGTACGCCGCCGAGTCCGCGAGGGACTCGCCCGCGCCGAGGCGCCAGGCCAGCGCCGCCGTGAAGGAGTCGCCCGCCCCGGTCGTGTCCACGGCCTCCACCGGGACGGCCGGGACGCGGGCCGTGCCCGAGGCGTCGGCGACCAGCGCGCCCTCCTCGCCCAGGGTGACGACCACCGAGCGCGGGCCGAGAGCCAGCAGCGCGCCGGCCCACTCCTCGGGCGTCGCGCCCGCGTCCGCGCCGAGCACCACCCGCGCCTCGTGCTCGTTCACGATCAGCGGGTCGCAGGCGGCGAGGACCGCCGCGGGCAACTCCTGCGGCGGGGAGGGGTTGAGGACGAAACGGGTGCCGGGGCGCAGGCCCCGTACGACCTCCTCGACCGTCTCCAGCGGGATCTCCAGTTGGGTCGAGACGACCTTGGACGCCGTGAGCAGGGCCGCTGCCTCGCGGATGTCGTCCGGGGTGAGGCGGCCGTTCGCGCCCGGCGACACCACGATGCTGTTGTCGCCGGACGGGTCCACCGTGATGAGCGCGACCCCGGTGGGCGCGCCGCCGACGAGGACCCCGGCCGTGTCCACCCCGGCCGCCCGCTGCGAGTCGAGCAGCAGCCGGCCGTGCGCGTCGTCGCCGACCCGGGCGAGGAGCGCCGTACGCGCCCCCAGCCGGGCGGCGGCGACCGCCTGGTTGGCGCCCTTGCCGCCCGGGTGCAGGGCCAGGTCGGAGCCGAGCACGGTCTCCCCGGCGCCCGGCCGCCGCTCGACACCGACGACCAGATCGGCGTTGGCCGACCCGACGACCAGCAGGTCGTACTCGAACATGAACTGTCTCCCTGGAGAGGTGGATACGGGGCGGTCGGGGTCAGCCCGTGAAGTCGGCCACGTTCTTCGACGTGACCACCTTCACCGGGACCTTCACCGTCTGCTCGGTCTTCTTGCCGTCGGCCGCCCGCAGCGCGTTCTGCACGGCGATCCTGCCGAGTTCCTTCGGCTGCTGCGCCACGGAGGCGTACATCGTGCCGTCCGCGACGGCCTTCAGCCCGTCCGGCGTGCCGTCGAAGCCGATGACCTGGACCGACTTCCCGGCCTTGGAGCCGAGCGCCTTGATCGCGCCGAGCGCCATCTCGTCGTTCTCGGCGAAGACGCCCTGGACGTCCGGGTGGGCCTGGAGCAGGTTCGTCATCACGTCCAGCCCCTTCGTACGGTCGAAGTCGGCGGGCTGCCTGGCGACCACCTCGATGTCCGGGTAGGCCTTCAGACCCTCCTCGAAGCCCGCGCCGCGCTCCCGGCTCGCGGACGTACCGGCCAGACCCTGAAGGATCACGATCTTGCCCTTGCCGCCCAGCTTCTCGGCGAGCGCCTTGGCGCCGAGCTGCCCGCCCTCGACGTTGTCGGAGGCCACGAGCGCGGCAGTCTTCGCCTTGTTGACGCCCCGGTCGACGCCGACGACGGGGATGTCGGACTTGTTCGCGGAGCGCACCGAGGGGCCCGCCGCGTCCGAGTCCACCGGGTTGACGACGATCGAGTCGACGCCCTCGCTGGTGAAGTTCTGCAGCTGGTTGGCCTGCTGCGAGGCGTCGTTCTGCGCGTCGGTGACGGTCAGATCGGCCCCGAGCTTCTTCGCCTCGGCCTGCGCACCCGCCTTGATCTGTACGAAGAAGGGGTTGTTCAGGGTGGAGAGGGACAGGCCGACCTTCGGCTTCTCGGACGAGGACGAGCCGTTGTTGAAGATGCTCAGGCCGCCCACGACCGCCGCCACCAGAACGACCGCGAGGCCGTACTTGACCGCCTGCGGACCCTTCCTCCCCGCCGCGCCCCCGGCACCGGACGTCACCGGGGTCGCCCCGGCCTTGCGGCGCACGGTGTCGAGCAGCACCGCCAGCGCGATGACCACACCGATGACGACCTGCTGCCAGAACGCCGACACGGACAGGAGGTTGAGCCCGTTGCGCAGCACCGCGAGGATCAGCGCGCCGATCAGCGTCCCGGACGCCTTGCCGGTACCGCCCGCGAGGGAGGCACCGCCGATGACGACCGCGGCGATCGCGTCCAGCTCGTACCCCTGCGCGGCCTGGGGCTGCGCGGAGGACAGCCGGGAGGCGAGCACGATGCCCGCGGCGGCGGCGAAGAGCCCGGACAACGCGTAGATGGCGAGCTTCTGCCGCTTCACCCGCAGCCCGGACAGCCGCGCCGCCTCCTCGTTGCCGCCGATCGCGTACATGGAACGCCCGATGTACGTACGGCCGAGGATCACGGCCGTGATCAGGCCCAGGACGATCATCACGAGGACCGGGACCGGCAGCCAGCCGCCGAGCGTGTCACCCAGGTGCGAGACCGAGTCGGGGAAGGCGATCGGGGAGCCCTGCGAGATCACCAGCGACAGACCGCGGCCCACCGACAGCATGGCGAGCGTCGCGATGAACGGCGGCAGCTTCCCGTACGAGATCAGGACGCCGTTCACGAGCCCGCACGCTATGCCGGTCGCGATCGCGAGGATCACCGCGATCCAGACCGGTACGCCCTCCGAAGTCGCCGTCCAGGCGAGGACGGTGGCGGAGAGGGCGGCGACGGAACCGACCGACAGGTCGATGCCCGCCGAGACGATCACGAAGGTCACACCGAAGGCGAGGATGGCGGTCACGGCCGCCTGGACGCCGATGTTGAGCAGGTTGTCCGTCGTCAGGAAGTCGCCGGACAGGGCCGACATCGCGATGACGAGGATGATGAGCGCGGTGAGCGCGCCGTTGTCGAGCAGGAGCCGGCGCAGGCCGCCGGAGGCGCCACGCGCGCCCGTTGTGCTCTTGAGCGTGTCAGTGGCCACGGGGGTCCTCCACAGCGGTAACAGGGGTAACAGGGGTGGCGGGGGTGACAGAGTTGGTGGGTGTGCTGACGGCCAGGGCCATCACGGAGTCCTGGGTCGCCTCGTCGGCGGAGAGTTCGCCGGCGATCCGGCCCTGGGCCATCACCAGCACCCGGTCGCTCATCCCGAGCACCTCGGGCAGATCGCTGGAGATCATCAGAACGGCGTGCCCGGCGGCCGTGAGCGCGTTGACCAGCTGGTAGATCTCGACCTTGGCGCCCACGTCGATCCCGCGGGTCGGCTCGTCGAGGATCAGCACCCTGGTGTCGGCGAGCAGCCACTTGCCGATGACGACCTTCTGCTGGTTGCCGCCGGAGAGCGTGCGCACGTGCTGGCCGAGCCCGGCCATTCGTACGCCGAGCTGCTCGGCGATCTTCGCCGCGGCCGTCCGCTGACCCTTGAGGTCGACGAGTCCGCCGCGGGTGGCCGCCCGCAGGGTGACGAGCCCGAGGTTCTCCTCCACGGAGGCGTCCAGGAGCAGGCCCTGGCCCTTGCGGTCCTCGGGGACGAGCCCGATCCCGGCGGTCATCGCCGCGTTGACGTCGTGGCGGGGAAGCGGGTTGCCCGCGACGGCCACCGAGCCCTTGTCGTACGGGTCGGCGCCGAAGACGGCGCGCACGACCTCGGTGCGGCCCGCGCCCACGAGGCCCGCGATGCCGACGACCTCACCGGCGCGCACCTCGAAGCTGATGTCGTGGAAGACACCGTCCCGGGTGAGCCCGTCGACGGTGAGCAGCGCCGCCCCGCTGTCGCTTTCGCCGTTGCCGTCGGGCCGCTCGCGCGGATACTGCAGCTCGATGGAGCGGCCCACCATCAGGCGTACGAGATCGTCCTCGGGTGTGGATGCGGGGACCTGGCCGACGCTGCGGCCGTCCCGGATGACGGTGACGCGGTCGCCGAGAGCGGCGATCTCCTCCAGGTGGTGGGTGATGAAGACGATGCCCACGCCGTCCTCGCGCAGCTTGCGCACGATCCGGAAGAGCTTCTCCACCTCCCCGGAGGTGAGCACCGCGGTCGGCTCGTCCATGATCAGCACGCGGGCGTCCAGGCTCAGCGCCTTCGCGATCTCGACCATCTGGAGGCGGGCGATGCCCAGTTCGCGGACCCGCGCGCGGGGGGAGACGTTCACGCCGACCCGCTCCAGGAGCACGGCGGCGTCGGCCTCCATCCGCTTCCGGTCGATCATCCCGAGGCGGCGCGGCTGGCGGCCCAGGAAGATGTTCTCGGCGACGGTGAGGTCGGGGACCAGGTTGAACTCCTGGTAGATGGTCGCGATCCCGAGGCGCGCGGCGTCCTGCGCGCCGTGGATGCGGACCTTCTCGCCGTCGACCACGATCTTCCCGGCGTCGGGGCGGTAGGCGCCGGACAGCATCTTGATGAGGGTGCTCTTGCCGGCACCGTTCTCACCGAGCAGTACGTGCACCTCGCCGCGGCGCAGATCGAAGTCGACGCTGTCGAGCGCGACCACACCGGGGAAGGTCTTGCGTATCCCTTCGATACGCAGCAACTCGTCCGGGCTGCTGCTCACGGGTTGCTCCTTTGAGTGACGTTCACGGGTGCGCTGTCCATGGGGGGCGGTTCGCCGCAGGAGCGGCGGACGACGAGGGTGGCGGGGAGGGTGACCGACTGCGGGGGCCGCCCCTCGATGCGGTCGACGACGGCGCGTACGGCGGCGCGGCCCAGTTCGGGGGTCGGCTGGGCGATCGCCGTGACGGGCGGATCGGTGTGCACGAACCACGGGATGTCGTCGAACGCGGCGAGCGCGATGTCGTCGGGCACGCGAAGTCCCCGCGCCCGTACGGCGTCCAGGGCGCCCAGGGCCATCAGGTTGTCGGCCGCGAAGACGACCTCGGGCGGCTCGGCAAGGTCGAGGAACTCCTCGGTGGCCCGCCGGCCGCTGGCCGCCTGGAAGTCGCCCTGCCCGATGTAGGCGTCGGGGAGCGGCAGCCCGTACGCGCGCAGGGCGTCCCGGAAGGCGTCGACGCGCTCGCTGCCGGTGGTGGTGGCGGCCGGGCCCGCGATGATCGCGAGCCTGCGGTGGCCGAGGCCGTACAGGTGGGCGACGAGATCGCGCACGGCGGTGCGGCCGTCGGCCCGGACGACGGGCACGTCCACGCCCGGTATCCACCGGTCCACGAAGACCATCGGCGTTCCCGAGCGCGCGGCGTCCAGCATCAGCGGGGAGCCGCCGTCCGTGGGGGACACGAGCAGGCCGTCGATCCGGCGGTCGAGGAGCGTACGGACGTGATGGTCCTGCAGATCGGGCCGCTCGTCGGCGTTGCCGATGATGACGCTGTAGCCGAGGGCGCGGGCCTCCTCCTCGACGGAGCGGGCCAGTTCGGTGAAGTACGGGTTCAGTACGTCGCTGATGACCAGGCCGAGGGTGTGGGTCTGGTCGGTGCGCAGGGAGCGGGCGACGGCGTTCGGGCGGTAGCCCAGTGCCTCGACGGCGGCCAGTACGCGGGTGCGGGCGTCCGCGCTCACCGACGGGTGGTCGTTCAGGACCCGCGACACCGTGGCGACGGAGACACCCGCCTCGGCGGCGACGTCCTTGATGCTCGCCATCGACGCTCCACCTCCTTGTGGATCATCTTGGAAACGATTACACGCGTAATGCTGAGAGCGATTGGAATCGATTACATCGAAGTTGACAAGCCCCTGAGACTGGATCGTGATGTTGCGGGTGGGCGGAGGCGGGCGGGGGTGGGCCGCGCGGTCCGGGTCGCCCCTGGAGGCGTGCTCATGTTCTGGCCAGTGCGTTGCGATATTCGCAAGGCGCGGTTACGGTGGGTGCATGTCCGATTCTGTGATCGATCGCGTACGCAGAGTGATAGAGGCGACGTCGGTGAGTCAGGCGGCCTTCGCCGAGAAGGTGGGGCTCACGCCCGACAAGCTGTCCAAGTCCCTGGCGGGGGTGCGCCGCTTCACGTCGCTCGACCTGGCGTTGATCGCCGAGGCGGGCGGCAGGACCGTGGACTGGCTGCTCACGGGGCGCGAGCCGCTGCGCCCGGCGTTCGCGGCCCGGACCACCGCCGGGGCGACTCCCGGACGGGGCCGCGTCAGCGATGCCGCGGACCGATTCACGGCGGCGTACGAGGTGTTGGAGCTGCTGGGCAGGCCGCCCAAGCTGCCGCCGATGCCCTTCGTGCGTCCGGGCATCGAGCGTTTCGTGGACCAGGGGAGGCAGTTGGCTCAGGACGCCGTCGGTGTGCTCACCGCGGCGGACGGCCACCGGACCGTGGCCGGCCTGGAGACCGACGTGCTGATCACGGCCTGTACGCAGGCGTTCGGCGTGGACGTCGCGGTCACGTGCCTTCCCGAGGCCGTGGACGGGCTCACCTGGCAGACGGACACGTTCCGGCTCATCCTCGTCGGACCCACCGAGACCTGGACCCGGCAGAGGTTCACTCTCGCTCACGAACTCGGTCACATCCTGGCCCGCGACGCCCAGGAACTCGTCGTCGAGTCGCATGTCGCCCCGGGGCGGCAGAGGGATCTGACCGAGGTGCGGGCCAACGTCTTCGCCTCCAACCTGCTGATGCCCGCGCCCGAGATCCGTGACCGGTTCCGTCGGGTGGCGGACCGGCACGGCGGGCTCACCGTCGAGGCGTTCTCCGAGCTGGTCGTGGCCTTCAAGGTCTCGCCCAGCGCGCTGAGCGCACGGTTGAGCCAACTCCGTCTCATCGACGCGAAGTCGGAACCCGCGGTCCATCACAGGGGTCTGACCACCGAGATCTGCCATCTGCTCGCCGGTGCGACGGACGCCTTCCAGCGGCAGCTCGCCTGGGCCGCGGCCCAGCGCTTCCCCGTACGCCTCGTGGCCGCGCTCTACAAGTGCTACGCCGAGGGGGAGACGACACTCAGGCCCCTCGCATCCCTCCTGGGCATGGACGTGGACCAGCTGCACGACCTTCTCGACCCCGCCGAGCCCGACAGTCCGGAAGTCGCCGTCAGTGAAGTGGAAGAAGGGGACCTGATCTTCCAGCCATGAGACTCTGCTGGTTTCCGGACAACACCGTCCTGTGCAACTTCGCGGTCGTCGACCGCGTGTCATTGCTGGAGAAAGTGCTCGACGGGCGGGGCCGCTGGACCGAGGCGGTGGCCCACGAGGCCGAGCAGTCCGCCCGGTACATCCCCCGATTACGGGAGGTCGTGTCGCTCGGCATACTCGGCGAGCCGATCACCGTCACGGACGTCGAGGAGATCGCCGCGGTCGACCGTCTGCGCCGGGCCGTCTTCGGCGGCGTCGCGTCCCTGCCCACCAAGCACCTCGGCGAGGCCGAGACCTGCGTACTGATCACCATGCGCCCGGATTTTCGTGATGCGGTGTGGATCACCGACGACCGGTCCGCCGGCACGTACGCGCGGCGGAAAGGCATCACCACCAAGGAAACCTTCGACCTCATGAACGACGCCGTGGTCGGTGGGCTGATCAGCGCCGAGGACGGCCATGACCTGCTCCACCGGATGGTGGCCGTCGGCCGTCACCTGCATCGCGTTTCCGTACGTCCCGACGAGCTGATGCGCTGAGTGCGTCCGGCCGGCGTATCCGGCCGGCGCCCCCTCGTCTGAAGCCGCGCTGGCGTCCCGCAGCATGACCGTCGGGTGAATTCCAGCGGAATGGGGAATTGCTGGCGCGTTTACGATTTCGCGCCGCGCATTTATCCGCGAGTTGCCGCACAACCAACCGCACACCTCGCCCGTCACACGAAGCGAAAGGCATCACAACTGCTCCATGGAGGTTATGAAATGTCTTATCGCCGCGGTGGTCTCCGCACTGCACGCGCCCTATCGGTTCTGGCGCCGATTGTCGGCATCGGACTGGCTGTTCCGCTTGCCCTAGCCGGAACGGCGGGTGCCGCGGAGTCGACGGCCACCGCCGTGGTCAACGAGTACGGCTGGCAGCTCACGTACACGGCAGCCCCTGGTCAGGCCAACGATGTGGCCGTCACGCAGTCGTACAACGACGACCGCACGCAATACATTTACGTAATCGACGACGTCGTTCCGATAACCGCCGGAAGCGGGTGCAGCTATCCCGACAGCGCGGACCGGACCAAGGTCACCTGTGCGGTCGAGAATATCGAGAGCCAGTCCCCGTACGCGGCTCTGGAGGCGGACCTCGGCGACGGGAACGACACCGGCTCCGTCGAGAATCGCACCGACCAGATTTTCTCCTACAACTCCGTTGAACTGGGTCTCGGCGACGACAAGTGGACCAGCGGCGCCGGCGAACGCGTCGACGGCAGCTCCGTCAAGGGCGGCGCGGGGGACGACGTCATCACGGTGGGCGGGTACGGATCGTCCCTGGGCGGCGACGGCGCCGACACCCTCACCGCCACCGGCGGCGGCGAGATCCTCCAGGGCGGCGCGGGCGACGACGTGCTGCGCGGCGGCGCGGGCGAGCAGATCATCAAGGGCGACGACGGCGACGACACGGTGTACGGCGGCGCGGGCGACGACGAGCTGTACGGCGGCAAGGGCGACGACATCGTGTACGGGGAGGCCGGCAACGACCGCATCTGGGGCAACAGCGGCAACGACAAGCTGTACGGCGGGGCGGGCACGGACACGATCTCCGGGGGAGCGGGCACGAACGTGATCGTCCAGGACTGACGACCGCGCGCCGTCGGGGGGCCGCGCGATCGCTTCGCGCGGCCCCCACGGAACATGCCCCGGCCCGGCCCACCCCGCCCAGGCACGCTTCATCTCGCCGCCCCGCATCTTTTGGTCCAGCGCGTTGGAAGCCGCCGCCCGGACGCGGACGAGCACCGCGTCCGGACCCGGGGGTGGTGGTTCGAACCCGGCGAGCCGCATCACCTCCGGGCCGCCGTAGCGGTCGTACTGAACGCGCTTCACGAGGCGTATTCGTCCGAGATCTCGGTGGCGTAGTTCTTCCAGAGCGGTTGCATGGTCTCGGCGTTGACCGGCTGCCCGGAATCGATCATGGCCTTGAAGTCGCGGAAGTACTGCACGTACAGGTCCGGCGTGAAGGTGTTCAGCATGACCGCGTTCTCGTCGCCGATGTTGGCGAACGTGTGCGGCGCCCCGGTCGGCACGATGACCCAGGTGCCCGGCCCGGCGTCGTAGTGGTCCTCGCCGACGGTGAACCGGAACGTTCCCGCCAGCACGTAGAAGCCCTCGTCGTGCTGGGCGTGGCGATGCTGCAACGGGCTCGGGGTGCCCGGCGGGATGGTGACCTCGGCGAATCCCAGCCGGTGTTCGGTGTGCTCGCCGTTCTCCAGGATACGGATCCGCTGCGCCCCGCTGCCGAGGATCTCGCCCTCACCGGGGCGGACGATGTTCACCTTCGTCATGACTTCTCCTCTTGCTGGTGCCTGTCTCGTTCGCCCCCATCCTTTTCCGGGCCGGCCGTGCGCGTCCTGGTCGTCCGTGCACGGTTGCCGGTCACCAGCGCACGGGCGTTGTAGCCGTACGTCGCCTTGAAGAGCTTGCTGAAATGGGTGGGGTCGGGGAATCCCCACCGGGCGGCCACGGCGGTGACCGTACGTCCGCCTCCGGTCAGCTCGGCCCGGCAGCGCTCCAGGCGGCGACGGCGGATCAGGGCCGCGACGGTGAGCGGCTGGTCCTCGAACAGCTTGTGCAGCCGGCGTACGGACATGTGGTGGGCGGCGGCGATACCGGGCGGGGACAGACCGGGATCGGCCAGCCGGGTCTCGATGTAGCCGGCGATCCG
The DNA here is from genome assembly GCF_018070025.1 of Streptomyces liliiviolaceus. Taxonomy (NCBI): domain Bacteria; kingdom Bacillati; phylum Actinomycetota; class Actinomycetes; order Kitasatosporales; family Streptomycetaceae; genus Streptomyces; species Streptomyces liliiviolaceus. The sequence goes on from NZ_JAGPYQ010000001.1 coordinate 2,675,131, forward strand.
GCTCCGCAGCCACTCGTCCGGGGCCGGTTGTTCGTCACCGAGCCGGGCCTCCAGCGCGACCGCGATCAGCTCGACGACGGCCGCCGCCGACCGCAGCGCCTCCGCCTCGCGGAACTCGGCCGCCGACCGCGCCGACTCCCGGGCCAGCACGGAGACGAGAGCGCCCGGGCCGTGGCTGCCGTCGATGCGTACGCCGATGAGCCGGTCGATCTGCGCGGGCCGGATCCGAAGCTCCCGGCGCGGAACCAGGACGGTGACGTGCGCCGCGGCGGTGCTCTCGAACCGGAGCGAACGCGTGGGATCGAGCAGGACCAGGTCGGTCGGCCCGAGTTCGGCGTCGCCGCGCCCCTGCTCGATCCGCGTCCGGCCCCGGGCCATCACCTTGACCGCCAGGTTCTCGCCGTCGACGGCGTCGCGCTCCCGGCCGACGCAGGCGCTCTCGGGCGTGTCGAGGGAGACCAGCCGCAGCGGCCCGAGGTCACGGGTGGTGATCCCGCCCCGGAAACCGGCCCCGGCCAGCTTGTTGACCAGCGGCGGAAACCCGCTGGCGGCCAACTCGTCCTGGAACGACTCAAGGTTGCCGATCACCGGTCAAGGGTAACGGCGACCGACCGGCTGGAGGGTGGTGCGGTTCGAACCGGCCGCGCGGCCGTCAACCGCGCTCACGCACGCCCGAGTTGATGTGGAAGGCTGTCGGCAGCCGTGCGCGGGCAAGAGGCCTGGCCGGCGGTGGTCGAGAGGAGCGCAGCGTGGGTCAGGACGGCTTCCGTGCCGAGGAGATCGACACCAGCAGGCCGCATCCCGCGCGGATCTACGACTACCTGCTGGGCGGCAAGGACAACTACGAGGTCGACCAGCGGGCCGGCGACGCCCTCGCCGCCGCGGCACCCGAGGTGCGCATAGGGCTGCGGGCCAACCGGGAGTTCCTGCGACGGGCCGTCCGGTACGTCGTCGGCAGCGGCGTCCGCCAGATCCTCGACATCGGCACCGGGCTGCCCACCTCGCCGAACGTGCACGAGATCGCCCACGAGGTGGCGCCGGACGTGCGCGTCGCGTACGTCGACAACGATCCGATCGTGAGCGCGCACGCCGACGCGCTGCTCAGCGGTTCCGGCGCGAACAGCATCGTCCTCGCCGACCTGCGCGACCCGCGGGCCATCGTGGACCACCCCGACGTGCGCCGGGTCATCGACTTCGACGAGCCGGTGGCCGTGCTCCTCGTCGCCATCGTCCACTTCCTCACCGACGCCGACGAGCCCGAGCGGATCGTCGCCACGCTGCGCGACGCGCTGCCCGCCGGGAGCTTCCTGGTGCTCTCGCACGCCACGGGCGACTTCGCCGACCGCACGGACGCGCAGGCCGTCTACAGCAAGGCCACCGCCTCGCTGAACCTGCGGTCCCGCGCCGGGATCGAGCGCTTCTTCGAGGGCTTCGAGCTGGTCGACCCCGGCCTCGCCCAGGCCCCGTTCTGGCGCCCGGACTCCCCGCCGCCGGCCAGGTCGGAAGAGATCGGCTTCTACGGAGGCGTGGCCCGCAAGGCGCACTGAGACCGGTTCCGGCGCCGGTACCGGTCCGCGGTGTCAGACGTGGGCGGTAGCGTCGGATCATGTCCAAGCAAGGGGCGGGGAGCGAGGTCCGGAACCTGGCGGTTCTGGAGGGCGTACTGGAACGGATCACGTACGCCAACGAGGAGAACGGGTACACGGTCGCGCGCGTCGACACCGGACGCGGCGGCGGTGATCTCCTCACGGTCGTCGGCGCGCTGCTCGGCGCCCAGGTGGGGGAGTCCCTGCGGATGGAGGGCCGTTGGGGCTCCCATCAGCAGTACGGGAAGCAGTTCACCGTCGAGAACTACACGACCGTGCTCCCCGCGACGGTCCAGGGCATCCGCCGCTATCTCGGATCCGGCCTGGTCAAAGGCATCGGGCCGGTCTTCGCCGACCGCATCACCACGCACTTCGGGCTGGACACGCTCCAGATCATCGAGGAGGAGCCGAAGCGGCTCATCGAGGTGCCGGGGCTCGGACCCAAGCGCACCAAGAAGATCGCCGAGGCCTGGGAGGAACAGAAGGCGATCAAAGAGGTCATGCTCTTCCTCCAGACCGTCGAGGTGTCCACGTCCATCGCGGTGCGGATCTACAAGAAGTACGGCGACGCGTCGATCTCGGTCGTCAAGAACCAGCCCTACCGTCTCGCGTCCGACGTCTGGGGCATCGGCTTCCTCACCGCCGACAAGATCGCCCAGTCCGTGGGCATCCCGCACGACAGCCCGGAGCGGGTGAAGGCCGGTCTGCAGTACGCCCTTTCGCAGTCCAGCGACCAGGGCCACTGCTTCCTCCCGGAGGAGCGGCTGATCGCGGACGCGGTGAAACTGCTCCAGGTGGACACGGGCCTGGTCATCGAGTGCCTCGCGGAACTGGCGGCTCCCGCCGAGGAGGGCGAGGATCCCGGGGTCGTACGGGAGCGGGTGCCGGGGCCGGACGGCGGGGAGCCCGTGACGGCCGTGTACCTCGTCCCCTTCCACCGGGCCGAACTGTCGTTGTCCGCACAGTTGCTGCGGCTCCTGCGCACCGACGAGGACCGGATGCCGGGGTTCCGGGACGTGGTCTGGGACAAGGCCCTGGCCTGGCTCAAGGGGCGTACGGGGACGGAGCTGGCCCCCGAGCAGGAGCAGGCCGTGCGGCTCGCCCTCACCGAGAAGGTCGCGGTGCTCACGGGTGGGCCCGGCTGCGGCAAGTCCTTCACGGTCCGCTCGATCGTGGAGCTGGCCCGCGCGAGGAAGGCCAAGGTGGTCCTCGCGGCGCCGACCGGCCGGGCCGCCAAGCGGCTCGCCGAGCTGACCGGGGCGGAGGCCTCGACCGTGCACCGGCTCCTGGAGCTACGGCCCGGGGGCGACGCGGCCTACGACAGGGACCGTCCGCTGGACGCCGACCTCGTCGTCGTGGACGAGGCGTCGATGCTGGACCTGCTGCTCGCCAACAAGCTGGTCAAGGCCGTGCCGCCGGGTGCGCATCTGCTGTTCGTGGGCGACGTGGATCAGTTGCCGAGCGTCGGTGCGGGAGAGGTGCTGCGCGACCTGCTGGCGGAGGGCGGGCCGGTACCGGCGGTCCGGCTGACCCGGGTCTTCCGGCAGGCCCAGCAGTCGGGCGTGGTCATGAACGCTCACCGGATCAACGCGGGACAGCAGCCCGTCACCGACAAGCTCAAGGACTTCTTCCTCTTCGTGGAGGACGACACGGAGGAGGCGGGGCGGCTCACGGTGGATGTGGCGGCGCGGCGCGTTCCGGCGAAGTTCGGGCTCGATCCGCGGCGCGACGTGCAGGTGCTGGCGCCGATGCACCGGGGGCCCGCGGGGGCCGCCGCGCTCAACGGACTGCTCCAGCAGGCCGTCACCCCGGCCCGGCCCGACCTGCCCGAGAAGCGGTTCGGCGGGCGGGTCTTCCGGGTCGGCGACAAGGTCACGCAGATCCGCAACAACTACGAGAAGGGCGAGAACGGGGTCTTCAACGGCACGGTGGGGGTCGTGACCTCGCTCAACCTCGACGAGCAGCGGCTGACGGTGCTGACGGACGAGGACGAGGAGGTGCCGTACGAGTTCGACGAACTGGACGAGTTGGCGCATGCGTACGCGGTGACGATCCACCGCTCGCAGGGCAGCGAGTATCCGGCGGTCGTCATTCCCGTCACGACGGGGGCGTGGATGATGCTGCAGCGCAATCTGCTCTACACGGCGGTGACGCGGGCGAAGCGGTTGGTGGTGCTGGTGGGGTCGCGCAAGGCGCTGGGCCAGGCGGTCCGCACGGTGTCCGCGGGGCGCCGCTGCACGGCGCTGGCGTTCCGCCTCACGGGGGCGCGTGCGCTTGCGTGAGCCGGGCGGTCGGTCGGCTGTCGGCTGCGGGCCGGTGGGGGCTTGTCGCGCCGTTCCCCGCGCCCCTAAAAGATTGCGCAGTTCCCCGCGCCCCTAGGTATTTAGGGGCGCGGGGAACTGCGCGGGTGACCCCCACCGGCCCGCACCCGGGTGGATTGGCGCGGTGGTCGGGAAAAATGATCGATCAAACGAGTCGGAAACGTCACACGGCACTTTCGGAAGGCCGGGGAAGCGGGCAGGATGAACAGGTTGGCGGCACTGAGTGCCGCCAATAGGCCCAATGGTCGACCCCGAGTGCACTCTCCTGCGCCAAATGGGGGATGGTAGAGACAGTCAGGGCACCTCGAAGAAGAGGCACAACGTCGGTGAGGGATGACGTGAGCGACAACTCTGTAGTACTGCGGTACGGCGATGGCGAGTACACCTACCCGGTGATCGACAGCACCGTCGGCGACAAGGGCTTCGACATCGGGAAGCTCCGCGCCCAGACCGGTCTGGTGACGCTGGACAGCGGTTACGGGAACACCGCCGCCTATAAATCCGCCATCACCTATCTCGACGGCGAGCAGGGCATCCTCCGCTACCGCGGGTACCCGATCGAGCAGCTCGCCGAGAGCTCCACCTTCCTCGAAGTGGCCTCGCTGCTGATCAACGGCGAGCTGCCCACGGTCGACGAGCTCTCCACCTTCCAGAACGAGATCACGCAGCACACCCTGCTGCACGAGGACGTCAAGCGGTTCTTCCAGGGCTTCCCCCGTGACGCCCACCCGATGGCGATGCTGTCGTCGGTGGTCTCCGCGCTGTCGACGTTCTACCAGGACAGCCACAACCCGTTCGACGAGCAGCAGCGCCACCTCTCGACGATCCGGCTGCTCGCCAAGCTTCCGACCATCGCCGCGTACGCGTACAAGAAGTCGATCGGTCACCCCTTCGTCTACCCGCGCAACGACCTGGGCTACGTCGAGAACTTCCTGCGCATGACCTTCTCGGTCCCGGCGCAGGAGTACGAGCTCGACCCGGTCGTCGTCTCCGCGCTCGACAAGCTGCTCATCCTGCACGCGGACCACGAGCAGAACTGTTCGACCTCCACCGTCCGTCTGGTGGGCTCGTCGCAGGCGAACATGTTCGCCTCGATCTCCGCCGGCATCAGCGCCCTGTGGGGCCCGCTGCACGGCGGCGCCAACCAGTCGGTCCTGGAGATGCTCGAAGGCATCAAGGCCAACGGCGGCGATGTCGACTCCTTCATCCGCAAGGTGAAGAACAAGGAGGACGGCGTCCGCCTGATGGGCTTCGGCCACCGGGTGTACAAGTCCTTCGACCCGCGCGCGAAGATCATCAAGGCTGCCGCGCACGACGTCCTGTCGGCCCTCGGCAAGTCCGACGAGCTGCTGGACATCGCGCTCAAGCTGGAGGAGCACGCGCTCTCCGACGACTACTTCGTCTCGCGCAACCTCTACCCGAACGTCGACTTCTACACCGGCCTCATCTACCGGGCCATGGGCTTCCCGACCGAGATGTTCACGGTCCTGTTCGCCCTCGGCCGGCTGCCGGGCTGGATCGCCCAGTGGCACGAGATGATCAAGGAGCCCGGATCCCGGATCGGGCGTCCGCGCCAGATCTACACGGGTGTGGTCGAGCGGGACTTCAAGCCGGTCCAGGAGCGCTGAGCGCTCCTCCGGTGCCGCAGGTCCTCGACCGCGGTCCGTCGTGGCGGGCCGCGCAGTTCCCCGCGCCCCTTACGGGGCCGGGGGCTGCCCTGCCCCGCAGAGGCTGAAGCCCCATGTCCCGTAAGGGATGAAGCGCAATGAAGAAGGCGCCCCGCTGCCGGTCCCCCCACGGGCCGGAGTCGGGGCGCCTTCCCATGTCCCGGTGCGGATTCCCCCCACGGGATCCGGCCGGGCGTTTGAAGGCAGCGCCTGAATCGCTGCGAGCAAAACGAGCAGAATGAACAAGAACTCTGCCTACTGCGTACTACCTACCGCGTACTGCCGTACTACCTCCTGCTGGTGCGGTCTGCCGGGACCCGTACGTACGGGAGGGCCGCTCAAAGCTCCCCGTCGTACGTGCCCCGGCAACGCATTTCCAGGAACGTCCCCCAAGACATCCCCAGATGCCAGAAACGCCCCCCAAGACGTGTCTGACATCGTCAATCTAGACTCACGAACCCCTTCGATGGTTACGTTCACATCACTGTGACCTGCGTCTCTTGCGTATGTCCTGAAGATACGCAAGAGCCCCGATATGACTATCGGAGCCCTAGCGTAAGGATGATGCGCGAGCCTTGTGAAGAGCTTATGTGAAGACGTGTGCCGGACTCTAGGGGACTCCTACCTCTTCGTCATGAAAATGCCCTGAGACGGAGGCTGTTCGTCACCACGAACACCGAGGAGAACGCCATGGCGGCTCCGGCGATCATCGGGTTCAGCAGTCCGGCCGCGGCGAGGGGCAGTGCCGCCACGTTGTATCCGAAGGCCCAGACGAGGTTCCCCTTGATCGTCGAGAGGGTCCTGCGGGACAGCCGGATCGCGTCCGGGGCCGCCCGCAGGTCCCCGCGGACGAGCGTCAGATCGCTCGCCTCGATCGCGGCGTCCGTGCCCGTGCCCATCGCCAGGCCCAGATCTGCGGTGGCGAGCGCGGCCGCGTCGTTGACGCCGTCGCCCACCATCGCGACCGCCCGGCCCTCTCCCTGAAGCCGCCTGATCACGTCGACCTTGCCCTCGGGCAGCACCTCGGCGATCACCTGGGCGGGGTCGATGCCCACGGAACGGGCCACGGACTCGGCGACGGTCCGGTTGTCCCCGGTCAGCAGCACCGGGGTGAGCCCCAGGGCGCGCAGCGCGCGGACCGCCTCCGCGCTGGTCTCCTTGACCGCGTCGGCGACGGTCACGACACCGTGCGCCACACCGTCCCAGGCGACGGCCACGGCGGTACGCCCCTCCTCCTCGGCCCGCGTCCGCAGGGCGGCGAGGGACTCGGGCAGCGTGATCCCGGCCTCTTCGAGGAGGCGAACGCGGCCCACGAGGACCGCGTGGCCCTCGACCGTGCCGCGGACGCCGAGCCCGGGCACGTTCTCGAAGCCGTCCACGGCCGGCAGGGCCCCGGTCCGCTCCTCGGCGCCCGCCGCGACGGCCCGGGCGATCGGATGCTCCGAGGCGTGCTCCAGGGCGCCCGCGAGGCGCAGTACGCGTGTCCGGTCGGTGCCCTCGGCCGCATACACCTCCTGGAGGGTCATGCGGCCCGTCGTCACCGTGCCGGTCTTGTCCAGGACGATCGTGTCGACGCGGCGGGTGGACTCCAGGACCTCGGGGCCCTTGATGAGGATGCCGAGCTGGGCGCCGCGGCCCGTGCCGACCATGAGGGCGGTCGGGGTGGCCAGTCCGAGGGCGCAGGGGCAGGCGATGATCAGCACGGCGACGGCCGCGGTGAACGCGGCGGCCGTGTCGCCGGTGACGCCGAGCCAGACCCCGAAGGTGGCGACGGCGATCAGCAGCACCACGGGTACGAAGATCCCGGAGATCCGGTCGGCGAGGCGCTGCACCCGGGCCTTGCCGTTCTGGGCGTCCTCCACCAGCCGCGCCATCCGGGCGAGCCGGGTGTCGTCGCCGACCCGGGTCGCCTCGACGAGCAGCCGCCCGCCGGCGTTCACGGTCGCCCCGGTGACGGCCGAACCCACCGTCACGTCCACCGGCACGGACTCGCCCGTCAGCATCGACGCGTCGACGGCCGAGGTCCCCTCGACGACCGTGCCGTCGGTGGCGACCTTCTCCCCGGGCCGTACGACGAAACGGTCGCCCACGGCCAGCGCGCCCACCGGGACGCGGACCTCACGGCCGTCCCGTACGACGGAGACGTCCTTCGCGCCCAGTTCCATCAGGGAGCGCAGGGCGGCGCCCGCGCGGCGCTTGGAGCGGGCCTCCAGGTAGCGGCCGAGGAGGATGAGGGCGATGACCCCGGCGGCCACTTCGAGGTAGATCGCCGAGGCGCCCTGCTCGCGGGAGACGGTGAGGGAGAAACCTTCGTCCCGCATGCCCTCCATGCCCGCGTCGCCGAAGAACAGCGCCCACAGGGACCAGCCGAACGCGGCCAGCGTGCCCGTCGAGACGAGGGTGTCCATGGTGGCGGCGCCGTGCCGGGCGTTCGTGTACGCGGCCCGGTGGAAGGGCAGCCCGCCCCAGACGACGACCGGCGCGGCGAGCGTCAGCACCAGCCACTGCCAGTTGTCGAACTGGAGGGCCGGGATCATCGACAGCAGGACGACGGGGGTGGCGAGGAGCGCGGAGACGACGAGGCGTTCGCGCAGCGCGGCCAGTTCGGGGTCACGCTCGTGCGCCGCGTCCTCGCTGGCGGCTTCCCCGTCCGCCGCGGGCTCCGGGGGCCGCGGCGGCGGGGGTTCCTCGGCCGTGTAGCCCGTCCTGACCACGGTGGCGATCAGGTCGGAGACCCGGACCCCGTCCGCGTACGCGACCTTCGCCTTCTCCGTCGCGTAGTTGACCGTGGCGGTGACGCCGTCCATGCGGTTGAGCTTCTTCTCGACGCGGGCCGCGCAGGAGGCGCAGGTCATCCCGCCGATGGTCAGCTCGACCTGCGAGTCGGCCGGTGATTCGGCCGGTGACGCCGGGTCGGCCGGAGGGGCCGCGGTGGCGGTGCCGGTGCTCGTGCTGCTGCTGGTACGGGTACTGGTCATGTCCTGCTCCAGGGAACGAACCGGGGCCGTACGGAGCCAGTATCAGCTGGTCGGTACGGCCCGGTGTGGAGTGAGGGGAGGCGTCCTCAGGCCTGGGCGGCGAGCTCGAAGCCCGCCTCGTCGACGGCGGCGCGGACGGTCTCCTCGTCGAGCGGGGCGTCGGAGACCACGGTCACCTCGCCGGTGGAGGCGACGGCCTTCACCGAGGTGACGCCCGCGATCGCGGAGATCTCGCCGGAGACCGAGCCTTCACAGTGTCCGCAGCTCATCCCGCTCACCCGGTAGACGGTGGTGACGGAGCCGGGGGTGTCGGTGTGGGCGGTCATGTCGTTCTCCTCGTCGAGACGTATGGGGCGTGTGCGGCGCGTGCGTCGTGGGATACATGAGGCGTGTGTGGCCCACGGGCTTCCACGGTACTCACAGTATACCCCTAGGGGGTACTTTCAAAGGGCTGGCGACAGCGGAGGGGTGGCGGGCATGCGGGCAGTGGTGTTCGAGCGGTTCGGGGAGCCGGCCGAGGTGCGGGAGGTGCCGGACCCGGCGCCCGCGCCGCACGGGGTGGTGGTGCGCGTCGAGGCCACCGGGCTCTGCCGCAGCGACTGGCACGGCTGGCAGGGCCACGACCCGGGCATCGCGCTGCCGCACGTGCCCGGGCACGAACTCGCCGGAACCGTCGAGGCCGTGGGCGCCCTCGTGACCCGCCACCGCCCCGGCGACCGCGTCACCGTGCCCTTCGTCTGCGCCTGCGGAAGCTGCGCCTCCTGTGCGGCGGGCGACCAGCAGGTGTGCGAGCGCCAGACCCAGCCCGGGTTCACGCACTGGGGGTCCTTCGCCGAGTACGTCGCCCTGGACCACGCCGACGTGAACCTCGTCGCCGTGGCGGACGAACTGTCCTTCGGTACGGCCGCCTCGCTCGGCTGCCGGTTCGCCACGGCGTTCCGCGCGGTGGTCGCGCAGGGGCGGGTGGCGCCGGGGGAGTGGGTGGCCGTGCACGGCTGCGGAGGGGTCGGGCTGTCCGCGGTGATGATCGCCGCGGCGGCCGGGGCGCGGGTCGTCGCGGTCGACCTCTCGCCCGCGGCACTCGATCTCGCGCGGCGGTTCGGCGCCGCGCACTGCGTGGACGCGTCCCGGACCGGTGACACGGCGGAGGCGGTCCGCGACCTGACCGGCGGCGGCGCCCATCTCTCCCTCGACGCCCTCGGCTCCCCGGCCACCTGCGCGGCCTCGGTCGCCGGGCTGCGCCGCCGCGGCCGGCACGTCCAGGTGGGCCTGCTGCCCGAGGACCCGAAGGTGCCGATGTCCCGGGTGATCGGCCTCGAACTCGAACTCCTCGGCAGCCACGGCATGGCCGCGCACGCCTACCCGCCGATGCTGGAGTCCGTACGGGCGGGGCTGCTGCGCCCCGACCTCCTGGTGACGTCCACGATCCCCCTGAAGGCGGCCCCCGCGGCCCTGGCGGCGATGGGGGCCGCGCCGGGGGCGGGCGTCACGGTCGTCGAACCCTGGGCGTGAGCACCGCGCCGCGGCGGCGCGAACGGGAAAGAGGGGGTCCCGCACGGTGGACGTGCGGGACCCCCTCGTGCGCGACGGGTGCCGGGCGGCACGCCGGGAGTGGTGGCGGGCGGTCAGCGGTCCCGGCGGCCTCTGTTGCCCGGCCGGGAGGCGACCCAGGCGCGGACGGTGTCGGCGTACCAGTACGGCTTGCCGCTCTCCACGTGGTCGGGCGCGGGCAACAGTCCTTGTTTGCGGTAGGACCGCACGGTGTCCGGCTGCACCCTGATGTGCGCCGCGATCTCCTTGTACGACCAGAGCCTTCGGTCGGTCATCCGTAGCACCTCCCTGCGCGCGCCGCGGCGGCGGCCGAGGGGCGGCCGTCGGGGGAGCCGGGCGCTGCGCTGGCGATCACAAGCCTGTGCTCGGTGAACGACACAGAGTGACAACGCGGCAGGGGCTGTCGCGCGGGTGTGACGCAAGACCCGCGTACACGTGACATGTGTGACAGAGAGGGGTCTTTTGTGACACGGGTGACGCATTGGGCCCCATCGAACTCCATCGGGCCCCGTCCCATTGGGTCACGTCGGCCCCCGTCGGACTCCGTCGGATCCCATCGAGAACATGTCCCGGTGGGAAACATGTCCCATTGGGACATGGAGGAGTATTCTGAGGGTATGGAGGCAATGGAGCCCAGCACCACCACCGCGGACCGCCGGCAGCGCAAGGCCCGGCAGACCCGCAACGCCCTCGCGACCGCCGCCGTCGACCTGATCCTGGAGCGCGGACTCGCCGCCACCACGGTCGAGGCGATCGCGGAGCGGGCGGACGTCACCCGCCGTACCTTCAGCCGGCTCTTCGCCGGCAAGGAGGACGCGGCCCTCGACTTCGTACGAGGTGACGGCGACCGCATCAACGCGCTGCTGCGCGGGCGGCCCGCCGCCGAACCGCCGCTGCTCGCCTACCGCCGGGCCGTGCGCGACTGGCTCGCCGACCGGGACGACCCGGCCTGGCACGTGCGCCCCCGGATGCGGCGGCTGCTGGCCCTGCTCGACAGCGAGCCGGCCCTGTTCGCGGCGTACGAACGCATCCGGGTCGACGCCCAGGAGGAGTCGGTCCGCATCCTCGCCGACCGGCTCGGCACCGACGACGTGCTGGACGTGCGTCCCGCCGTCGTGGTCGACGCCGCCGCCGGAGTCCTCACCGCCGCGCTGCGCATCTGGGCGCGCGGCACGTCCGGCCCCGACTCGGCGGCCGAGGACCTCGCCGCCCTGGTCGAGCGCGCCTACGACGCCCTGACCCACGAGGCCGCGTCCGCGGTCTCGTACGACACCCCCGAGAAGTGAGAGCACCATGAGCACCACCGGCACCACCCCTGTCACCGGCGACGCACCCGTCACCGGCAACGCCCCCGTCGCCGACTACGCCACCGAGTTCGCGGGGAGGACCGCGCTCGTCACCGGCTCCGCCTCCGGCATCGGCCTGGCCACCGCCCGCCGCCTCGGTGCGGGCGGCGCGAACGTCGTGATCGCCGACTACAACGCCGAGGGCGCCGAGAAGGCCGCCGCCGACCTGCGCGCCGAGGGCTTCAAGGCCGCCGCGGTCGCGGTGGACGTGACGAGCCCCGACTCCGTGGCGGCGACCGTCGCCTTCGCCGTCGAGACTTTCGGCGGACTGCACCTGGCCGTGAACAACGCCGGCATCGGCGGCCCGAGCGCCCCGACGGGCGAGTACGACATCGAGGCGTACGACCGTGTGGTGCTCACCAACCTCAACGGCGTCTTCTACAGCCTGCGCCACGAGCTGCCCGCCATCGAGGCGGCCGGCGGCGGTGCCGTGGTGAACGTCGCCTCCATCCTCGGCTCGGTCGGCTTCGCGGGCTCCTCCGCGTACGTGGCCGCCAAGCACGGCGTGGTCGGCCTGACCAAGACGACCGCCGCCGAGTACGCCGCCAAGGGCATCCGCGTCAACGTGGTCGGCCCCGGCTTCATCGAGACCCCGCTGCTGCGGACCATGGACAAGGAGGCCTACGACGGCCTGGTCGCGCTGCACCCCGCCGGTCGGCTCGGCCGCCCCGAGGAGGTCGCCGAACTGATCGCCTTCCTGCTGTCCGCGCGCGCCTCGTTCGTGACCGGCGGCTACCACCTGGTCGACGGCGCCTACACCGCCCTCTGAGCACCACGGAAGCGCAGGAACGACAGAGCAGCAGCAGAGCGAAACAGACAGAGAAAGAAGCAAGGCCATGAAGGCACTGCAGTACCGCTCCATCGGCGCCGCCCCCGAGGTCGTGGTCGTCCCCGACCCCGAACCCGGCCCCGGTCAGGTCCTGTTGAAGGTCACCGCCGCCGGCGTGTGCCACTCCGACATCGCCGTGATGAGCTGGCCCGCCGAGGGATTCCCGTACGAGCTGCCGCTCACCCTCGGCCACGAGGGCGTCGGCACGGTCGCCGCGCTCGGCGCGGGGGTGACCGGTGTGCGCGAGGGCGACGCGGTCGCCGTGTACGGCCCCTGGGGCTGCGGCAGCTGCGCCAAGTGCGCGGAGGGCAAGGAGAACTACTGCCTGCGCGCCGACGAGCTCGGTATCCGTCCGCCGGGGCTCGGGGCGCCGGGTTCGATGGCGGAGTACATGCTCGTGGACGACCCCCGGCACCTGGTGCCGCTGGACGGGCTCGACCCGGCCGCGGCGGTCTCGCTGACGGACGCGGGACTGACGCCGTACCACGCGATCAAGCGGTCGCTGCCGAAGCTGGTGCCGGGTTCGACCGCCGTGGTCATCGGCACGGGCGGGCTCGGGCATGTCGCCATCCAGCTGCTGCGGGCCATGTCCCCGGCCCGGGTGGTCGCCCTCGACGTGAGCGAGGAGAAGCTGCGGCTGGCGCGCCAGGTCGGTGCCCACGAGGCGGTCCTGTCCGACGCGCAGGCCGCCGCCAAGGTGCGGGAACTCACCGGCGGTGTCGGCGCGGAGGCGGTCTTCGACTTCGTCGGGGTACAGCCCACGCTGGCCACCGCGGGAGCCGTCGCGGCGGTCGAGGGCGACATCACGATCGTCGGCATCGGCGGCGGAACGCTCCCCGTCGGCTTCGGGCAACTGCCCTTCGAGGTGTCGGTCAGCGCCCCCTACTGGGGCACCCGCGGCGAACTCGTCGAGGTCCTCGCACTGGCGCGCTCCGGCGCGGTGTCGGTGCACACCGAGACCTTCTCCCTGGACGAGGCCCCCCTCGCCTACGAGCGTCTGCACGAGGGCAGGATCAACGGCCGAGCGGTGATCCTCCCGCACGGCTGAGCGGGCCCGGCGGGACCGCGGGCGCCGCGGCCGGTCAGGGGGTGAACACCGACCAGCAGATGTCGTTGCGCAGGCGCTGGTCGTCGAGCACGAGTTCGCGGATCTCCGGCGGGAGTTGCTCGCGCTGCCACCGGCACTCGTCCCGGCCCGCGGACCCGCTCTCGCCCGCGGCGGCGCGGGCGGCCTTGATCGCGTAGGCGGCGGCGCCCAGTTCGTGGGCGGCGACGTGGGCGACGGCTCCGGCCTGACCTGCGGCGTACGCGGCGTGGCGGGCCGCCCCGCGCAGATCTCTGGCCGCCCCCATCGCATGGCCGCCCGCCGCCCGTGCCCGCATCATCCCCACCTCGCCGCGGACCCAGGCCCGGGCGTGCGCGATCGCCTCGCGCGGGCGCGGGTCCTCGGGCCGGACCGCCTCGAAGAGGTGAAGGACGTGTTCCGCGCACACGGCGGCCCACAGGGCCAGCAGACGGTGATCCGCGTCGGTGAGGGTCCCGCCCCGGCGGATCGTCGTGAAGCGGGGGTCCCGGACCTTCGGGAGGATCATGACCGTGCCTCCTCGGGCGGGACCGGACGGACGGCGTCGGGCCGGGCCGCCCGCAGATGGTCGATGCCGGTGTCGAGCGCCGCCTTGAGATGGGCCGAGTCGCCCGTGGACATCATGATGGTCACGCCTCCCTGGATGCCCGCCAGCAGCGCGGCGGCCTCCCGGTCCGCGTCGAGGGCCGGCGACACCAGACCGTTCGTCTGCAGGGCGCGCACCCCGCGGGCGAGTTGCCCCTGCCACTGGCGCATCAGCTCCGTCACGATCGCCCGCGCGCCGGGCCGGTCCCGCCCCACCTGGAGGAACAGGGACCCCAACGGGCAGTGGTCGCCCTGTCGTTCGTACCGCTCCACCACCACGTCCCGCCACCGCCGCCAGGACTCCCACGAGTCCAGGCGCCCCAGATGCGGCTGCTGGTCCGCCAGGACCCGGTCCGCCTCGAACCGGGCCACCGCCAGCAGCAGTTCGTCCTTGCCGGCGGGGAAGTAGTGGAAGAGCTGGCTCTTGCTGGTGCCGGTACGGCCGCGGATGTCGTCGAGCGTCGTGAACGCGACGCCCTGTTCACGCAGCACCTCGGCCGCCCCTTCGACGATACGGGCCCGGGTGGCCCGGCCCTTCACGGTCGCCGCTTGCGGCATCCCCGCCTCCTCGTGGTCCCTGCTCCGCCCGCCGTCCGGCCGGCCCCACCGACGGTACCCCCGTTCTGGACTTGCCGGTCCATTTTTCGCGGCGCACAGTGGGCCGCGCACGACGCGGAACACGCCGGGGGAGCGCCCCGGCGGACTCGACGGAGACAAGGGAGACCACTTCATGAGCGAGCGGCTGCGGAACAGGACCGCGCTGGTCACGGGCTCGACCAGCAACATCGGACAGGCGATCGCCGAGGCGTTCGCCGCCGAGGGGGCCCACGTCGTCGTGTCCGGGCGCGACGCGCGGCGGGGAGCGCGGGTGGTCGAAGGGATCCGCGCGGCGGGCGGCCGGGCCGACTTCCTGGCGGCGGACCTCGACGGGAGCGAGGAGGCCTCCCGGGACCTGGCCGAGCGGGCCCGGGAGACCCTGGGCGGGCGGATCGACATCCTGGTCAACAACGCCGGGATCTATCCGTCACCCGGTACCGCCGACACCGACGAGAAGACGTTCGACCAGATCTACGGCGTGAACGTGAAGGCGCCGTTCTTCCTCACCGCCGCCGTCGTCCCGGCCATGGCGGACGCCGGTGGCGGGGTGATCGTCAACCTCGGCTCGTGGATCGCGCGTCTCGGCGTCCCCCGCGGGGCGCTGTACAGCTCCACCAAGGGAGCCATGGAGACGCTCACGCGGGCCTGGTCCGCGGAGTTCGCCCCGCTCGGCGTACGGGTCAACGCCGTGTCGCCGGGCGTGATCCTGCCCCCGGCCCCGGCGGGCGCCGAGCCCGGACCGGGCGAGATCATGATGAAGGGCACCCCGGCCGGCGGCGTCGGCACGCCCGGCGCCATCGCGTCCGCCGTGCTCTGGCTGGCGAGCGACGAGGCGTCCTTCGTGCACGGAACCGTGGTGGACGTGGACGGGGGCAGGACCGGGGTCGCCGTCGTCGCCGCGTAGAAGCCGGGGCAACAACGGGAACGGGCGCCCCCGGCCGGGGGCCTCAGTCGCGGCGCCGGACGTACAGTCGGTTGCCCTTGGGGCCGGTCCACTCCACCCGTACGACACCGGGCACGGCGGCCTCGGCGAGACGCGAGGCGTTGGACCAGTAACCGAAGTTGGGGTTGTTGAAGAAGGTCGCCCACAACTGCCCGCGGTGGTCCTCGAAGAAGTTGTTGTGGCCGGCGCCGACACCGGCGGTCCAGCGCTGCGAGTACGGCCCCTCGAAGGTGTCGGAGACGGCGACGACGGCGTCGTACTGGTACTGGACCCGGCCGGTCGCGGGGGTGTCGTAGGCCTGGCGGGTGGTGCCGTCGGCGTTGACCGAGGTCCGGTCCCACGCGGCGTGGAGCAGGAAGTACTTGCCGCCGTACTTGAACACGTACGCGCCTTCGAGGTACGGCTCGGGCGAGTAGGGCGACTGCCGGAACGCCGGGAGGTCGGTCGTGGGGACGATGTCCTCCATGTCGTCCCGGAATCTGGCGTACAGGTTGTTGTGCAGCACCAGCCAGGCCTCGTCGCCCTCGGAGTAGAGGCTGCCGTCGATGTGGTGGTAGGCGCCGGGCTCGATGAAGGCGGGGCCGCCGATGAACGAGTCCCCGAAGGGTTTGTCGAGGTTCCCCTCGACCAGCCGGTACGGGCCCTCGACGCCGCCCTCGCTGACGAGCATGAACGAGCCGACCTTCTTGGAGTGGTCGCCCATGCACGCGACGAGGTACCACTTGCCGCCGAAGCGGTGCAGCTCGGGCGCCCAGGCCTGACCGCGCTTGCCGAACTGTTCGTCGTACCAGTACTCCTGCCAGGGGGCGACGACCGTGCGGCCGGGCCGGTTCTCGCCGACGAACTCGGGCGACCACACCTTGCCCTTCTCCGCGCCGGGCCGCACCCCGGTCGTGTCCGCCAGTCTCCAGGGGCCCTGGAGGGAGCGCGCGGTCCACACGAAGATGCCGTCGTTCCACGGCCCTGCCGTGTCGAGTCCGGGCACCCGGGTGGTGCCGGTGGCGACGTAGAGGGGGCGGCCGTCGACGACGAAGCAGTTGACGTACGTGTCGCGCATCCAGACCACCCCGCGCTCCTCGTCGCGCGGCCGCAGCTCCAGCGGCAGCACGAAGGAGTTGTCGTCCCTCGGCCAGAGGTCCGGGCGGGTGTCGGCGAGGCCGTAGGGGGCGGGATCGGGCCAGTTCGCCGGATGCCGCCGCCCCGACACGGACGCGGACTCCGGCACGGACGCGGCCGACGCGGGCTGCGCGGGCAGGGCCGCCGCCGCGCCCAGGCCGGCGGCGGCCCCGGCCAGCAGGGCACGGCGTCCGACGGGCGGTCGGTTCTCATGGCTGGTCATCGGTCAACTCGCATGCCGCCAGCATGAAAAGCCCGGATGATCTACGTCAAGACACCGACGATTTAATCCGCCGGGACCTGACTGCCAAGGGGCGCGGGGAACTGCGCGACCAGCCCCCACGCACCCGCACCCGCCCCCGTCCCGACCGCGCAGCCGCCCCCGATCCGCACCAGCGATTCAACCCGCCGAGGCCGGACCGCCAAGGGGCGCGGGGAACTGCGCGACCGGCCCCCACGCACCCGCACCCGACCCCGCAGCCGCCCCTACCCCGCTTGCGATCCGCCCCGATCCGCACACCAGCGATTCAATCCGCCGAGGCCTGACCGCCAGGGGGCGCGGGGAACTGCGCGACCAGCCCCCACGCACCCGCACCCGACCGCGCAGCCGCCTCCACCCCGTCCCCGATCCGCCCGGTCCGCGTCAAGACATGGTCCGAATGTCCGGACAACCAATTGACAGGGCTCTATCGGCGCCGCTAGACCTGGGGTCCACCGATGCGGAGGGAACTCGATGGTCGAGTCAGCGGAGTCCAGTGCGTACGACCTCATCACCATGGGGCGCATCGGCGTGGACCTCTACCCGCTGCAGACCGGCGTGCCCCTCCCGCAGGTGACGTCCTTCGGGAAGTTCCTCGGCGGCTCGGCCACCAACGTGGCGGTCGCCGCGGCCCGGCTCGGCCGGCGTACGGCCGTGGTGTCGCGGACCGGGGACGATCCCTTCGGCACGTATCTGCACGAGGCGCTGCGCGACTTCGGCGTCGACGACCGCTGGGTGACGCCGGTGCGCGGACTGCCCACGCCGGTCACCTTCTGCGAGGTGTTCCCGCCGGACGACTTCCCGCTGTACTTCTACCGGCAGCCGAAGGCGCCCGACCTGGAGATCGACGCCCACGAACTGGACCTGGACGCCATCCGGGACGCCCGGATCTTCTGGGTCACGGGCACGGGCCTGAGCGAGGAGCCCAGCCGCACGGCGACGCTCGCGGCGCTGGCCCACCGCGCGAGGTCGGGCCCGACGGTCTTCGACCTGGACTGGCGGCCGATGTTCTGGACCGACCCGGCCGCGGCCCGCCCCTTCTACACCGAGGCCCTGCGCCACACCACGGTCGCCGTCGGCAACCTCGACGAGGTGGAGGTCGCCACGGGCCTGCGCGAACCGCACGCGGCGGCCCGCGCCCTCCTCGACGCGGGCGTCGAACTGGCCGTGGTCAAACAGGGCCCCAAGGGCGTCCTGGCCGTGCACCGCGACGGCGACTTCGAGGAGGTGCCCCCGCTGCCGGTCACGGTCCTCAACGGCCTCGGCGCCGGTGACGCCTTCGGCGGCGCCCTCTGCCACGGCCTGCTGGCCGGCTGGGACCTGGAGCGCGTCATGCGCCACGCCAACGCCGCGGGCGCCCTCGTGGCCTCCCGGCTGGAGTGCTCCTCCGCCATGCCGACCCTCCCCGAGGTCGAGGAAGCCCTCGCGGCCGGGGCGGTGCCCCGGTGAGCGGGAGTGCCGTGCTTCCACCGGGTGGTGGTTGTACGGTGCGCACAGAGGGGAATAAAGAGGGCAAAGTGTTTGAACACCTGGGCGGGGAGCGCGTGTTCGCCGGAGCCGCCGGCTCCGGTCACGCCCCCGTGATGCCCGGGCACAGATCGCCTCCGGCGCGGAAGTCCGCTTCGCCCTGGCAGGAGCGAAGTGCGAGCGACGACTCCCCGCCCGCTACGGCTCCGCGCCGGAGGTTCCCGACTGCCCTGTACGCGCTTCGGATTGGCGGGCGGGCCGTAGAGACGTAGGGCCCGTTCAGACGTATGACGTGGCGGATCAGCTTCCATCCGTGATTCCACCCGTGACACGTAGAGAGCACAGAGGGCTACCGATGACAGAGCCGAGGTCAACGACGACAAGGCTGACGGTCGCACAGGCACTGGTGCGGTTCCTCACCGTCCAGTACACCGAGCGCGACGGCGTGCGGCGCCGCCTGATCGACTCCACCTGGGGCATCCTCGGCCACGGCAACGTCGCCGGCCTCGGCCAGGCGCTCGTGGAGTACGGCGACGGCATGCCGTACCACCAGGGCCGCAACGAACAAGCCATGGTGCACGCGGCGGTGGGCTACGCGCGTCAGTCGAACCGCCTCTCCGCACAGGCCGTCACCACGTCCGTCGGCCCCGGCGCCACGAACCTCGTCACGGGCGCCGCCCTCGCCACGATCAACCGCCTCCCGGTGCTCCTGCTGCCCGGTGACGTCTTCGCGACCCGCCCCGCCGACCCGGTCCTCCAGCAGCTCGAAGTCCCGTACGCGGGCGATGTGTCGGTCAACGACTGTCTGCGCCCGGTGTCGAAGTACTTCGACCGGATCGGCCGCCCCGAGGCGCTGATCCCGGCCGCTCTCCAGGCGATGCGCGTGCTCGCCGACCCGCTCGACACCGGCGCCGTCACCCTCGCGCTCCCGCAGGACGTCCAGGCGGAGGCCTTCGACTGGCCCGACGAGTTCTTCGCCGAACGCGTGTGGACCGTACGCCGTCCGGTCGCCGACCCCGCGCAACTGGCCGTCGCCGTCCGGACGATACGGACGGCCAGGCGGCCCCTGGTCGTCGCGGGCGGCGGGGTCCACCACAGCGAGGCCGAGGACGCGCTGCGCCGGTTCGCCGACCTCACCGGGATCCCGGTCGCCTCCACACAGGCCGGCAAGGGCTCGCTCGCCTGGGACCACCCGGCGGACGTCGGCGGCATCGGGCACACGGGCACCGCGACCGCCTGCGAACTCGCCCGCACCGCCGACCTGGTCATCGGCGTCGGCACCCGCTACACCGACTTCACCACCGCCTCCGGCACCCTCTTCGCCGCCCCGGACGTGCGCTTCCTGAACATCAACATCGCCGCCTTCGACGGCCACAAGATGTCCGGGCAGCCGCTGGTCGCCGACGCGCGCACCGCCCTGGAGGCCCTCACCGCGGCCCTCGCCCCGCACGGCCACCGCGCCGGGCCCGCCTACGTCACCGAGTACACCGACGACAAGGAGCGCTGGGAGCACCGCGTCGACGCGGCCTACGAGGCGGAGGACCCCTACGCGCGGCCCACCCAGCCGCAGGTCCTCGGCGCGCTCGACGACCTGGTCACCGGCGACGACATCATCGTCAACGCGGCCGGCTCCCTCCCCGGCGACCTGCACAAACTCTGGCGCGCCCGGTCCCGCGACCAGTACCACGTCGAGTACGGCTACTCCTGCATGGGCTACGAGATCCCGGCCGCGATCGGCATCCGGATGGCGGCCCCGGACCGGCCCGTGTGGGCCCTGGTCGGCGACGGCACGTACCTGATGATGCCCACCGAGATCGTCACCGCCGTCCAGGAGGGCATCGCCATCAAGGTGGTCATCCTGCAGAACCACGGGTACGCGTCCATCGGCGGCCTCTCCCAGACGGTCGGCGGCGAGCGCTTCGCCACCGCCTACCGCCACCGCTCCGAGGACGGTACGTACACGGGGCGCCCGCTCCCCGTCGACCTGGCCGCCAACGCGGCGAGCCTCGGTATGCGGGTGCTGCGCGCCAAGACCGTGGACGACCTGCGGACCGCCCTCGCCGAGGCACGGGCCGCCGACACTCCCACATGTGTCTACGTGGAGACCGAAACGGCAGACACAGTGTCGGGCGCGCCCCCGGCGCAGGCCTGGTGGGATGTTCCTGTGGCCGAGACCGCGACCCGACCGTCGGCGGTCAAGGCACGCGCGCTGTACGAACGGCTGGCCTCCACCCGGCGCCGCCATCTGTGACGTAGTTCTCGGGCATGACAAGGAGTTCTCGGGCATGACGAAGATCGTCAACCACTGGATCGGCGGCAAGCCCGTCGAAAACGCTGCGGGCGCGTCGGGCACGTACGGGCCGGTCACCGACCCCGCGACCGGCGCCGTCACCACGAAGGTCGCCTTCGCGAGCGTCGAGGAGGTGGACGCCGCGGTCGCCGCCGCTAAGGACGCCTACGCGAGCTGGGGCACCTCCTCGCTGGCCAAGCGGTCCGCGATCCTCTTCGCGTTCCGCGCGCTCCTGGACGCCCACCGCGACGAGATCGCCGCCCTGATCACCGCCGAGCACGGCAAGGTCCACTCGGACGCGCTCGGCGAGGTCGCGCGCGGCTTGGAGATCGTCGACCTGGCGTGCGGGATCACCGTCCAGCTGAAGGGCGAGCTGTCGACCGAGGTGGCCTCGCGGGTCGACGTGGCGTCGATCCGCCAGCCGCTCGGGGTCGTCGCGGGCATCACGCCGTTCAACTTTCCGGCGATGGTGCCGATGTGGATGTTCCCGCTCGCCATCGCGTGCGGCAACACCTTCGTGCTCAAGCCGAGCGAGAAGGACCCGTCGGCGGCCGTCCGGCTCGCCGAGCTGTTCGCGCAGGCGGGCCTTCCGGACGGCGTGCTGAACGTCGTGCACGGCGACAAGGTGGCCGTCGACCGCCTTCTGGAGCACCCGGACGTCAAGGCGGTCTCCTTCGTCGGCTCCACCCCCATCGCCCGGTACATCCACACCACCGCCTCCGCCAACGGCAAGCGCGTCCAGGCCCTCGGCGGCGCCAAGAACCACATGCTGGTCCTCCCGGACGCCGACCTGGACGCGGCGGCCGACGCGGCCGTCTCCGCCGCCTACGGCTCGGCGGGCGAGCGCTGCATGGCCATCTCGGCCGTCGTCGCGGTCGGTGCGATCGGCGACGAACTGGTCGCGAAGATCCGCGAGCGCGCCGAGCAGATCAAGATCGGCCCCGGGAACGACCCGGCGTCCGAGATGGGCCCGCTGATCACCGCGGCCCACCGCGACAAGGTCGCCTCGTACGTGACGGGCGCCGCCGCCCAGGGCTCCGAGGTCGTCCTCGACGGCACCGGGTACACGGTCGAGGACCACCCCGAATGCGCTGACGGCCACTGGATCGGGCTCTCGCTGCTCGACAAGGTCCCCACCGACTCGGACGCCTACCGGGACGAGATCTTCGGCCCGGTGCTGTGCGTGCTGCGCGTGGACACGTACGACGAGGGCGTGGCGCTGATCAACAGCTCCCCCTTCGGCAACGGCACCGCGATCTTCACCCGGGACGGCGGCGCGGCCCGCCGCTTCCAGCTGGAGATCGAGGCGGGCATGGTCGGCGTGAACGTGCCGATCCCGGTGCCGGTGGGCTACCACTCCTTCGGCGGCTGGAAGGACTCCCTCTTCGGGGACCACCACATCTACGGCAACGACGGCACGCACTTCTACACCCGCGGCAAGGTCGTCACGACCCGCTGGCCGGACCCCTCGGAGGGCCCGGCGGGCGTGGACCTCGGATTCCCGCGCAACCACTGAGCCCGCCGGCACGTTCCGTCGGCACACCTTCCGCCGGCACCTTCCCCGGTGAACATCGGCTGTGAATTTCGGCGCCCGTGCTGCGGTTACCGCACGGGCGCCGATCGCTGAGGCTGCTTGCACCCCCCTGTCAAGAACGGCAGTTGAGTCCCCCTCGATCTACGGATTCCGTAGGTCGAGGACCGTTGACGATTCGGATTCCGCAGGGTTCGATGCGGCACGGGAGCACGCACCCCCGCCGCACGAGTCGATCGGAACCGCTCCATGACTGACACGCTTCGCACCGTCGACTCCGCCGCCGTCCCCAGGGCACCGGACGGCGGTCCCGGCGAAACCGGCACCGGTCCCCGTACGCTCAAGCGATCCATCGGGGTCGTCGGCGGGACCCTGCTCACGATCTCCTGCGTGACACCGGCCTCCACGCTCTTCGTGGTCGTCCCCGACCTGTTCGGATCCCTCGGCACGGCGACGGCCCTGACGATCGCCATCGGCTCGCTGCTCTGTATCGCCGTGGCGTTCTGCTACTCGGAGCTGGGCACCCTCATCCCCAGCGCGGGCGGCGAGTACGCCATGGTGTCGACGATGGCCGGCCGGCTCGCGGGCTGGCTGGTCTTCGTCCTGTCGCTCCTCGTCGTGATGATCGTCCCGCCGGTGATCGCGATGGGCACGGCCGACTACCTCGCGCCCCTCGTGCACCTCGACGCGTCCTGGGCGGGCGCGGGCGTGATGGCGCTCGCCACCCTCGCGGGCCTGCTCGACCTGCGGGCCAACGCCTGGATCACCGGGATCTTCCTGGTCCTGGAGGTCATCGCGGCGGCCGTGGTGGCCGTCCTCGGCTTCGCCCACGCCGAGCGCGGGGCGGGCAGCCTGGTGTCCATGGAGGTGGCCGGCCCCGGCGGGCATCCGGACACCGTGACGGTGATGCTGGTGGTCTCCGGGCTCGCGATCGCCCTCTTCGTCACCCAGGGCTTCTCGACGGCCGTCTACCTCTCCGAGGAGTTGGAGAACCCGCGCCGCAACGTGGCCCGTACGGTCCTGGCCACCCTCGCCATCTCCACGGTGATCATCCTCGTGCCGGTGGCGGCGATCACCCTGGGCGCCCCCGACCTGGCCGCGCTCACCGGCGGGGACATCGGCGCCATGGTCGCCGCGTGGTCGAACTCGGCGGTCGGTACGTTCGTCAGCCTCTGCGTGGCGCTCGCCATCATCAACGCGGGCATCGTCATGGTCATCCAGAACTCCCGCGTGCTGTTCGCCTCCGCCCGCGACAAGGCGTGGCCCGAGCCGGTCAACGGCGTCCTGTCGAAGCTCGGCCGCTTCGGCTCCCCGTGGGTGGCGACGCTCGTGGTGGGCGTACCCGGCGCGGCGCTGTGCTTCGTCAACCTCGACACCCTGTACGGCATCACGGGCGTCTCCGTCACGAGCATGTACATCCTGGTGGCGGTGGCCGCGCTCCTGGCCCGCCGGGGCCCCCACGCCCACACCCGGGCCTGGCGCATGCCGCTGTGGCCGACGCTCCCGATCCTCCTCACAGCGGTCCTCGTCTACGTCCTCACCATGCAGGACCCGACGTACCTGGCCTGGACGGGCGGCATCACGGCGACGGCAACCCTCTACTGGGCCCTGTACCTACGCCCCCGCCGAACCACCCGCTGGCTGGTAACGGTCCCGGACACCCACTAGGGGCGCGGGGAACGGCGCGGCCAGCCCCTACCGACCCGCACAGGACCACCGGCGGAGCCACCCCGCATACCGCACGCGCGGTACATGTGACAGCCCTCGTACTCCTACGGGATACCGCCAACCTCCCCCCACCGACCCCACCCCCGCCCGGCAGGGCCCCGTACGGTTGAACCATGGATCTTCGATTGCCCGCAGCACCACGACGGTGGTTGCGAGGGCCGCGCCGGTTGACCGCCGCGGCCCTCGTCGTCGTGCTCGCCGGCGCCGGGACATGGACCGCGGTCGCCTCCGACGGCGCACCCGCGGTGCACCGCGCCGACCGCGTCATCCCCACGGCGGACGGAGTGAGGATCGACACGTCGTACTTCACCTCCGGCTCCACCTCCGCTCGTTCCGGCGACCGCCGCCCCGCCGTCCTGCTGACCCACGGCTTCGGCGGCGACAAGGAGGACGTACGCGAGCAGGCGGAGGACCTCGCCCGAGACGGCTACGCGGTCCTGACCTGGTCGTCCCGCAGCTTCGGCAGGTCCACCGGCAAGATCGGCCTGAACGACCCGAAGGGCGAGGTCGCCGACGTCTCCAAGCTCGTCGACTGGCTCGCGAAGCGCCCCGAGGTCCAGCTCGACAAGGCCGGCGACCCCCGGGTGGGCGTCGCCGGAGCCTCGTACGGCGGCGCGGTCTCCCTCCTCGCGGCCGGTTACGACCAGCGGGTGGACGCCATCGCACCCGCGATCACGTACTGGAACCTCTCGGACGCCCTGTTCCCGAACGGCGTCTTCAAGAAGCTCTGGGCCGGGATGTTCATCAACTCCGGCGGCGGCTGCGACAAGTTCGAGCCCCGGCTCTGCGAGATGTACGAGCGTGTCGCGGAGTCCGGGAAGCCAGACGCCGCGGCCATGAAGCTCCTTGAGGAGCGCAGTCCCTCCGCCGTCGGCGACCGCATCAAGGTCCCCACGCTCATCATGCAGGGCCAGACCGACTCCCTCTTCCCGCTCGGCCAGGCCGACAGGATCGCCAAGGCGATCAAGGCCAACGGCGCCCCCGTGGACGTCGACTGGATCGCCGGCGGCCACGACGGCGGCGACATGGAGACGGACCGCGTCCAGGCCCGCGTGACCTCGTGGTTCGACCGCTACCTCAAGGACGACGAGAACGCCGACACGGGCCCCGCGTTCCGGGTCACCCGCACCGGCGGCATCGACTCGACCGACGGCGGCGCCCAGTTGCGCGGCGCCGACGCGGACACCTACCCCGGCCTGACCGGCGGCGACCGCGAGGTGGCGCTGAGCGGACGCGAGCAGGAGTTCTCCAACCCCGCGGGCGCCAGCCCGCCCGGCATCTCGGCCCTCCCCGGTCTCGGCGGCGCCGGCGGCCTCTCCCAGCTGTCCTCGCTCGGCGTCGGGGTGTCGCTCGACTTCCCCGGCCAGTTCGCGCGCTTCGACTCCGAGGCCGTGACCAAGGACCTGCGGATCACCGGCTCGCCCACCGTGACGGTGAACGTGAAGTCGACGACCGACGAGGCCGTCCTCTTCGCCAAGGTGTACGACGTCGGCCCCGGCGGCCGGCAGCAGGTCCTGCCGTCCCAGCTGGTCACCCCGGTCCGGGTCGCGACCGGCGACAGCGGCAAGGACGTACGCCTCACCCTGCCCGCCATCGACCACGAGGTGCGCAAGGGTCACCATCTGCGCCTGGTCCTCGCCTCGACCGACCTCGGCTACGCGTCCCCGGCGGCCCCGGCCACGTACACCGTCTCCGTGCGGAGCGACCTCGCCGTGCCGACCGCGCCCGGATTGACGACCGGGGCGGCGGGGCTGCCCGCCTGGGTGTGGTGGTTGCCGATCGCCGGCGCGCTGACCGCGCTGGCCCTGCTGCTGACGGGCCGTCGCCGCACCACCGCGACCCCGCCCGACCCGGCGCTCGCCGAAGTCCCCCTCCAGATCACCGACCTGGGCAAGCGGTACGCGAAGTCGTCGGACCGCTATGCCGTACGGGACCTGTCGTTCCGCGTGGAGAAGGGCCAGGTACTCGGTCTGCTCGGCCCGAACGGCGCGGGCAAGACCACCACCCTGCGCATGCTCATGGGCCTCATCAAGCCCGACGCCGGCGAGATCCGGGTCTTCGGGCACGCGATCCGGCCGGGCTCACCGGTCCTCTCCCGGGTCGGCGCCTTCGTGGAGGGCGCGGGCTTCCTGCCGCACCTGTCCGGCCGCGAGAACCTCGACCTGTACTGGCAGGCCACCGGACGTCCGCCCGAGGACGCCCACCTGGAGGAGGCGCTGGAGATCGCGGGCCTCGGGGACGCGCTGTCCCGCGCGGTCCGCACGTACTCCCAGGGCATGCGGCAGCGCCTCGCCATCGCCCAGGCCATGCTCGGCCTGCCCGACCTGCTGATCCTCGACGAACCGACGAACGGCCTCGACCCGCCCCAGATCCGCGAGATGCGCGAGGTCATGATCCGTTACGCCGCCGCGGGGCGCACGGTCATCGTGTCCAGCCATCTCCTCGCCGAGGTCGAGCAGTCCTGCACGCATCTGGTCGTCATGGACCGCGGCCGGCTCGTCCAGGCCGGCCCGGTCCACGAGATCATCGGCTCCGGCGACACCCTCCTCGTCGGCCTCGCGGCCGACATCCCGGACCCGCTGGTGGAGAAGGTGGCGGCACTCCCGGGCATCGACTCGGCGCTCCGCACGGACGACGGCCTGCTGATACGGCTGTCGGCGCGCGGCCCGGTGACGGTGGACTCCGGGGCGGCGGGTTCCGAGGTGGCGGGTTCCGGGGCGGTGGGTTCCGGGGCGGCGAGTCCGGGAACGGCGGTTTCCGGAACTGAGGTCTCCGGAACACCCGTCGACGACTCCGCGGCAGCCGCCCGGCTCCTCGTGGAGCTGGTCCGGCTGGAAGTGCCGGTGGCCTCCCTCGGCCCCCACCGCCGCCTGGAGGACGCGTTCCTGACCCTGATCGGAGGCTCCGCGTGAGCACACTTGTCGAGCGTGCCGAGACGGCGGACGGCTACCGGGCCGGGCGGACCCTGCCGCTGCGGGTCGAGCTGATGCGCCAGCTGAAGCGCCGCCGCACGCTGATCATGGGGGCGATCCTCGCCGCCCTGCCGTTCGTGCTGGTCGTGGCCTTCGCGATCGGCGGCCAGCCGGAGGGCCGCGAGGGCCGGGTCACCCTCATGGACACGGCCACGGCGTCGGGCGCCAACTTCGCCGCGACGAACCTCTTCGTCTCGGCGGGCTTCCTGCTGGTCGTCCCGGTCGCGCTGTTCTGCGGCGACACCGTCGCCTCGGAGGCCAGCTGGTCCTCCCTGCGCTATCTGCTCGCCGCGCCCGTGCCCAGGGCCCGCCTCCTGTGGTCCAAGCTCGTGGTCGCGCTCGGCCTCAGCCTCGCCGCGATGGTGCTGCTGCCGGTCGTCGCACTGCTGGTGGGCTCGGTCGCGTACGGCTGGGGTCCGCTGGAGATCCCCACCGGGGGCTCCCTGTCCGCGGGCACCGCGGCCCAGCGCCTGGTGATCGTGATCGCGTTCATCTTCGCGTCCCAACTGGTCACCGCCGGGCTCGCGTTCTGGCTGTCGACGAAGACCGACGCCCCGCTGGGCGCGGTGGGCGGCGCGGTCGGCCTGACGATCGTCGGGAACGTACTGGACGCCGTCACCGCCCTCGGCGACTGGCGCCACTTCCTGCCCGCGCACTGGCAGTTCGCGTGGGCCGACGCGGTGCAGCCCACCCCCGAATGGGGCGGCATGATCCAGGGCACGGCCGTCTCGGTCACGTACGCGCTGGTGCTGTTCGCCCTGGCGTTCCGCGGGTTCGCCCGCAAGGACGTGGTGTCGTAGAAGCCCCGTAAAGCGGCTTCTGTCCTCCCCTCCCGGTGCCCCTCGGACCCTCCGGTGACTCCCAGGTCTCCGGAGGGTCACCCACCGGTCTCGACCGGCGTCCACCGTGGCCGCATCGAGATCCATCCGCAACGCCTCGGGCCGCTCCTTCCGCCCGCCCCGGCCGTCACAGTCACAGACGTCGGCTCACAGCGGTCACCGAGGGGACACACATGAGGCGCACCGAACGGCAACGGACAGAGCGGCAGGACACGCGGGGAGGACCGCCGGGCGCGCGGCGACCGCGCGTACGCGTGCGCCGGCGGGGGCGGCGCGTGCGTGGCGTGTTCGTCGCGGCGACCGTCTCGCTCGGACTCCTGCTCACCGCCTGCGGCGGCGGCATCGGCGACGACTCGAAAGACCGGGGCAGTGGCAGGACCCGGGAGGACAACGGGTTCCCGGCCCCCGCCCCGGCCCAGCCGACGGCCCCGCCGGCCACGGGCGGGGGAACCGATCAGGGCTACGAGGACGACGAGGGCAAGGGCGAACTCCGGGAGAGCGCGCCCCCGGCCGACTACCTCTCCACGTTCGCCCTGGACGTCGACACCGCGTCGTACGGGTACGCGCGCCGAACCCTGCGGGAGGGGCGGCGGCCCGATCCGTCGACGGTCCGCCCCGAGGAATTCATCAACAGCTTCCGCCAGAACTACGAGCGCCCCGACGGCAACGGCTTCACGGTCACGATGGACGGCGCGCGCACGGCCGCCCCCGAGGACGGGTTCGAGGACGGCATCGAAGAGGAGAGCCGGGACTGGCGCTTCCTCCGGGTCGGCCTGGCCACCCGGGAGGCCGAGGACAGCGGCGAACGGCGGCCCGCAGCCCTGACCTTCGTCATCGACGTCTCCGGCTCGATGGCCGAACCGGGCCGCCTGGACCTGGCCAAGGAATCCCTCGACGTGATGACGGACCGGCTGCGCGACGACGACGCGGTCGCGCTGGTCAGCTTCAGCGACGAGGCGCGGACCGTGCTGCCGATGACACGCCTGGGCGACCACCGGGGCCGCGTCCACGAGGCGATCGACACCCTCGAACCCACCGACTCGACCAACCTCGGCGCGGGCGTCACGACCGGCTACCGTACGGCCGTCGAGGGGCTGCGGGAAGGCGCCACCAACCGGGTCGTACTGCTCTCCGACGCCCTCGCCAACACCGGCGAGACCGACGCCGACGCCATCCTCGACCGGATCGGGGACGCCCGCCGCGAGCACGGCATCACGCTCTTCGGGGTCGGCGTGGGCAGCGACTACGGCGACGCGCTGATGGAACGCCTCGCGGACAAGGGGGACGGGCACACGACGTACGTGTCCGGGGCGGAGGAGGCGCGCACGGTCTTCTGCGACGAGTTGCCGCGCAACATCGACCTGACGGCGAGGGACGCGAAGGCGCAGGTGTCCTTCGACCCCGTCACCGTGGACCAATTCCGTCTGATCGGCTACGACAACCGTCAGGTCGCCGACGAGGACTTCCGCGACGACCGGGTGGACGGCGGCGAGACGGGTCCGGGGCACACGGTGACGGCGCTGTACGCGGTGCGGGTCAAGCCCGGTGCGAGGGGGCACGTGGCGACGGCGACCGTGCGGTGGCTGGACCCTTCCACCCGTGTCCCGCACGAGGAGACGGGCTGGGTGGAGGCGGACGCGCTCGACGGTCCGCTGTGGACCACGACGACCGCACGAAGCGGGCTCCAGGTGACGGCGGTCGCGGCGTACTTCGCGGACGCGCTCCGCTCGGGTGACGGTCGGTGGAGTGCGCTGCCGGGGGCACTGCCGCTGGGCGAACTGGGCCGCCGCGCCTCGCATCTGGCCGCCACCACGGAGAGCCGCGCGATCCAAGACTTGTCAAACACGATCACCCAGGCAACAACCCTGCCCAGTTAACCCCCCGCGCCCCTGAGGGACGGGGCCTTGAGGTCGCCATCTAGGTGCGGCCCGGTGGGGGCTGATCGCGCAGTTCCCCGCGCCCCTGAGGGGCGTGGCCTTGAGGTCGCTGTGCAGGTGCGGCCCGGTGGGGGCTGGCCGCGCAGTTCCCCGCGCCCCTAAAAGCCGGCCCGTGCCCCGTGAGGGGCGCGGGGAACGGCGCGGGTCACCCCCACGGACCGGCACGTCGGTTCGGTGCGCAGCCCCCCGCCCCGTGAGGGGCGCGGGGAACGGCGCGGGTCACCCCCACGGACCGGCACGTCGGTTCGGTGCGCAGCCCCCCGCCCCGTGAGGGGCGCGGGGAACGGCGCGGCCAACCCCCACGGACCGGCACGTCCGCGCGGCGCGCAGCCACCCACCCCCTAAGGGGCGCGGGGAACGGCGCGGGTCACCCCCACCCACCCGCACGTCCGCCCGGCGCGCAACCACCCACCCCCGAAGGCACGCGGACACGCACCCGCAGTCGACAGCCAACCCCCGACCGGAGGTCACCCGCACAGCTTCCTCTCCGCGAGAAGCGGATCGTTCGGGAACCGAAACGACGTCCGCTCCCACGAACCCACCGCGTTCCGCAGGAACCGCCCCGCCGTCAACCGCCCCCGAACAGCCCCCTCCAGCTCGGCCAGAGCCCCGCACCGCAACGCCCGCCGCGCAGCGCCCACCTCGGCGGCCGAGACCCCGGCGGGCGGCATCCCCACCCCCCGGTCGGCCACCAGCCAGGCCGCCGGCAGGTGCTTGTCGTGGCCCACCCGCCCCGCCCCGACCCGCTCGGAATGCGCCGCCAGGGGATACGCGAGCCCGATCGGATCCAGCGCGGCCCCGTCGAGCGGAACGACCGAGCCGTTGAGTCCCAGGACCACATAACTCGCCGTCACCCCGCCGGAGGAGCCCCGGACCCACCCGTCCTTGCCCAGCACCAGCACCGGCGCCCCCGACCGGCCGGCCGCCGCCACCGCACGCGCGTACCGCAAGTGGTGCGGCGCCCCCGCGAAGGTGTGCCGCACGGGATGCGGATCGGCGTTGTGCCGCACGTACACCCCGCGCTCGTCCGCGATCCCCGCCGGCCCGATCTGCCCGCCGTACGGCATCCGCAGCCAGCCCGCGCAGACCACCGCCCACAGCCCGACGCCGACCGCCGCCAACGTGCCCACCCGCGTCACCGGGACGACGAACACGGGCAGCAGCATCAGCAGCAGCCCGGGCAGCAGCATGCGCCCGTGCATGAAGTCACCGCCGACCTTCACGACGTACAGCCAGCACAGCAGCCCGGCGACGACGGGCGCGAGTGCGGGCACGACCCGCACCACTCCCGACACGCGCAGACCCCCCGGCCCGCGCAAGCTCCCGCGGGCCGGAACGAGCGCCACCGCCACGAACAGCACCGGCACCCACAGCAGATACGGCTGCGCGAAGTCCCCGAGGTAGATCAGCCCCCGCCCCCACAGACTCCGCGAGGCCTCCTTCGTCACGGCGGGCAGCGGCACCAGATGTCCGTAGTACCCGGCCCGGAACACCTCGTACGCGACCGGCAGTGCCCCCGCCGCCCCCGCCCCCGCGAACGCCCCCCGCCACGACGGCCGTACGAGCAGCCACTGGGCGCCCAGGAACACCACGGTCACCAGCCCCAGATCGGGCCGCACCAGAGGACCGAGCCCGATGACGAATGACGTGACGAGCGAGGCCGGCCTCGTCGTCAGCGCCAGCCACGCGCCCGCGATCCAGCACGTCGCGAGCCCCGTCTCCAGCCCCGAGGTCGCGAAGTCCCAGACGGGCGGCAGCCCGAGCAGCACCAGGGACCCGAGCGGCACGGCCGCCCGCCCGCCGTACGTCCGCAGCGCGCCGATCCCCGCCAGCGCGAACCCGGCCGCGGTCAGCAGCAGCCCCCCGTACACCGCCGCCGTCGCCGGATCGACCCCCGCCGCCCCGGCCGCGACGAGCAGCCACTGCCACAGGGTGCCGGTCGACGACTCGACCCGCTCACCCGCGTTGAACACGGGCCCGTTCCCCGCGAGCACCTGCCGCACGGTCCGTACGTAGATGTAGGCGTCGTCGGACATCCACCGCCGCCGGAACCCCGCGTACGCGATCAGCAGCGCGGGCACGACCCACACCGCCACCCGCAGCCGGTCCGCCCACGCGGTACCGGGACCGGACCCGGGCGGCAGGGACAGGGCGGACGACGAGGGCGGACGGTTCCTGCCGTGGAAGAAGTGCGAGGGGCGGGCGGGGGAGTGCGTCGACGTCATGATCCGTTCATCGGCCCACGTCCGGCCGAGCTTGACGGGCCTGTTGAAAATCCCCTACGCATGAGTAAGTTTACTCCGAAGTAAGTAAGCGTCACCGCAACGGGCAAGCGCCACCGCACCGAGAGCCGCCACCGGGAGCCGCCATGGGCGTACGCAGGGAACTGAAACAGGCGAAGAAGCGCACCGATCCGAGAGGCCGTGTCCAGGTCGACCTCACGAGGGACGGGAGCGGCACGGTCCGTGAGGCGCGCATGCCCGCCCTCGCCCCGACCACCACCACCGGCAGCATCGCCGACCTGCCCTTCGCCAACGCGGCCGAGGCACCCGACGCCGTGGTCCTGCGCCGCGCCGAACGCGGCACCTGGCAGCCGGTGACCGCCACCGCCTTCGCCCGTGAAGTCACCGCCGTGGCCAAGGGGTTGATCGCGGCGGGTCTCGAACCGGGCGGCCGCGTGGCGGTGATGTCCCGTACCCGCTACGAGTGGACGCTGCTCGACTTCGCGATCTGGGCCGCGGGCGGCCTGTCCGTCCCGGTGTATCCCACCTCCTCGCCCCAGCAGATCGAGTGGATCGTCCGGGACTCCGCCGCCCGTCTCGTCGTCGTCGAGACACCGGAGAACGCGGCGGCGGTCACGACCGGCACGGCCGACCACCCGGCACCCCCGCGCATCTGGCAGCTCGACGCCGAGGCCGACGGGGCCGCCGAGGTTGACCGCGAGGGAACCGTTCGCGGTGGCGCCGTCGCCGAACTGACCGCCCTCGGACGCGACCTGCCCGACGACGAGGTCACCAAGCGCCGCGCCGCCCTGAACCCCGACACCGTCGCGACGATCTGCTACACCTCCGGCACCACCGGCCGGCCCAAGGGCTGCGTCCTCACCCACGCCAACCTGTACGCCGAGGCCGCCAACACCGTCGAACTCCTCCACCCCGTCTTCAAGGAGGTCACCGGCCAGCAGGCCTCGACCCTCCTCTTCCTGCCCCTCGCCCACATCCTGGGCCGCACCCTCCAGATCTCCTGTCTGATGGCACGGATCGAGCTGGGCCACTTCCCGAGCATCAAGCCCGACGAACTCCGCCCGGCGCTCAGGGAGTTCCGGCCCACTTTCCTGGTCGGCGTGCCCTACCTCTTCGAGAAGATCCACGGCACCGGCCGCGCCACCGCCGAACGCATCGGCCGCGGCGCCTCCTTCGACCGCGCCCACCGCGTCGCCGTCCGCTTCGGCGAACTGCACCTGGACAGGTTCCTCGGCCGCGGCAAGGGGCCGGGCCTCGGTCTCTACGCCGCCTGGGCCCTGTACGACCTGCTGGTCTACCGCCGTGTCCGCAAGGAGATCGGCGGCCGTACGCGCTATGCCATCAGCGGCGGCTCCCCGCTCGACCGCGAGCTCAGCCTCTTCTTCTACGCCGCCGGCATCCTCGTCTACGAGGGCTACGGGCTGACGGAGACCACGGCCGCCGCGACCATCGTGCCGCCCCTGCGGCCCCGCCCGGGCACGGTGGGCCTTCCCGTACCGGGCACGGCCGTCAGGATCGCCGACGACGGCGAGGTGCTCATCAAGGGCGGCATCGTCTTCGGCGCCTACTGGAACGACCCGGCCGCCACCGACGCCGTCCTGACCGACGACTGGTTCGCCACCGGCGACCTGGGCTCGCTCGACGAGGACGGCTACCTCACCATCACCGGCCGCAAGAAGGACATCCTCGTCACCTCGGGCGGCAAGAACGTCTCCCCGGCCGTCCTGGAGGACCGCCTGCGCAGCCGTCCGCCGGTCGGCCAGTGCGTGGTCGTCGGCGACAACCGCTCCTACGTCGCCGCCCTGATCACCCTGGACCGCGAGGACCTCACCCACTGGCTGTACGTCCGCGGGATGCCGGCCGACACCCCGCTGTCCGAGCTGGTCGGCGACCCGCGGTTGCGCGCCGACGTCCAGAAGGTCGTGGACCACGCGAACCAGGCCGTCTCCAGGGCCGAGTCGATCCGCGACTTCGCCCTGGTGGAGGGCGAGTTCACCGAGGACAACGGCCTGCTGACCCCGTCCCTGAAGATCAAGCGCCACGCGGTGACGGAGGCGTACGCCTCGGACATCGACGCGCTCTACGCCAACCCGTCACCCGCACCGGAACAGCAGTACACACGGGAATCGCCCGCACCGGAACGGTGAACACGGGAACAGCGGGCCACCCCGAAGGGTGACCCGCTGTTCGCGGAGCATGGTGGAGCTGGGAAGGTCAGCTTCCGGCAGCGCCGTTGCCCGACAGCACCGGGATGTTGTCCAGGATGTGCGACAGGGGCTCGTCGCCCTTCGCCTGGGTGGAGTTCTCGGTGCACTGCTGGTTCTGCGGGGCCGACAGGATCGGCACGTCCTGGAGGACGGTGACGGGCACCAGGCCGACGAGCGAGGCCAGGTTGGCCTTGACCGGCAGACCGACACACGGCTTGTTGAGCGAGCCCTGCACGAGGGAGAGCTGGGGGCTCATCTTGCCGTGCGTGGCCTGGTTGCCGTACTTCTGGACGGAACCGTTGCCGTTGGCGGTGGTGACGCCGTCGTCGTTGCCGATGGCCAGCGCCTGGGGCGCGGCGACGGCCGACAGACCGGCGACAGAGGCGGCGAGTGCCGCGGTCGCCATCAGCTTCTTCATTTTCGTTCCCTTTCGGAGAGTGGCCCCCGTAACGGAGCCGCATATTCATCAACAGTGCGGTGGACGGTGCGGTTGCGGGGTTTGCCCCGATTGGCCCACAGGCTTTCCTCGGGACCGGAGCTACGCGCCGCCGTTGACGTGGCAGGGGGAGCGGGCCGCCGGGAAGGCCGGCGGCCCACAGGGTGATGCGGCAGATCAGCTGCCGGAGGCACCGTTGCCCGAGAGCACCGGGATGTTGCTCAGGATGTGCGAGAGGGGCTCGTCGCCCTTCGCCTGCGTGGAGTTCTCGGTGCACTGCTGGTTCTGCGGGGCCGACAGGATCGGCACGTCCTGGGCGACCGTGACGGGCACCAGGCCGACGAGCGAGGCCAGGTTGGCCTTGGCGGGCAGGCCGATGCAGGGCTTGTTCAGCGAACCCTGGATGAGCGCCATCTGCGGGCTCATGTCGCCGTACGTCGCCTGGTTGCCGTAGATCTGCGCGGCGTGGTTGCCGTTGGCGGTGGTGACGCCGTTGTCGTTGCCGATCGCCATCGCCGAGGGGGCGGCGGCAGCCGTAACACCGGCGACGGAAGCGGCGACCGCCGCGGCAGCCATAACCTTCTTGATCACTTGCTGGTCCCTTCTGGAGTAACCCCGTCCACCGGAGCGACCTGGACAACTGCCCCCGGCCCGCATAGTTGCTCCGGTTCACTCCGATGGCCCATTTGGGAATGCCGTTTGTACTACGCATGCGCGCGCAGCTTTCCGTGAATTACGGACCGCCGAACGGGCCAACCGGGTGACACGTCGAAACCAATCGGCCCCCCTCCGGTTGATGCGGGAGCAGGAACACGGGTCTCTGCGCAGGAAAGGACCGGAGAAATGCTCAAGAAGGCAATGGCCACGGCGGCGGTCGCCGCCTCTGTCGTCGGTGTCGCGGCGGCGGGTGCCCCGCAGGCGCTTGCCATCGGCAACGACAGCGGCGTCACCACCGCCAACGGCAACAACGCCGAGCAGGTGTACGGCAACGCCAAGGCCGAGGGCGACATGAGCCCCCAGGGCCAGCTCGTGCAGGGCTCGCTCAACAAGCTCTGCCTCGGTGTGCCCGTCAAGGCCAACCTGGCGTCCCTCGTGGGCGTCCTGGTGCCGGTCACCGTGCTGCAGGACGTGCCGGTCCTGTCGGCGCCGCAGAACCAGCAGTGCGCCGAGAACTCCACCCAGGGCAAGGGCGACGAGCCGATCTCGCACGTCCTGGACAACATCCCGGTGCTCTCGGGCAACGGCGCCTCGGGCAGCTGACCGGTCGTCACGAGGACTGCCCGGGCCGCCCCGCCGCTCTGTGCGGCGGGGCGGCCCGTGGTTCTTCGGCGTCATGTTCCGTTTTCCTTTTCTGTCTTTATGAAGTGACGTTTCGCCGCCCATTCCGCTCCGGGCGTTCGGGTGAAATACCGGAGAGTCGCACTTTCTGTAGTTTCTTCGTCCCCCGTCCCCTCGTTCAACAGCCCGCAGGTCATGGTGCGAGTCGTTCAGGCTGGGCTCGTCCGGTTTCGGCCGTCATTGGGCATGACCGCAGAGAAAGGGAAGTACGTGAAGCACAAGAAGAGTGCCGTCGTCATCGCGGGCGCGATCATGGCCATGGGCATGGGCGCCCCGGCCTTCGCCGACTCCGAGGCCGAGGGTGCGGCCGTCGGCTCGCCCGGCGTCCTCTCCGGCAACGTTCTCCAGGTGCCCGTGCACGTTCCGGTCAACGTGTGCGGCAACTCGATCAACGTGATCGGCCTGCTGAACCCGGCGTTCGGCAACG